>CAZIBB010000022.1:0-11744 GCA_964537075.1 uncultured Bdellovibrionales bacterium | reverse complement strand
CATCGGTATGGGTCGACCGGGCTGGCACATCGAGGATACGGCCATCACGGAGAAATTCTTCGGTCCGCAGTATGATATTCACGGCGGAGCGGTTGATCTCATCTTCCCGCACCATGAGGCCGAATTGACCCAGATGGAGGCGCTTTCTGGAAAGTCGCCGTTCGTTCGGTATTGGATGCATACCGGGTTTCTCAATATCGATTCGGAAAAGATGTCAAAGAGCTTGGGGAATTTCAAGAATATCCGCGAGGCTTTGGTGGAATATGATTATCGTGTGCTGCGCCTGTTTTTCGTTTCCTCCCACTATCGATCCATGATGGATTTTTCGAAGAAGGCATTGCTCCAGGCGAAGAATACCCTGGTAAGTATTGATGAATTCGTGTTTCGTATCGACCAGGGATATGATGACGTGGAAAATGAGAGCATAGTCGCGAAACTCCGGGAAGATATCATTATTGCCATGGAAAATGATTTCAATACCCCACAGGCATTCGCGCATCTCTTTGATTTCATGAAAGCACAATCCGGAAAGAAATCTGGCAAACGGGTATTTGGTTTGTTTCAAGAATTGCAGACTTTCCTCGATATTTTCAAATTGGAAGGGGAATCGGAAGATGAAGAAATCGAGACGCTTATCGAGAAACGAAATGTGTATCGGGCGGAAGGAAATTATGCGGAAGCGGATGCCATCCGTGACCGTCTCCTCGCTCTGGGCATCAAACTCTATGATGAGGATGGAAAGACGAAATACAGAAAGTAATGATCAGCACCTACTCCTCAAACTTCGTTTGAGGAGTAGGTGCATAAGTGGTTTTTGACAAGAAGGGAGTTTTTGTTTATAATCATTCTTGATAGATGAGCGCGAAGGCGCTTTTTGTTTTCCTCTTTGGGTTATCTTAATTTTTTACAGCGGACGCACCGCCCGCAGGCGGAACGACCGTTATAAAAAATCTCTAAACTCTAATCTCTTACCTCTAGCCTCAACAATATGGACATTCGAAATATCGCGATTATCGCGCATGTGGATCATGGAAAGACGACATTGACGGATGCACTTCTCAAGCAGACAGGATTTGCCGCGGAAGGATTTTCGATGGATAGCAACGCTCTCGAACAGGAGCGCGGTATCACTATCTATGCCAAGAATGCTTCACTCATGTATAAGGATGTGAAGGTGAATATCGTAGATACGCCTGGTCACGCTGACTTCGGTTCCGAAGTGGAGCGTGTGCTCCGATCGATCGACTGCGTGCTCCTGATCGTGGATGCGCAGGAAGGTCCGATGCCACAGACGCGATTTGTTTTGAAGAAATCTCTCGAGCTCGGGTTGAAGCCGATCGTGGTTCTGAACAAGATCGACAAGCCGGCCGCTGCGCCAAAGGAGGCAGCAGAGGCAATCTATGAACTCTTTCTTGATCTCGGTGCGACTGATGAGCAATTGAATTTTCCGATCGTGTACGCTATCGGTCGAGAAGGAAAAACGAAAATTAACCTTGAAGGAGAATGGGGTGATCTCTGTCCACTCCTCGATACGGTACTCGAACATGTGCCGGTGGCATTGCATGACCTGACCAAACCATTCCGCGCACAGCCATTCAATTTGGCCTATGATAATTTCCTTGGTCGATTGGCCGTGGCTCGTGTCTATGAGGGGAAAGTGAATGTCGGTGCGCAGGTGATCGCCAAGCGCGCTGATGGGACATCGCTTCAGGGAAAGATTGTGAAGATGTACAGCTTCTCGGGGCTTGATCGCGTCGAAGCGGCGGAAGTACAGGCCGGAGATATCGTGATGATTGCTGGTATTCCGGGAATTGAAATCGGTGATACCCTGACGACGGATGCGAGCGTGGAGACTTTGCCTATCATCGGTATTGATGAGCCGACTATTTCTCTGCGTTTCCTCGTGAATGATTCGCCATTTGCCGGACGGGAAGGAAAGTTTGTGACGAACAAGCAGATCCGTGAACGATTGGAAAAAGAGCTTGAAGTGAATGTGGGGCTGAAAATTGATTTGTCACAAGATGGTTTTTATCAGGTGTTTGGTCGTGGCGAACTGCATATCGCGGTGCTCCTCGAGATCATGCGCCGCGAGGGGTATGAACTCCAGGTGTCTCAGCCGCAGGTTATTTTCAAGGAAGTGGATGGGGTACGATGTGAACCATTTGAGGAAGTGACGGTGGAATGTCCTCAGGAAGCATCGGGAACGGTCATCGAAAAAATGGGACGTCGAAAAGGTGTGATGATGGAGATGAAAGAAGCAAACGGTGGTTTCGTACGGATGATTTTCGAGGTACCGACGCGCGGACTTCTCGGGTATCGTGGCGAATTTACGATCGATACCAAGGGAGAAGGAACTCTCTATGCCCGCGTCTTGGGATTCCGTCCGCATGCGGGAGAAATCAAGCGTCGTGATGCTGGAGCGATGATCTCGATGGCGACCGGCAAGACCGCGGCATTCGCCTTGGATAATCTTCAGACGCGCGGCGTGCTCTATATAGGTGCGGCTGTGGATGTCTATGAAGGCATGGTCATCGGCAATACCGCCAAGGGCGAGGATATGGCAGTGAACCCGGTGAAAGGAAAACAGCTAACGAATATGCGTTCTTCGGGTACGGATGAGGCGGTGAAACTGACGCCGGCATGGGATTTGTCGATTGAGCGAGGACTCGAGACGATGAGTGATGATGAATACCTCGAAGTGACACCGAAAAGTGTGCGCCTCCGCAAGCAATATCTGACGGAAACCGAACGCACAAGACATTCCCGGAAGAAATAATGAGGATCAGTTAACAGTCAGCAGAAAACAGCAAACGAAAAGACCGGATTTCTCCGGTCTTTTTTATGGCGTGATACAATGGAGAAAAATAAAACCCCTCCTTTAATTCCTCCCCTGAGAAAAGGGGAGGAGGGGAGCGTCCCTATGAATATCAAAGAAATATTTTGGAATCGGAATTTCGTGGTGCCGATGATCGCACTTGTTTTGCTTTTGGCAGGACTTTTTTTGTCGCAGGCGATTTGGTATCAGGTAGCGGTGATGATCGGAATGTTTCGACTTCTGCAAGAGTCATTCGAGCGGGTGAAGCGGGGGAAGTGGAATCTGGATTATATCGCGCTTCTGACCCTCGGAGTGGCGTCTGGCATGGGAGCATGGCTCGTGGGTGCGGTGATTGCTTTCATGGCGTCGGTATCGGCGGCACTCGAAGAATATGGATCGGCTCGTGCGGAAAAGACTTTGAAGGAATTATTGGAGAAATTTCCGAAAACCGTCATGCGAGATATCGGGAACGATGAGACGAAAATAATCGATATTCATGAAGCGAAGCCGGGAATGAGCATACTTCTCCGCCAGAATGAAATGGTGCCGCTTGACGGAGAACTTTTGACCGATGCACTGATCGATGAATCGAATCTGACGGGGGAAATAGAACCAATGGCATATCATGTCGGGGCGATTCTTCGAAGTGGTTCGATCAATGTCGGCGAAATGATCCGCATCATGGTAACGGGAGATTTCGAACACTCGAGTTATCGGAGAATCCTTTCCCTCGTGGAAGAAGGGAAGAAACATCCGTCGGACACCGTGCGCCTGGCGGAGCGCTATAATATTGTTTTTACCGGTGTCACCTTGGTAATCGCCTTCGGAGCGTACATTCTCTTTGGTGATATGGAACGTTTTCTCGCGGTGCTGGCGATCGCAACTCCTTGCCCACTCCTGATCGCCGCGCCAATCAGTTTCATCGGGGGATTGAATCGGGCGGCACGAAGCGGTATCGTCGTGAAATCACCGAAGATTCTCGAGCTTTTAGTAAAAACGCGGTCGCTTTTTTTCGATAAGACCGGAACGCTAACCTTGGGTGAACCACATCTGAAAACTATCACTTCCTCCGATGAACGATATATGGTAGAAGAATTACTTGATCTTGCGGCGGCGCTTGAGAAACATTCCTTTCATCCGGTCGCTCGAGCGGTGGTAGCTGAATGGGAAAGAAGAAGTGGGAAAGGATATCGGGCTGAGAAAGTAACCGAGAAAATCGGCGAGGGTATTTCAGGAGTCATTGAGGGAAAGAAATATCGTCTTGTCAAAGGCATGGGTCAAGGAATTGCTATCGATATGTATGGTGAAGGGGAAAAAATCGGGCAGTTTCTCCTGGATGACGTGTTGAAGGACGATGTTGGGAAACTCTTTCGCTATTTGGACGAGCGCGGATATCATATGGCTATTCTGACCGGCGATCGGAAGGAAAATGCAGATAGGGTATTCAAGTCATTTCGCATTCCGATTTTCGCGGATTGTCTGCCGGAAACCAAGGCCGAGGCAGTGCGGCATGGACAGGAACGGGGTCTGGTGGGGATTATCGGCGATGGGATGAATGACGCACCGGCTTTGGCTTTGGCTGATGTGGGGATAGTGTTTTCAGGAACGGAGAATAGCGCTTCGATCGAGGCGGCGGACATAGCGGTACTCGGGAATGATGTGTGGAAAATTCGTGATATCATTCATATCGCACGAAAGTCATATAAAACGGCGCAACAGAGTATTCTCATCGGTATCGGATTGTCACTTCTCGGGATGTTCTTCGCTTTTTTTGGATTTATTTCTCCAGTACAGGGAGCTGTACTTCAGGAAATAATTGATGTGGTCGTGATCGTGAATGCTTTGCGATCTACGTATTAAAATAAAAAAATAATATTTTTCTAACTTTTCTCATACTTTTCTTTGTCCGCAAAGAAAAGTATCCCAAGGCAAACTCTCTCCTGCGATAACAATCGACCCCGCTTAGCGGGGGACTCACCCTATGGAAGCTCTCAAGAGGCGCTTCACTTCCTCCTTTTGAGATCTACTGTGTCTTATGCGAGTCGTGAATTTCTAGCGATTCTTTTCGCGCGGAGACCTTGGATGCGGGGATGGAGACTATGAACAAAAAAAGACTGGAGAAATCCAGTCTTTTTTCTATTTCCTAAACTCTACACTCTAAATTCTAATCTCTCCTTAGCTACTTCTTACCTTTGAGGTGTTTGGCGACGAGAGCGGTGATACCAGCTCCGATGGTGGCACCGATGCCAGCTGCGATAAACGTTGCCTTCTCAGGATTCTTCTTGACATACTGCTCTGCTTGTTTGACGGCCTTATTGAATTCGCGCTTTACTTTCGAAATTTCTTTTTCAGCGAGAGTCTGAGCTTTTTTGATACCAGCCTCGACTTGCTTTTTTGTGGTGTTTAGTTCCTTCTTTGCTGACTTGGTTACTGCTTGTACGACGGCATTCGCTTTCTTCATACAGGTGTTGCTTAATTTATTACTTATAATTTAATATCCCTTCCCTTCTCTTCTCAGTATAAAGAAAAAAATCAGAGAAAGCGAGAGGAGAGTCGATCCGAGAAGCACATCGGCGATACCAGGAGAATGAAAGACCTCGGCAAGGAGCCGGCTGAGTCCCATGAGAATGAAGATAAGCCCGAGAAATCCCGAAAGGAGGAGAAAAAACCGAACGGTCGCAATCTGAATAAAATTCCGGATTTGATTCCGTGTTGACAAAACGACAGAACGAATTTCGGTAGACAATACTTGGCTGACAAGTGAGAGTGTTCCCTTCCACCAAGGCGTGTCATGGGAAGATTGTTGTTTTTTCATATTCATAAACTCAGTATACTCTCTTTTTCAAACAAAAGACAGAAAAAATATGTTACAATGGATATGATTTTTTGTCATTCAGAACATGGAATTCGGATTAGAACCATCAATCGTCGTCGACCATCTTCGGGTGCTCTATAATCAGGGGAAGTCCAATGAGACAAGGGCCCTTGAAGAGACGAATATTTCCATTTATCCGAACGAGTACGTGATCATTTTCGGTCCTTCAGGCTGCGGAAAATCAACCCTGTTGTACGCGATTGCCGGTCTTCAAACGCCGACTTATGGAGACATTCTCATCAATGGAAAAGGGCTTTCGAAAATGACGGAGCGGGAAATGCTTGAATTGCATCAGGTGGGCGTAGGGATGGTTTTCCAGGCTTTCTATCTCATTTCTTCGCTCACGGTACTTGATAATGTTTGTCTGCCGAGGGCATTTCGGGGAGAGAGTATCAGAACCCGACGAATCGATGGTATCAAGCTCCTCCGTCGTTTCGGTATCGTTGAGCATGCGGACAAATATCCGAGCCAGCTCTCCGGCGGACAAAAACAACGCGTGGCTCTGGCGAGGTCGCTGATCAATAATCCGGGAATCATCCTGGCAGATGAGCCGGTGGGAAATCTCGATTCCGAATCGGCAGAAAACGTATTGCAGATCTTGAAGGAGCTGAACGAGCATGACGGAAAGACGATCATCATGGTGACGCATAATCCCGATCATCTCATCTATGCCGACCGTGTGATCCGCATGAAGGATGGTAGGGTCATCAGCGAGGAAGTTTTCAAGGAAAAGCGAAAGATTCCGGAAAAGAAGAAAGAGGAGGAGAAGGAATTGCTGAAACGCCTCCACGAGGAGGATATCCCGAAAGAAACGGAAGAGCTGAAAATGCTCATGGCTTCTTTTACGAATTTGCTTCCTCAGCAGGTCGACGTATTACTCATTCCATTCAAGGCGAAACAACTCATGTCGCATGTTCTTTCGGAACTTTCGGAAGAGCAAGTGTCTTTGGGAGAGAATTTTTTGAAGGAAATACTCTTTCATAATATCAGCAGGGAGCAATTCGCCCATTCACTTGATAAGGAGATCGAGGAAGGCGGAGCCGGTTGGAATAAATCCCGTGCCAAATCTTTTTCTGAGCGTATTATGGCCATTGTCGAACAGGCCGAGATCGGCAAATCAATGCCGAGTCGCTCTCCGATGGAGCTCGCACAATATCTGAAGCAGTTCTTCCATATAACACTGAATCCGAATCAGGATATCCGTCTGCAGTCGACGCTCAAGCTCCGCCTGGAAAGCAAGATCGGACAGAAAGAACTCTTTCGACGTTTGGATGCACCCCAGGATATCGGTGGTGTCGGTATCAACCGCCTGACAGTCGAAAAGGTGGTGCGTGAAATCGAAATCATCATGCTCATCAAATACTCCTAACTCTTATTCTTTTATCAAGGTCAGTCCTTAAGAAAAATCCCAGGGACCGACCTTGATAAAAGTCTAACCTCTAAACTCTACCTCCTAATCTCTTCTGTAAATATGCTCATCTCCGATGTCATCAAACTGTCACTTCGTATGTTCAAGGCTCGCACCATGCGAACCATATTGACCATTTTCGGTATGGGCGTCGGTATCGCGGCGATTTTGTTTCTGGTGTCATTCGGTTATGGCTTGCAGCGAACCATTCTTCAAAAAATCACTACATCGGATGCTTTGGTAACGCTCGATGTGACGATTGAGCGCGAAGGAACGGTTGCTTTGGATCAGAACATGATAACGACGATCAAGGATATCCAAGGCGTAGTGGATGTTATCCCTGCTCTCGAACTTCGCTCACAGGTGCGTCTCGATGGAGTGGCGCTCGAAGTGAATGCTGTCGCTACGGAGAGTGATTTCATGAATTTGGACGGACTTGCTTTCATTTTTGGGAAGAACTTTGAGAGTACGGAACATCAAATTGTCGTTTCGAATGCCGTTGCGACGATTTTCAGTCAAAATCCGAAGGATATCATCGGGAGATCGATTGATTTGAAACTTTTTCGGAAAATCGATACATCGGATGGACAGTCAAAGGATGAAGTTTTGATACCGGATGCGCCGTATGTGGTCTCGGGTATCGTGCAGGGCGAAGAAAATACACTGTATTTTCCGATTCAGACGGTGAGTCGTTTGAATCTTCCGGACTTTTCCAAGTTCAAAGTGAAGTGCGGAAGCACGAATGAGGTGGAGGGTGTCCGCGCCGCCGTCGTGGAGAAGGGTCTCATCGCTTCGTCTATTTCGGATATCGTCGATCAAGCGAACAAAGTATTCAGCGTGGTGCAAATCGTGCTCATGATGTTTGGTGTGATCGCGCTCGTGGTGTCGGCTATCGGTATGTTCAATACGATGACGATCACGCTCCTCGAACGAACGGAAGAGATCGGTATCATGAAGGCGATCGGTGCTTCCAACATGGCGATTTGGCTTATGTTCATCTCGGAAGCGACTATGATGGGTTTTCTCGGCGGTCTCGGCGGAGTGCTCATCGGATATACCGAGGGCGAGGTTCTCAATCTCATCATCAATCTCATCGCGACACGATTTGGTGGAGAAAAAGTGGATCTTTTTTACAGTCCATTGTGGTTCGTGATGACGATTATCGCTTTTGGTGCCTTTGTCGGATTCCTTACCGGAATTTTCCCTGCCCGCAAGGCGAGTAAGATTGATACCCTCGATGCCTTGCGGTACAAGTAGTTTTTTTGAGAGCGGTCGTTCCGCCTGCGGGCGGTGCGTCCGCTATTCTACTAAGCCGGAGAAAAAACTTAGAGAGATCAGTGGTTTTCTCTTCCAGAAGAAAGAAGTATATAATAGAGGGAATCACCAGTTAATGTTGTTTATCGCATGAATGAGAATTCTTTTCTTCCAAAAATTGAACAGGTGGATAGGGAGCGGAAACATTTTTGTGAGCAGTTCGCGCATATTGAGCAGATTCCTTTCGGGGAATCGAGTTTTGAAGCATGGGACATCAAGCCCCTCGAACAAACAAAGGAGACCCCGGTCATATTTATACCGGGTTGGGGAAAGACTCCTCGATCATACGAAGATACTCTCTATGAGTTTGTGAAGGCAGGGAGGCGAGTGATCACGCTTTCGATGCCAACTCAGGATACACAATTAGACGAAGTACATACGAGTGTGTACCCGACCGCTCAGGCAAATCGCGCGGATGCGATCTTGACCCTTCTCGCGGCGAAAGGATTGGGAGAGGCTGATGTTATCGCGCATTCAGAAGGATGTATCAATCTGGCAATTGCCGCGGAAAGGTCGCCTCAAGTATTTCGTCACTTCGTACTCATTTCCCCACCTGATTTGACAGAGAAAGAATCTCGTTTCGGAATCATGAGACAAGCAGGGAAGAATACTCAAATTGCAAAAGAAGAAATGAAGGCCATGGAGAAAAAAATAAAAGAGGGACAGGCTTCGGAGCTTGAAAAAGCACAATATGGAACGGAAAAAACACGATATCAACAAGGAGAAAAAGATACCAAGTTGTGGCTTAAAAAAAGAGGACTTATCAAGGGATTATGGGAATCGATGAACTCCATCGTCACGAGGCATGTTTGGCAGAATATGAAATCCAAGGGAGAGCACGGTATCAGTATCGTCTCGGGTGCTGATGACGAGATGGTTTCTATGAAAAAATTACAAACGAAAAATGCCGAAGGCCTCGGTGTAGACGGATTTTATTCGGTTGCGGGCGGTCACGATCGGATTGCGATACGGCCGGAGCAGTACTCATATTTGGCAGAGCAAGCATTGAGTGCACTGGAAAAGAAATACAGTACAGTAAATACTCGTCTCTAAACTCTATTTCCTAACTTCTAATTTCTTCTGAATATATGGGTCTTATCAGTTTTTTTATTACTCTGGCAATCATGATCCTCGGGGTGGGATACTTTCTGTTTGGCTCTTCGAATGGGTCGGTAACAGTGGAAAAGACAAATGTCAGTGAACAGGGAACAATGAGCAAGGAACAAGGGGCGACAAGCCTCGCTTCGTTTGAGGCGATCAAGGATCAGGCAGACAGTGTCAGTAAACAGGTAACAGAGAACAGCAAACAATTAGCGGAAAGTATAGAACAGCTAACAGATAGCAATAAACAGAAAGCAACCCAAACAGCGGACGCACCGCCCGCAGGCGGAACGACCGTTGTTTTGAACGAAAAAACAGGAATAAATATCATCGAGAAGAAAGTGAATTTCGGTTTCGGTGTTTCGGGACAGGAGAGGACTATCGATACGGTCGTGCTTCACTCATCATATAATTCTTTGGGCGGTGATGTGTATTCAGTGGATAGGGTGATTGCTATTTGGAAAGGGTATGAAGTCGCCCCACACTACATGATTGATCGAAAGGGAAATGTTTATCGGCTCGTAGATGATGCCAATATCGCGTATCATGCGGGCGTATCGAAAATGCCCGATGGTCGGACGAATGTGAATGATTTTTCCATCGGTGTCGAGATCCTGAATACGAAAGATGAAAAATATACGGATGTACAGTACCTCGCAGTGAATGATCTGATTGTGTATTTGAAGGGAAAATACAGTATCAAAACGGTTGTCGGCCACGCCGATATCGCTCCCGGACGGAAAACCGATCCGTGGAACTTCGATTGGAAGAAGGTGAATTAGATCACCTCTACCTTTACGGTATTGGTACCGCCGACATGGCCAAACGGGATACCGGCGGCGATGACGACCTTGTCGCCTTTTTTGGCGAGTTTATTTTTGAGCATGTATGCGCGGATGACATCCATCACATCGGTAATAGTCACCAGGTGTTCGATGCGAGCGGGAAAGCAGCCGAAAACCAATTCGAGCTGGCGAACGACATATCCCTTTGGACTCATGGCGATGATCGGTTGCGCCGGACGGTAACGTGATACCATGCGCGCGGTAAAACCTGATTCTGAAAGTGCGATGATAGCCTTCGCTCCCACGGCTGATGCGGTGCTCACCGCGGAAAAAGTGATGGCATCGACGATGTCGCGGTTCTGTGATCCACCACCATCTTTTTGGGTGAGGATATTGCCGTAGAGCGCTTCACGGTGGGGATAGTTCTTTTCCGCGATTTCCGCGACATGCGACATCATGGTGACGGTTTCTATCGGGTATTCGCCCAGAGCGCTTTCTTCCGAGAGCATCACCGCATCGGCGCCATCGAGAATCGAATTGGCAACATCGGAAACTTCGGCTCGGGTGGGAACGGGGGATTTGATCATTGATTCCATCATCTGGGTGGCGACGATGACCGGTTTGCCGGCTACATTGCATTTCTCGATGATCATTTTCTGTAAAATCGGAACTTCCTGCGCCGGCACCTCGACGGCCAAGTCTCCGCGCGCCACCATCACGCCATCGGTTGCGGCGATAATGGCATCGATGTTCTGAATAGCTTCTCCTGTTTCAATTTTCGCGATAATCTTCGCGGTAGATTTTTTCTTCGTAAGGATAGCGCGCAATTCATGGATATCCGATGCGCGACGGACGAATGAGAGCGCGATATAATCCACTTTATGTTCGATACCGAAAGCGAGGTCTTTTTTGTCTTTCGGTGTCAGGCAGCTGATCTGAAGCGGTATCCCGGGAAGATTCACCCCACGACGGCTTTTGGTGTCTCCGCCGGCGATGATGCGGCACAGGATATCACTCCCGACGATTGAGAGCACCTTGAGGCGTTTTTTCCCATCATCGAGCAATACGAAATCCCCTTTTTTGAGTTCCTTGGAGAGTGCTGGATAATTCACGTAAGCTCTGCTCTCATCGCCAAGGCATTTCTTTGTCGTTAGGGTGAAGAGGCCGTTTTTTTTGAGAAGGACGCGATCTTTATAAAAATCACCGATACGGATCTTGGGACCGGACAAATCCTGGAGAATAGCGATAGGTGTGTCGATTTTTGCGGCAACCGTACGGATAGTCTTGATTTGCGTCAAAGCTCCCTCATGCGTGGCGTGAGAGAAATTCAGGCGACAGACATTCATTCCTGCTTTGACGAGTCCTGTAATCATCACCTCGCTTTCCGATGCGGGACCGAGCGTGGCCACGATCTTCGTCTTTTTCATTATCAGGGTTGCCATAGTT
>CAZIBB010000021.1:0-15517 GCA_964537075.1 uncultured Bdellovibrionales bacterium | reverse complement strand
ATACCGTCGATGCCGCCGAGAGCCAATCCGACCGCGACGGAAAAAGAAGCGCCGAGTTTTTCAACAGATGCCCGCGAAGTGTCCTTGATAACGACGCGCTTCCACGGATCAGCCAAAACAACAGGTACCCCGAGAGATTTCGACAAGAATTGCGTGAGTCCGGTCAATCCGGATGAGCCACCGGAAAGAATGACTTTGTCTATTTTTTTCCCCTCTGCCTGTGCCGCGTATGCCGCGATGATCCGATTCGTTTCGGCAATGACGATATCAAGTGACGGGAAGACGATAGCCGAGCCGGAGACATTCAGGAAATCCTGATTACTTTTCTTCATCTCTTCCGCACGATCCATGGTGATATTCATACTCGAAGCGATGATACGCGTCATATCATGTCCGCCGATGCCGATATTGCGACTCAGCTGCACCACGCCATCTTCAATCAAGATGATATTCGTCGCTTTGGAACCCATATCGATGATGATCGAAGTGCCAGGTTCCTTCCCGACCAGCGCACGCGCCAGGGAAAACGTCTCCAATTCGAGAAACTTCAGGCTCAGATCCGCTCCGAGCGCATATTTATTGTATCGATTGATTTCCTTGTTCAAGGCCGCGACCAGCAAAACATCAATCTTTTTCAATGGCACACTGCCATCTTGACCAGGGACTTCGCGATGTCTCACTATTTCCCAGCTCAATGATACTTCGGAAAGATTGGAGGGAACATATTTATGCGCTTCGAAACGGATAGCGTCTTCCATTTCCCGAGGATTCATATCAGGAAGCTCAATCAAAGTCACCAAGCCGACAAAGGCCGGGAGCGCCATGAATGCCTCTCGTTTATCCAAGTCGAGACGCTCGAGCAAAGCCTTGAGATACAATATAATTTCATCATCATAGGAATGCTCCTGATGAAGTTTTCCTGATTCAATCGAAGAGAGACTCACTTCCGCATAATTCGTCAAAGCAGCCTGTCCATTGGCAGCGGGCTCCAACTCTATCGCCTTGATCGAAGAGGTTCCGAAATCAATACCGAGATATTTTTGTTTTCCGAAAAACATAGGCTCTATTTCCAGATCATTACCCTTCCATTGTAAACCAATCAGGAAAAATAACCAAGGATAGAGAGGCCTGAGAGAAGAGAGTTTAGAGTTTAGAAAAAAGACCGCCCTTACGGGACGGTCATTTACTCTTCTCTATCTTCTATTCTCTAAACTCTACCCTCTCACCTCTTCCCGAGACTATTTCACCCTCTCCACGGCAGACTGCATATCCTTGAAGCTCACAGCTCCGGCAAAGTTCGTCGTGTTCACAAAGAACCCAGGCGTTCCACTGACACCAAATTGCTTGGCAACCGCCATATCATCGACCAATCGGCTACTGTACTTGCCACTTTCCAAGCAGGACTTCATATCAGTCACTGAAACCGCCGACTTCAAAAAGTCCGCCATCACGGAAACTTTCGTGATGTCATTCTTTACCGTTTCATTAATCAGCTTGAACCCCGCCTCATTCATCAGGAGATCATGCACTTCCCAAAACTTCTTCTTTTCCTGGGCACAGTAGAGGGCTTGAGATGCTAGTTCTCCGTTTCCATGTCCGTTTTGGTAGATCCACACAAAGGCCGCCTTACCAGCATCCACCATTTTCTTCATTTCAATCACGGGTGGCAAATACGTTCCGCCATCCTTCACCATAACAAATTGCCCACCAGCCTGTTTATTGAAATTCGGATTCTTACCGGCGGCGATATTACAATACGGACAACTCGGATCGCTGAATTCGACAAACAGTACCTTGCTATTCTTATCTCCGAAAGCCAGATTCTTATCCGTAAAAAGCGCCTTTACCTGATCCTGTGTTACCGTCACTTCCGCATTTTTCTGCGGCTTCGCATCGGCTCCCTCCGTCGCAGCCGATGTGTCAACCTTCTTCAAAAAATTTCCACCGGTCGCTACGGATGCCGCGACGATCACGCTCCCCAAAAGGATAGCTCCCGCCAAAAGCCAAGCATCATTGCTCGCTTTCAAAGACGCCTTCTCTCGTCTTTCCTCTTGCATCATTTCTTCCATAATATATTTATTACGATTTATATCCCGCTTAGTATACCCCATCCTTTCCATTCTGGAAATACTTCCTTCCTCTCAAAGCCTGTCTCATATCTTACCGCAAAAACTGAAAAAGAGATGCTTCTCTTGCTTGTTGAGCGGACTCTAAAAAATTTGCAACATCTCCGGGGCGAATATGAGGATCGATCCGAGAAGGATCATCAGCATGCCTCCGATGAGATTCGCCCATCGCGAATAGGTTGCAGTCAAATGCAGCTTCTCAAATCCCCAGAGAGCAAGGCCGAAGACCAAAAAATCATCAATCATATAGAAGAAAATATAGGTTGCCATGAGGCTCTGCGTACCAAGGAATCCTAAGTTATTGATTTCGAGTATTTTTGTAAAAGCCTGCGGAATCCCGATAGAACATGCGAATTCGATCACATTCACCGAAAAGGCGAGCATGATGACACCGGCGGCAGAAATCCATGTCAGCGGTTCGGATGCCAATTTCTTGATCCGTCCGGAAATCTTCGATCGACCGCTCGTATTCACTATCTGACAGGTTCCATCGTTTTTCCGCCATTCGTAGAGAAAGAAAATTCCTCCACCGACGGAAACGAGGCCGACGATCGGAGTTACGATGCGATCAAGACCGACGAAATTGAATGTCGTAAACCACACATTCAGGATGAGGTAATACATCACGGTCTCGGCAATAATGAAAAGTCCAGCGATAGACCACATGCGGGCCGGCGACCCCGTCTGAAGCAGCACGAGAAGAAATGTCACGAGCACCCACATGGCGCAGGGATTGAATCCGTCGATGAAACCCAATACCGAAGCGAGGAGTGGCAACGAGTATCCGGAAACATCCAATATCTTCCCGGTGAACGGAATTTTGACCGCGCTCAATGGGCTTTTCGGGTTGGTGCAGATACCCGTTTCAGCATTACAGATCGGCGCCCCCGTATCGGTTCGTTCGAGCATACCCGCTCCGGCAAGCGTCTCCTGAATCGTCATCAGGCCAGTCGCTTCACGTTTGGCCGAAGCAAGAATACGATCAAATTCCCTTCCGGTCGTCTCATCCGAATCGAATCCTTGCAACACGAACCGCCCTCCGATCACGGTCGTCGGCGTCGCCCGGGGCAATCCTGTCTTTTCGGCGATTGAGGCGAGCATTCTCTTCCCCTCCTCCTCATACACATTGTAGAAATGTACCGCTATCTCCGGGTGGCGTTTCTGCCAGTCCTGCAAGAATGACTTCTCCGCCTGACAGTGTCCGCATTCATCACGTTCCAGGACATCGATGGAGATTTTTCCTTCTTCCGCTCGAACGATCGATCCGAAAAATATTCCTCCGAAGATAATGGCGACACTCAGAAAATATTTCATACTTTTTTTTATTACCGAGCGAGTGAGTAAGGCTGAAAGTTCTTACTTTCACTTTCGAGCGAGTGACGGTAACACAGGGTGAATACCATTTATTGAGATTTACTCTTATGCTCCGACCAAGAATGTTTATTGCCCGACGGATGTTTGATATATCTTATACCGAAAAACCACTGTTTGCGATACATACTCAAGTCCGATGGGAAAATTTTTCCATGTTTTTTGTTCTTTCACCGCTATCGGTGACTGTCGATATATCCGGAAAAAAGAAGATAGAGCAGGGTCAGAAAAATGACCTCCACTATTCCGAGCAAAATAAAAATATTCCTTGATATGCCTGATCCTTTCTCCATGACTCAAGTATATCGCACCTGGCGCATGAAGAAAAATACTAAAAAATAAGAGTTACTTTTGATTTTTTCTTGAGTGCAGTTCGAGGCGCCATTGAGGAGCGGAGAAAGCCATACTGATGAAAGTATGGTGTCGAGCACCGGAAATGGCAACGAAGAAATGCGCCAAGAAAAAATCAAAAAATTATCGACTGGCGACCAAGACTCGGTAATACTGATCCACATCACTCACCCATTTTCGCACGCTCTCGGGCGTATGCGTCGCGCATGACGATCCACATTTCCAGATAGTGAAGTTCTTCGGTTCACTCGTCGATCGAATATGCACCAATTCAGCGACACGATTTCCCACCATTTCAACCGCTTCCTCTGGCGATCCAAAACACCCATGACCCATGGCAACACCACGACTTCCCGCCCCCTTAAATCCCCAATAGTTGAAGCAGTCGGCGCCATCGGCCGATCGCGGCACTCGTCGCCCCCAATTCGATTCTTTTTTCGCGATGCCGACGAGAAGCGCCGCCACTTCGCGATCGTATTGAGCGAGAGATGTCGACATAATTTCAATCGGATAGCCGATGGTCATAGAAATGATCTGATTCTTCAGGGTGTTATCAAGACCTTGAGCCGCGGCCATTTTTTTCTGAGCCATCATCTCTTTTCCCAAAGTCATTTGTTGAGTCCATTCCTTTGCCGCCTTGCTACAGGAATCATTGACGATATGATTCAAATGACCACGATTTTCAGGATACAGAACACTCGCATGAGAACGCAAAACGCAGAGTGGAATATCCACCGATACCGATTGGCGATCATCCCTCTGCGTCGTATCCCACACAGCAACTCCTCCGGCGAACAAAAGAAAAATGAAGAAACCGGATAATCCGGCTATCCGTGGATTATCCATCATAATTCTCCGTACCGGATCAATACCCGAAAAAAGACTCAGCATATGCTCTCTGTTCCATTTAACTCTCATTGAAAAGATGAAGCCCTATTCTAACAGAAAAACCATTTCTTATCAATTGACAAAGAGCCATATTTTACCTCTCCCTATGGCTTACATAAAGCAAAAAAACGCCTATTTCAGCGTTTTTTAAATAAGAGTGTCTTTCTTGAAAGCCCTTCATGACCAGTCGATCTCCAGCGAGACCGTCTTAGATTGAATTCGAAACTTTTTTGCCAATAAAAAAAGACCGTGCTTTCGAATTCAAAACCTCCTGAAGGACTTCAAGAAAGACTATCCTCACATCTATTTTCTCAACTCTATTCCTCTTCCCCTCACTCTTTCTCCGAATCATTGAGAGCATTGTAGTACCCCTCGACATCCGAAATCCATTTCCGAACACTCTCAGGGGAATGCCCCTCACAGGAATATCCACATTTCCAGACAATCATTTTCTCTGGCGTATTGCGTTCATATTCATAAATCAAATTTTCAATTCGATTGGACACCGAATCAACGGCATCTTTTTTGCTATTGAAACACGTATGCCCGCCCGTCCCCATCAAACGTCGATTTGCCCGAAACCCCCAATAATTAAAACAATCCTGTCCATCAAGAACCGGTACTCGTCGCCCCCAATTCGATTCTTTTTTCGCAATCCCGATGAGAAAGGTTGCCGTAATCCGATCCTTTTCAAAAATAAAAGGGAGCATGGACTCGATGGGATACCCCGCCACCATGCGCCGCACCTCCGCCTCGAACTTATCCTGTTTTCCCTCATCGATAAACTGGGAAAGAATTTCTATCTCGAAAGGCTTTTCCCCTCTATTCTCGGCATTCGCCAGGGCCAACAGCTCCTCTGACGAAAGGTTTTTCAAATCATCTCCCGTTTGTTCCTCCGATATCCCCGCCACCTGAGGTGTGACATCGGCCGAAGCGTTGCCGTTGATGAGTCGCTCCACTGTATGCGTCATCGTCATGCCAAACACTATCGCCGCGAGTATCGCCAGTCGCGATGGCTTCAAAACACGAAGTGGGGAGGCTGGGTGCCTGAGAAATGCATGTCGCGAACTCAGCTGATGCAGAACTACGCGCAGGCGGTATCGCCACATCCGAATCTTTTCCCATATTTTTTTCGATTGGAAAAAAAGCTTTGCGAGAAAAAGCTCAGGCTTACAGGCGAAAAGTATCGTCCGAAAAGAAGACTGCATGGATACTCGTCGAACGCCGAAAACGCGAAAGACGCTCTTTGTCTCAACAGATGTCTGTTTATTTTTTTTTGGCGCGATATCGAAATATCTTCCCATGGGATTCTATCCGTTTATTACCGAACGAGTGAGACCCCGATGTTCATCGGGGCGAGTGCAGTGCCGGTAAAATTGGGTGTTACCACGCGGCCTGCCGCGGGGAGGACAAGCTCTGCTTGTCCGCTCTGCGGAGCTTGCTTTGGGGTGTAATACCCGTTATTTCATCGGGATGCTATCCTATTTATTCTATACTGGCCGCTTTCTTGAAAAAGGTGATAACATCAGGCGTCCCCACAAAGCACTTACCATCCGCAAATAAAAATGGGACTCCCATACCTTCCTGTTGTATGCCACAGGACTTCGCTCTCTCTTCCATTTCATTCGCATTTTTCGAATTATGCCATGTCTCTTTTTTCACGAAATTCACTTTCGAGGCAATATCATTCTGATCGATAAAATCCTGCACATCCTTGCAGTGCGGACACTCGGCACCATAGTAATACACGATCGAAGCGCCATTGTCAGGTGTCGCCTCAATGACTGATCCGCTATCTTTTAACCCCCAATAGACGAGACCGCCGATCAAGACAAGAAGAATGACGATAAAACCGATCACCTTACTCATACAAAAGAATTTATATTCATTATCTACGAATCTACTCTAGAGTATAGCACTTTTTTTCCTTTTTATCGAGGCAAGGAAGAGAAAAGATACCATGATAAGGGAGAAACTATACCATTGTCCCAGAGAGAGGCTCATAAAAAGAGTATCCCCCGGATCCGGTTCACGGAAAAATTCCCCGATCATCCGGGACAATCCGTACCCAAAGAGAAAAAATCCTGCGAGAGAACCGGTCGTTCTCGGATATCGCCGAAGAAGCAGGAGAAAAATAAGGAGTATCACTCCCTCTAAAAAAGCTTCATATAACTGACTCGGATGACGCAGGATATTTCCCCCTCCCGGAAAATACATCCCCCAGGGAACGGCCGTCACCCGACCAAAAAGCTCGCCATTAAAAAAATTCCCAATCCGACCGAAAAAAATGGCGATTGGGGCAACGAGAGCATAATAATCCATCCGGGAGAGAAGCGAATCGGGTTTTTTCCGAAGAAATATGGCGAGGGCGAGTACGGCGCCGATAATACCACCAAAAAAACTCATACCGGAAAATCCGGAAAAACCGTTTCCATCAAAAGGGATGATCAGAGCAAGAGGATGATCCAAAAAATATCTCGGTGCATACAATACTGCGTATCCGAAGCGACCGCCGGCAAGCGCGCCGAAAAACATCCATAACAGACCATCGAAAATTTCCTCACGAAAAACGGCATCGCGCCGCTCGGCTTTCAATATGACAGTAAGAAAGAGCCATACTCCGAAAAACCCGAAAATCCAAAAAAGGCTATAGAACCGGACCGGAAATGACCCGATCATAAAAGCGATCGGATCCATATATTGTGGAAGATGCTGCCACCAAGAAATCATACCTGTTCTTCCTTTCGGTATTCGCGAGTCGGATCATTGTACGATTCCAGCTGTTTATGAAATTCAATGGCGTAAATTTCCCAAAGCGCCATGAAAAGCGACATCACGATCGGCCCGAGGATGAAACCTGAGAGACCGAAAAGGGAAATGCCGCCAAGCGTCGAAAAAAACACGATAAGCGGATGCATCTGTGTATCCTTTCCGACGAGCTTCGGTTTCAGCACATTATCGATGACCGATATCACACCGAACCCGATTCCCAGCACGAACGCACCCTGCCAGAAATTCCCCAGGAGGAGCAGGATGATACCCATAGGAAACCAGACCGCAGCCGTTCCGATCATCGGAATGATGGAGAAGAAAAACATCAGCGTCGCCCAAACGACAGGCGACTGCACGCCGACGGCGAAAAAGAGAATGCCTCCGATCATGCTTTGTATGGCTCCGATAACAAGTGTTCCTTTCATCGTCGCCCGAGTCATCGATACGAACTTCTTCACCAAGAGCGCGTCATGCTCATCACGCAAAGGGGATATTTTCATGAGATAACGAAGACCCTGCGCACCATCAATGAAAAAATAATAGAGTGTGAAAAAAAGGATAAATACCCAAAAGACGAACTGACTCACCCCGCGATAGGCTGCTTGAAAAATATCCAAAAAATTTCCGCTCCATCCCCGAATATTCTGAAGTATCGCTTCTTGGGAAAGGGAATCCCCTATCATTCTCTCCAAAAAAGGAATGCGCTCTACCGTATGGGAAATCTGCGACACCACCTGACTCATCGTTTTCTCCTGACCGAACGACTGATACAGTCCATTCGCCTCATTCACTACCGCGGTAATAATGAGAAATACAGGTGCGATAATAACAAAAATAATCAGCAGACAGGAAAGGAGTGAGGCAATGGCCGGCCTCTCGCCCGTTTTCCGAAGCAGCCATTGATGCGGAACCTGAAATAATGCCGCGAGTATCGCTGCCGCGATAATCGCAGTAAAAAACGGTTGGAACAAAGAAAACACCACCATCCCCACCAAAATCATGAGACCGAAGAAGAAATAAATATTGACATGCTTGAGATACATATGGTTGAGAGGTTAGAGGTTAGAGGTGAGAGGTGAGAAAACAAAGACGGATAAGAAAAACCATCTATCCATATTATGAGGCCATCGCCAAACAAAAACAACCCCGCCCAAAATGGGTTGGGGTTGTTTTTTCTTTTAGAGCCTCTCAGAAACATTATTTCTTTTCCACGGGAGCAACAGCAGGAGCAACAGGCGTTTCTTTGACAACACCCTCCACCTTGGTCACATCAGCCTCCACCTTGGTATCCAATGTTTCCATCTCAGCCTCCGTACGCGGCGGGAGCACCGATGCGATGACCATATTCGGATCGGCGTCGATCTTCACCTTGTCCGAGACCCTGATATCCGCGACGGTAATGTGATCTTCGAATGTCTTGAGTACGGAAAGATCCACCTCCAATGAATGAGGGAGATCGCTCGGCAATGTTTTTACCGGCAATTCCTCGATTGACTTCATGAGCATACCGCCCATTTCGCGTACCGCCGGTGATTCACCGATGAAAACGAGCGGAACATGGGTCTCAATCTCCTCATCCATACGCACCTGGAAAAAATCAGCATGAATGAAACGATTCTTGATCGGACTCATCTGCACATCATGGATCAGGACATTGACCGCCTTCTCCTTCCCGATGGCAAGCTCGATAATCGTATTTTCTCCCGCCTGCTTGTACGCCTTGGAAAAATCGATATAGGAAAGAGCGATATTCTGCGGCGTGATTTTCCGTCCATAAATGACGGCCGGCACCATTTCATCCTGACGGAGCTTGTCCAGGCCCTTGCCTGCTTCCTCGCGGAGTACCGCATTCAATTTCATGTATTCTGACATATCCCTGACTCAAAAAAAATTAATATTATTACACCCCTTGATTAAAACGAAACGAGCGCCTCGACACTCTTGTGTTCCTTGAGAAATCGATGCATCTCGATAGCATCATCCGATGACACGGGATCGCTCCCGAAAATCCGCTTCGCTTCAGTATGATCGACATCGGTCAGCACCCCGAAGCTCGCCACCCCCATCGGCCCGACGGAAACAAAGATAAATGTGGAAGCCTGGCAGTCCTTGCATGTCAGATGAAATACCGTACGATCATGCTCCTCCTCCAGAAGAAGCATTTCCTTCGGTTCGTATTTCCGATCACAGAGCGGACAATGGATGAGTGGCTTTACATTTTCAAATGAGGCTTTCATAGGACATTTCTCTCTTTTTAGGGGCAGAAGTGCGATACTAAAAGAACAAAAAGATGGTACCACGAAAAAGCACCGCGGTCAAACCCGCACACCATAATGAGCTTTAGTGTATTATATAGAAATAAAAGAATACCTCTCAGCTCCTATTAAAAATACCCGCCGAAAATACTCGAACTATTTTTTGAGAATTGAAACTCAATTGGTGTGTGGGAAAACCCGACTAAAAGCCACTTTCCACACTTTGACCAATCGGTTCTTTTCCGCTAGAATAGACTCTCAAGAAATACGATTCGATGTGGTAAAATGAGATGATGGAGCATACTCCTATGGAACGATTTCCCCTCACTGAAAAACTTTCCCTTCATGCGAAACACGTCCTCAAAGAGGCTCGCGATATCGCTTTTTATTCCCATTGCTCCCATATCGAGCCGAAACATCTCTTCCTCGCTCTCTTTCTCGAGCAGGGAAGCCTCGGGAAAGTGCTCCTCGAAAATATCGGTTTCAAGCAGGAACCGCTCGGGAAGATTACCCACGTCGCCAAAAACATCAAAAAAACAAAGCGAGGGACACAAGAAAAGTCGCTCCTCGGATTTTCGCCGTCACTGAAAAAAATATTCACCCGAAGCTTTATCGTCGCCGCCGAAGTGCAGTCTCCCTATGTCGGTACGGAACATCTCGCCTGCGCCCTCACCGAATCCGATGATGCCGATATCGCGAGCCTCTTCAATGACTTCGCTCTCGAGCGGGAGAAATCCCTCGAGACGATTCATGCACATCTCAATTACGATCATCTTCCCCCGCTCTCGAAAATGTTCAATCTTCCGGAAATCAGTCTCGCCCGAAAAAAGAACATCCGCAGTACGCAAACACCGTTTCTCGACCAATACACGACCAACCTCGGCAAGGATACCCCAGACGAACCATTCATCGGTCGCGAACGGGAGCTCGAACGGCTCATTCATATTCTCGGCCGAAAACAGAAGAACAACCCGCTCCTCCTCGGTGATCCGGGAGTCGGCAAAACGGCTCTTGTCACAGCCTTGGCGAAAAAAATCAACAGTGGTACGGGAGGAAATTTTCTTGCGGAAAAACGAATACTTTCCCTGGATCTCGCGCTCGTCGTCGCTGGCACGAGTTTTCGCGGCGAATTTGAAGCACGCCTAAAAGAAATCATCCGTGAAGTGAAAAACGATCCGAATGTCATCCTGTTCGTCGATGAGATTCATACGCTCGTGGGCGCAGGAAACACTTCCGGAGGTCTCGATGCCGCCAATATCCTGAAGCCAGCTCTCGCACGCGGCGATATCCGCCTCATCGGCGCCACCACTTTCACCGAATATAAACGTCACATCGAAAAAGATCCCGCGCTCGATCGTCGATTCCAATCCATTCTCGTGCGTGAACCATCAAGAGATGAAGCGCTCGCCATCCTCCTCCAATCCAAACGTGCCTTTGAGAATTTTCACGAAGTGACACTCTCCGATGAAATCATCGCGCTCGCGCTCGATGCCGCCCTCCGGCACATTCATGATCGCTTTCTTCCCGATAAGGCCTTTGATCTCATCGATGAAGCCTCTTCGGCGGTGAAACACAAAACCGAGGAGATTCTCATTCCTGACAAAAATATCTCCGCCTTGCGCGAACGCCTTTCTGGCCTGATCGCGGAAAAAAATCTCGCGCTCGAAGAAGAAAACTATGACATGGCAAGCGGGCTGTATCACGAAGAGAAACAGACAGCCTCGGCGCTCGCCATCCTCGAGAAGAACAAAATTTCCCCGAAGAAAAAATTACGACCCATCGTTACCCAGGAAGACCTCATCCTCGCCCTCGCTCGCTCAACCGGCATTCCCCATGAGAAGCTCGCTCTCAACCAGACATCTCTTTCACAAAAACATATCGAAATGACCCTCGAACAATCCGTCATCGGTCAAAAAGAAGCGACTGACACGATCGCCCGCGCGCTCGTCCGCGCCGCTGCCGGCATCCGCGATACCGATCGACCGATCGCTTCGTTTCTTTTCCTCGGACCGTCAGGCGTCGGCAAGACCCTACTCGCGAAAACGATCGCCATGCAATTTTTCGGAAGTGATCATGCTTTCATCCGTCTCGATATGAGCGAATTCGGTGAGCGGCACAATGTCGCACAGATGATCGGTTCCCCTGCCGGGTATGTCGGCTATGGCGAAGGCGGCAAGCTCACGGAAAAGATCCGGCGAGAACCACACTCGGTCGTCCTCTTCGATGAGATCGAAAAAGCGCACCCCGACACCGCCAATATCCTTCTCCAGATTCTCGAAGACGGATTCCTCACTGATGCTGAAGGACGCAAGGCTGATTTTCGGCATGCCTTGATCATCCTCACATCAAATATCGGCACCCTTGCCTTCACCGAAAGCGCAAAAATCGGCTTCGAACAACTTACTGATTCCCATGATTTCAAAGAGCGCTTCCGAAGCATCAAATCAAGTGTCCTCGACGAGCTGAAGAAAACACTCCGACCCGAACTCCTCTCCCGCCTCGGTGAGACACTTGTTTTCCAACCGCTCACCCATGCTGCCATCGAAGCGATCGTAAAACAGGAACTTGAAAAATTGAAAAGTCGTCTCAAGAAAAAAGGTGTCGTTCTGACCTATCCGAAATCCGTACTCTCATATATCAGCAAGACAGGATTTCTCCCCGCAGAAGGTGCGCGCCCTATCCGGAAGAAAATAGAGCTCGAAATCGAACAACCGGTCGCCGAATTTCTGCTTTCACATCCGAAGAAAAAGAAATTTTCCCTCTCTCTCAAAGAGAAAAAAATATTCGTGAAATAAGTCATCAAGGACCGACCTTAAGACCCCTTCCCAAGGTCGGTCCTTGATGTCACTCAAAATTATGCTTGTCATCAAGCATCTCCTTGATTTCCTTTTTCCCCTCTACTGCCTCTCCTGCGAAACGAAGGGTACCCTTCTCTGCTCGCATTGCGCAAAAAACCTTCCCCGAAAAACCGAGCTTCATTGTCCGCACTGTCAGGATGCCACCACCCCGTTCGGTACGCTCTGCCATGCCTGCTGTGGAAAAAGTCCGATCGATGGCATCTTCGCCGCGAGTCCCTTCCGGGATCCGCTGATCGGAAAAATCATTCATACCTACAAATATTCCTTCGCGGAAAGCCTCGCCCTTCCGCTTGGAATATTTCTCGCGGATGAATTACGGAAAACACCCATTCCCCTTCCGGATATCATACTTTTCGTTCCGCTTCACCCGTGGCGAAAGCAGTGGCGCGGTTTCAATCAGGCTGAACTTCTCGCTCATATCATCGCAGAGACGCTCGCTCCCGGACTTGATCTCATGCCACGATCGAATCCTCTCCTCCGTATTCATTTCACTCTCCCTCAATCACGACAAAAAAACAAAAAAGCCAGAAAAGTGAATCTTCGTGGTGCGTTCCGACTTGATGCAAATACTCCTCAGAATTTTTTCCAGGGAAAAAGAATCTGGATCGTCGATGATGTCGCGACAACCGGTTATACCCTTACTGCCTGCGCCACCCTTCTGAAAAAACACGGTGCCCGGGAAGTCTATAGCATCACGCTGGCGAGCTGACACACAAAGAGTTACGTAACCTGTTACGTAACTCTTTTTCAATGCGGGAAAAGAGGGATTTACCATAAGGGTATAAACTTTTATCTGCCTTGAGCAGGTCGAACCCCGCTAGAGAAACAAACAAGGAATCATCTTAGTTTAAAATTATTACTGAATTAACTCAGTAATAGCAATCGAGAACAGCTTATTATTAATCATTCATTCATCTTTTTAATTGCATCTTTCATGACCATCGTCGCCTTACAATCATCTTCATTATACAGCAATATCCTTTCCAATTTTTTTGGATCTTTTGTCTCCAAGTATTCATTAAACCATTGGATGGACAGTGCGCCGGACGGAGTTTCGTCCCGCCATTTGAAACCGAGGAATTGTGCGATTTCCTTGAGTGAATAACTGCCTAATGGCCAGTCAGTGTGCTTCAGAATGATGTCATTATACAAATCAATCACATTAGGATGAGCGAAAAAGCTTTCAACCTCTTCAGTCGAAACGGCATCCGGATAAATTTTTTGCATCTTGCGATAAGTCGTTCTTTCATGGGGAGAATAGTAATAAGCGGCAAAGTCATTCTTTGGCAAAGACCGCACATACTTCCAAAAATTTCCGAAAGCTTCTTTCTCCGCCTCTTTAGTTTTATCTTGAGCCGTGAAATGAATAAATCTTTCTCCGGCTAGACTTCTTTCATACACTCCGTGCATATAGACGAACTCTTGCGTCGGGTCGTCTTCAATATCAAAAAACACCTCATACGAAACTTGGGGAAATTCAATATTTTGATAGAGAACCGGCTTTTTTGTTGTGCTTAAAATTGAAGCTCTTTTAACTATTTTTTCCAGAGTGCTTTCCCCGATTCCTTTTAAGAATTCCTTATCCTTTTTCTTCGATTCCATCAGTTGTTGAATGTCTATACTCATTACATCAACCACTGTTTCAATGCCCAAATCTTGATTTATAATATCCCGCTGAGATCTGCCCACATAGAAAATATTAGAAAGATCATTATTTTCCTTACACCATTTCTTGCAACTGTCATACCATGGACATAGTTTGCATGATCCGGCCATAGCCGGCTTATTTCTGTCTTCATTGGCCAAAAGAACTTGCGTGTTATTTTTAATTCGTTCATAAAATTCCCACCAGGTCATCTGATTTCTTTTACCCATTGGGGAATCCAGATTATATTCCATCTCCTGTTTATGAATATCGATTATTTTTCCTGTGCCAGCATTCGGCAATCCTAATTTTTGAAGCAACTCTATATAAAAACAAAGCTGGACGGCATAATGTTTTTTAGGTTTGCCCTCTTCTTCAAAATCCTCATCAGCGCCTTCAACTCCACTTCCTGATTTGATATCCACCGGGATATATTTTCCATCCGGCATTCTCTTGAGCAAATCCGGAATGCCGAGATAATTTTCATATCTCAAAACTCCTTGATAAATCAAAGGAGTCTCACTTTTTATCGCCTCAATTGTTTTTTCAAATCTGTCCTTAAATGATCCAGAACTCAAATCAAGATATTCGCCCATCTCAGCCACCACATTTTTCTCGTGCGCTACACCTCGTTCCCACAGCATCTGCACAAATGGATTTGCCTCCTGAATTTTCTCATCCTGCGGACCATACACATCCCGCCACACTTTGTGCGGGCATTTGATGTAATCATATAATTTTGAAGCGGTGATGCTTTTCATGAATTACCAATTTCGTGAAATATTGGGCGATTGTTTAGGATTTATTAATTTTTTTATTTCAGCACCATTAAAATTTTCATTCAATACTGTTACATTTTGTATTGTATCCAAATATACAGTTGCAACATGACCTTTATGATTAAAATCACTATAATCATATCCTAAAAGTATATCCCTTTGAAGTCTGGATTTTGGATCTTCTTTAGGAAAAACATCATAAGGAGCCATGTCTCGCTCAACAAAAGAATTATCAGTTTCTTTTCTAAAATTTATCCGTAACATATTTTGACCTTGAATTGCATTAATAATTTTTTCTTTATACATAATTTTACTTATTTCTTATTAATTTTTAAGTTTTATATCTGGAGCAGACATCTCGATTTCATCGCTAATGCTTCCTGAAGTATCAGTCATAGTATCATTTTTTACATCCTTTAAGCCATCTCCATGAACATGCAAAGATTGTGAACTTCTGTTTTATTTGTAGATG
>CAZIBB010000020.1:0-15986 GCA_964537075.1 uncultured Bdellovibrionales bacterium | reverse complement strand
CTTTGCCAATCCTTGATACCGTACAACCATGCCATTCACCGTGGATATCTGCCGGTTGTATTCTTTGATATTTTTCTTCATCTGAGACAGGAGGTCATTGTATTTCTCAACCAGGTTATTGTATTGGTCATATTTCTCATCATTTTTGAGACCTTTCATCTTTTTCTCAAGCGCATTGAGATCGCTTTCTTGACTGTTGATTTCTTTGCCAAGCACCTGAATCATTTGTTTATATCCATCAATGGCCTTTCTCAAACGCTCGAGTTCCTGCCGCGTACTGATGGTGGCGATAATCCCCGTATATGTCTTGCCCTGTATCGTATTCAGTATTTCGACATTGCCGAGCGGCTGATAAGCGACTTCTTCTTCCTCTCCATCCTCGATCGTATTCATCCGTATATCGGCAGTGGCGACACGGCTCTGCGGTATCAGATCGGGTATCATGCCAATCTTATTCCCGGAGCTGGTAGTCTCGATGAAGCAGTATCCCGACGCATAATTCGAATACTCGATCGGACAGGTCACCCCTATCGCCATATGATTGTCCTTCGGATCTGGAAAGAGAAAAATAGAAACCCCATAACCGAGCTCCTTGAGGAGGGCATAGGCGAGATAGCTCTTATCCTGACACACGCCGGTCTCATCATAGAGAACCTCATACGGAGAGGTGATTTTTTCAGTGATACCATCCAGTCCGCTCTCCCTCCTCTCGATCTTTCCCTGATCATACGGTATGGCCTGCACAAAGGCCGCTACCAGCTCCACGACCTGATTCTCATTCAAATGATGATTCATTCCCAGTGTACGGATTTTCTGCGCCAAGATTTTCACGGTATCATCTCCATCCGCCGAAGCGATAAACATCGCAGTCTGTTCCTCATATCGCCCCCTGATTGATGTCGCCGTGGAAGAAAAAACCAAGGGAAGAGACTGATAAAATTGATAATATGACGTGTAGAGGTTTTCATTCAATGAATAGTCCTTGCCTTTATATTTCCAGTTGAATATCACCTGCCTTTCCCCTTCCGGAGCGGGAAGATTTCCTCCATCTGGAACAACTTCAGATTCAAGCACACTCCCCTCGGAAGCATGCCGCTCGCTGCCCCAAAGTGGCCACCATATGATAAGGGAAACAGAAGCAAGGCTCAAGAGGATCAAAAAAAACCGTGCCATATTCCTCATGGTGTTCCTTTTCTTCATCTCCTGTGTTCCTGATGGGGTCATCATATAAAAAAACTCATGTATTCCTCATTATAGCACTGCACTTCAGTCATAAATTCTGGATTTCCTTGTTTTCGATGTGCTAAACTATTGAATATGCACCTGATAGCTTCCCATGAAAATCAATATGTTTTCAATCTCGCGCGTGGCGAAGAACTTTTCGAAACGCTTCTTCTTTGGTGCGAAGAAAACAATATCGCCGGAGCCACGCTCACGGGACTCGGCGCAGCGGATCACTTGGAGCTTGCCTATTATCACCTCCCGACAAAAACTTACGAGAGACAAGAAACAGATGAGGACGTGGAAATTCTTTCGCTAAACGGAAACCTCGGCACACTCGATGGGAAGAAAGTGCTTCATATCCATGGTGTCTTCGGAAAACGTGACCTCTCTACTTTTGGAGGACATATTTTCAGTCTCCGCGTATCGGGTGCCTGTGAAATTCATCTCACTGCATTCCCCTTGCCGCTTCATCGCTCATTTGATGAAACAACAGGACTCAATCTTCTTTGTCAGCTATGATTCATCAGCCGCATGCGAGTCGCCAAAAAAAACACGCCGACTCAGGGCATGTCTTTCATCTCTTCTGCTTCCAGACATATCAGGAAAAAGTAAATGCATATACCATGGTACCGGGGGTTTCGAAATATAACTCCACGGTATGGTCCCCCGTCCTGTCTTTCAGATCGAGCAGTTCATACAGACGATCCTGATCGACGGTTATCACCCCATTCGTCACATCCTTGCCGGAGAAATCACTCTTAACGATTTTTCCATCAAGCATGACCCTCACATTTCCCAACGAAGTGTTCTCGGGTGGAGCCATGACCAAGAAAACCTTCTTTCCCTGAAAGTGAAGACTAAGCTTTGCATCATCGACCGTCTTGGCTCTCTCAGATTCCACCTGCCATATCCCGGCATACGCGAAAGAATTTTTCGCGATGCTTCGCGGTGATGTGAACAGCTGTTCCCCTCCCGATACCTTTTCTGGAGAGACGAACCGTTCCATGCGACCGCTCCCGAGATATGTCTCCGGTGTCTTATCCTTTCCGGCCTTTTCGGCGACGACATTGGTAAGCGTCGTATCAGTGACTTTTTTTCCTGCTTCCGCAAGCAATGCCCGTATCGCCATTTCCGTCTCCTCATAGTTTCCCTCGCCGAAATGATACTGACGTACATTCCCTTCAGTATCAATGAGATAATGCGCCGGCCAGTAATGATTATTATAGGCCTGCCATGTTTCATAGGCATTATCCTGTGCCACCGGATAATTGATCTTATACCGCGTCATCGCATCGACCACATTGTCTGTCTTCTTCTCGAATTCGAACTCAGGAGTGTGCACGCCGATTACGACGAAGCCCTGATCCTGATACTTTTCATACCAGCTCGTCACATACGGCAGCGTCCGGATACAATTGATACAGCTGTATGTAAAGAAATCCACCAGTACCACCTTGCCACGCAGGCTCTCCAGAGTCAGTGGCGTTTCCGTATTCAGCCACTTCGCGATACCCACAAATTCTGGGGCCGGTCCATAATCGGAGAGACCGCTTTTCGTTTCCGGCGAAGTTTTTTGAGTACTGAGAAATCCGCTCTTTCCCGAGCCCTTGAGCTCATCAAGTTTTTTCTGCACATCCTCATTTTTTTCGAATTGATTCAGAAAGCTTCCATAACCTGGAAATGCGTCCAGAATCTTGGTCTGAAGCGTCCTGTCATAGCCGGTATAGATAGCGAGCGCCGCCAATATCATCACTACTCCGAAGATCTGCTGGATGCGCTTGGTGTATCGGGAGAAAAACCGCGTCTTTGCGAGCACCTTCTGTCCCAATACGGCGAGGATAAAAAGTGGCACCGCTACCCCGATCACGAATGCCAGCGTTATCAGCACCACATTGAAACTCACCGCCTGCGTCGCCGCGAGCGTCGCAATCGTCGCGAGTATCGGTCCGGCGCAAGGCGACCACACTATCCCCAGAGCGAAACCAACGACGAAGCCACTCCCAAACCCTGTCCCGCTGTTATTTGTAAACCGTCCGCCGAGTCCCCCCAAACGACTGACCATAACTTCGAGTCTGGCACCAAGCGCCGGTACAATCAGGGTCAGCCCCAAAAAGCCGATTATTCCCACCGCGAAGAAACGAAGTACTTCCGGATCGAAAGGGATTATTTTCACGATGGAAGCAAGCAGAAGAGTAATCAACATGAAACTCACCGCCAAACCGGACACGATGCCGAGCGGTTTCTTTTCACCCCCCGAGGCACCGGCCGAGAGGACAATCGGCAGTATCGGCCAGATACAGGGTGCAAAAATAGTCACGACACCAGCAAGAAATGCGAAAACGATAAGCAGGGTCATATATCCGATTATTATGAATTTATTTTATTTGTTTCAGGAGATCGCCAAGTTCCGGACTTCCATTCCATTTGGCGATCATATTCCCGAAAGCATCTACCTGCACCAAGGTATGTTGATACGTAACGCCATATTGTTTCTTGAGATCCTTGTACGTATCATAGTTGACATCGAGAATCAGTATGTTCTGCGGGATCTGACTCAATTTCGCCTTGATATCAGCATCCAGGGCGCGACAGGATGGACACCATGATGCGCGGAAAAAGAGCACGACCTTGCCCTCTTTGGCAAAATCGATCTTTGATGTGTCATACGAGACATACTGCCCTCCCTTTGCCATCGTCGCATTGTCCGCTGCAGGCATCATGGTATTTCCCGTTGTCTCCACCGAAGCACCCTTCTTTGGTTCCATCGTCACATTTGTATCGGACATTTTCTGGTCACGCGAAATGAAAAACCAGATACCAGCCGCGATAATCATTCCGAGCACTGCCACTCCCTTGTTCATATGTTTCATTCTCAAAAAATTATATTCAAATGCTGCCAAGAGGAGCGACTCTGCAGAAGCCGCCCCGGCTTCACGTCACTTTAAAGAGAATACTTATTACTGTTTTATCATGACTCCTTCATCCTTCTTCATCATTGTCTCTTCTTGTTTCACCATCGCATCTCCTACGATATCCCCGCAGGAAACGTAGGTCTTCGCATCATCGGCTGACTTATGAACATTGATTACCAATGGCAGTTTGTTCATCAGTTCCGTTGTCGAAATCGCAAGCATCGTTTCGGACACTCCGTTCACGACAGCATTCAAAGGATGCACTACTGCTCCCGGTGTCGGGCATGCTCCAACGTGGATATGAGCTGGCTGCGGGATACCCTGCATACCAGTCGCTACCCGTACCGTCACTTTCGCCTTTCCATCAACGTCAGAAATTGTCGCGATTCCGATCTGCTTGGAACCGCTCTGCTCTTTCATCGTGACCGTGATGCTTTTCATCATGACTCCTTCATCCTTCTTCATCATGGCCTCACCTGCCTTCAGAGCCTCTTCTTTCTTCATCATCACGTCTTTCTCAGCCAGAGCTTTGTCGGATAGAATCTTTTCTTCCATCATCATCTTGTCAGATGCGGCCTGCTCGGCGGAGATATACCACCAGATGCCGAGAAGCGCTATGACAGCGACCGTGATAATTATAACGATATTTTTATTCATGTTTATTCACCACCTTTCTCTATTATCTTATTATCAGATACGACGGAGACAACTATTATCAGGAAGAGAGATACCCACGTTCATGGTCTCTCAATGATATCTCTCCGCATACCAGCGGCCGATTATCTTCGCCAAGACCATACCGGTCAGAGTGAGAGGGAGCCAAGGATCTATGTTATGTGAGAACGCCTGAATAATCGTCCCAAGAAGGAGCGCCGTCCCCCCGGCCGTATAGGCGAAACGGGTCGCGATGAATCGGATCAACTGTTCACGTTCATCCACCACATCTTCTCGCCAAAGAAACATAGCGAAAACGGCGAATAGCGCGACGATCAACCCGAGAAGCGTCATATGGAACGCATCCGTCATAAAAAATCCGAATGGATTCACGAACCACACGAGAAAAACGACCAGGAGGAGAGCGACGAATTTTTCCGAAAGCAGCTTTATAAAATTCATACTTTTATCTTAAAAATTTTTTCAGTGGGTTCATGGAAAAACTTCGCTATCTTCAATGCCAAAAGCACCGACGGGGTATAATTTCCTTTTTCCAGGGCGATGATGGTCTGTCTCGTCACCCCTACCGCTTCAGCCAGAGCTTCCTGCGTGATGCTCTGTCTTCGACGGAAAGATTCGATTTTATTTTCCACGGTTCCGTGCATATTGATATGTAAAGTTTACCTTACATACTCAGTATACTCTTCCGATATGGCATGTCAAGCTGACTTTACATGTCAAAAAGAATATCGGGTGTCTACTGATTTCATAAATATGGAAACCATAAAAAAAACGAGACCTGTTACGGTCTCTTGTCTGAATGCTTCACATTGTGAATACGCTCAGGGCTTCAGATCAAATCGGTGATATTTTTTTTACGGCTCCTTGCGGCTGGGAGATGATTCGCACTTGCAAAGCCACGACGCCAGCCACGATGGTTCCGAGACATTCCGCGGCACCCTTCGAGATATCGAATTCACGACCAGGGATAAACGGCCCGCGATCATTCACTCTTACACGGATACTCCTTCCATTTTCCGGATTGGAGAGCTGAATGACCGTGTTAAAAGGGAGGCTTTTGTGAGCCGTCGTCATCTTATTCGGATCGAACATCTCTCCATTTGCCGTCCTATTACCGGGCAAATTATAGTAGGAAACGGTCGCGGTATCGTCTTGATATTGTTCTACCGAAGCCGATGCCCCTCTTTCCGTACTGCCTCCGTTGAGCGCTTCCCTGCGCGATTTACTGCAATCCCCGCTCGGTCCTGATCGTACAGGACGGTTCGCTGACTCCTTTGATGACCGCTGGTCGCTCAAAGGAGAGGGATGACTTTGCCTTATTTTTTCTGAAGACTGGCTGCTGTATGCGACCAATAGATACTGCAAAAAAAAGATACAAAGAATAAATCGCAATGATATGAATATCACACTCTTTCTCCACTATTGTTAAAGATGCTCCTATAATACGCTGAATGAATGAGATTGTCAAAGCCTCATTTTCCATACATTCAATACATCATATACCTTTTGTTTTCAAAATATTGGAAAAAAAAGCCGCTCCGATGAATATCGGAGCGCACTCGCAGCTTACTACTGATTCAGGATTATTTTTGACAGCCTAACTATCCGCTGAGTACTCACCGTCCTGTCCTCGGTGACGAACTCAAACGGTTGACCGACGGCCAGGTATGTGGAGATTGTTCTCTCTCCCACATAGCCGTTCCCCGCCAGGCGCAAGGGATGTGCCATGTGAACGATGCACTTCCCCGGATCAATGACCTCGATGAGCCACTGCCCCTGCTCCATGATGACGCAGATGAGTTCCCCTTGCCGCTGATCGGGGATACTGACAGATCCCACGTTTGCCTTCGTTCGCCTCTTCCACAGTTGTGAAAGCTGGTTACGATCCATTTTTTCAAGCATGACTTTCTCCTTGCCAGTTGTATACGACACAATACAGCTATGGATAGTGGTACTCACTGCGTACACTATGTCATAGTATACGCAATAAGTCAAGTTTTTAGGATAAAACTCACGAGCCGACAAGACTCAGTGCGTTTTGATTGGAAATAATGCCCCCTTTGAGTTCGTAGATATTTGCAAATCCAGACTTCTTCATTGCCGAGAGGGCTTGTCCAGACCTATTCCCAGATCGACAGTAGACGAAATATGTTTTCGTTGCATCCAGCTTTTGAACCTCCGAATGAAAAGACATATTTTCGAAATCGATATTCGTCGCACCATCAATATGTCCAGAACGGAACTCTGCGACCGTTCTCACATCCAGGAGTACCGCGTTGGGAGTTTGTTTATACTGTGTCAAAAAATCTTCTGCCGCTAAGCTCTGTGCTGGCGCTGCACCGGAAAAAAGAACGAGCGCTATCCCCCCGATTCCCAGTACGACAACCGCTATCACTATCTTCTTCATAGTATTTTTCTCTCATGAATTAACGTGAGTTTTCCTGTATCGCCTGGTCAAAAAGCTCTGGCTTCGCCGGATGATACGCATCCATAAAAGAAATAAACGCCGACTCCGGCATAGCGACGCGCGGATTAGTGCGAAACTCATCCCCGATCGATGTCTGATTTCTTCCCTTATAGTCATGCCCGGGACAAACGATCGTCTCCTTCGGCAATCCTTCAAAGACCTGATGCGAACCCTGACACAATGCCTCACTTTGTGTGAAAATATTGTGTCTTCATAAAAATTCTTTTTTCACCGATGGATCATTGCATCGCTAATCCGAGCAATTTCCACATCGTCGTCCCGCCAGACACATTGATCGCATGAATGCCCTGCGAAGAGAGATATCCGACCGCTTCCGAACTTCGCCCGCCGGACTGACAGATAACGTATACTTTCTCGAATGACCTGACTTCCTCTATCCTCTCTTCCAAGGTGTCGAGGGGAATATTCTTCGCCCCCCGGGCATGCCCGCCGGCATACTCTCTCACCGTTCGCACATCAATAAACCCGGCGCCCGGCTCTTGTATCTTCATCGCTGCTTCTTGAGGGGAAAGGGATGCGGCTTGTTTGAAAAAATGGAACATAGATTCGTACTTTCAAAAAAAATTAAAATTCTGCGTGTGTGCAAATGAATTTCTTCAGCCCGTGTACCATTGGAGTTTTTGGGAGCTTATAGCAAATGCGCTTCCCATCTCTGATGGCATCAACGAGCTTCTCCTGTGCGAGGACTTGCAGATGATGCGACGTCGTTGCCATACTCATATCAAGATCATGAGAAATATCAGACACGCATAATTCCCCCTGCCTCATAAGATGACACATGATATGGAGGCGGTGCTCGTCCCCAACTATACGCATAATTTTCGCCAAGTCATTCAAATACATATTTGAATGATATATCACAGAAAAAGAATCGTCAAGAAGAAACAGACACAAGGAGCCTCGGGATGAAAATCGTTTTTGCTTGACGCTCGATTGGCAGAACATTCATCCTCCTCTGAAGGAGCTTTCGAACATTTGATCGGGAGGAGTCTTTTTCTGATCATGCGATATCCCTGATTCAAGTCAAACGATTGCCGGTATTACCCAGAATCTGCTTGGTGATAACTTGTGGTTTGCCCGGCTGTGACACTTGTCTTTTGTCACATCCAGCAAAATATTTTCATTGGAATGCCTTATTCAAGAATCGTTTCTTTCTGTCTATGGATTTTCTCAATTCTTCAACGATAATTATTGAAAATGCCACAGGAATAATAATAAACCAGTCGTTTTGATCAAGCGGCACCGTTCGGAGCACTTTCTGAAATAACGGGTGATACACTGCCATCAATTGGAGAACAATCACAACAAAAGTTGCCCCCAGAAGGAACCTATTCGAAAACGGATTCATGGAAAATACTGATTTTTCAGCCGAACGACAATTCCAGGCATTGAACCACTGGAACACGGCGAGTACGGTCAGTGAAATCGTCCATGCCTTCGCGATATTATCCTGATAGTACTGGCTGAAAAGAAAGAGTGTTCCAATCGCCATCGGGAGCGCCATCAGAAACATCCGCCGTAGCATCAACTTATCAATCAGCGCTGTCTTCACAAAAAAAACTTTCATCGGCTCTTTCGGCTCCATTGCGAGTGCGACATCTAAGAATCCGTCCGTTACCAGATTCAGCCATAGTATTTGAGCCGCGAGGATGGGAAGAGGAAAACCGATAAGCAACGCTCCAAGCAAAACAAATACCTCACCCAAGCTGGTAGAAAAAAGATAGAGAATGACCTTCTTGATAGTCGCAAAGATATTTCTTCCTTCTTCGACTCCATGCACGATATTTCCAAAGTTATCATCAAGTAAAATGACATCGGAAGCTTCTTTGGCGACATCCGTCCCTATTTTTCCCATCCCGATTCCGATGTCCGCCGCCGAAAGAGACAGGGCGTCATTCACCCCGTCGCCGGTCATCGCCACCACCAATCCGCTCGACCGATATGACTGGATGATTCTCAGTTTATGCTTCGGCGTAACCCGAGAAAAAACACTGACACCAATTATTTTCTCTACCAATTCCTCATCGCTCAGAATGTCTATCTCTTTACCGTCAAGCACCCGGTCGCCCTCCTTATAGATACCCGCCTCGAACGCAATAGCCCGTGCCGTCACAGCATGGTCTCCGGTGATCATCACCACCTTTATACCCGATGCCTCCACTTGGCGCACGGCATCCTTCACCTCTGTCCGGAGCGTATCCTTGATACCGAAAAACCCTCCAAAAACAAGGTTTTTCATTGACCCTTCTTCATCAATATTTTCGTCTGACGTGAATCCGTAGGCAAATCCGATGACACGTAACCCATCTCGTGACAAGGCATCAACCATCAACTCCAATCTATCCCTCTTTTCATCGGTAATTTTTTTCAATCCGTCTTTTTGGAGCTCCCTTCCGAACAAAGAAAGAATCACTTCCGGGGAACCGGTTATCGCGAGAAAATTCTCCGGTTTCGTGCGATGGAGCGACGCATGAAATTTCCGTTCGTAATCAAAAGGAAGCTCGTCAATCATCGGCATCTCGGAAAGCAAGTCTTCATGGTTAAAACCAATTTTCTTCGAAAAAACCATCATCGCTCCCTCGGTCGGGTCACCGGCCACCCTCCATTGCTTCGATCCTTTGTGAAAGATGAGGCTGGCGCTGCTATTGAGAGCCGCTATCTTCCCTACTAAAAGCAGATTTGGATGATTTAATGGATCAACAGCATCCCCATTAAGACTCACCTCTCCTTCCGGTAAATATCCTCCCCCTCCAACATCGAACAAATTATCATCGACGAACACCTTCTCTATCGAGAGCTCATTTTTTGTTACCGTTCCTGTCTTATCCACTGCCAAGATTTTCGTTTCCCCCAGTACTTCAATGGCTTGTAATTTCTTGACCAGCACGCTCTTCTTGCTCATCCGCCACACTCCGCTTGCGAGCACAAGCGTTATTACGATCGGCAAGCCCTCCGGAATGATGGAAACCGATATGGCGACAATAGTCTTGAAAATATCCTGCAATGGATGACCATTCGCTATGCCGAGGACAAACAATATAAACGCGATAGAAAGAACAAAGGAAATTATGAACCGAGAAAGTTTTCGAATATCGTTTTTCAGCGGAAAATCCGCATCGATACCGAGTGTTTCCTTCGCTATCGTTCCAAGAAACGTCTCGATGCCGGTAGCGACAACGATAGCTTTTCCATTTCCGGAAACGATTACTGTCCCTTTAAAAACCATGTTTCCCTGATCCGAAAGAGCAACACTGTCTCCTTCTAGCGGACGCGTATCCTTGTGTTTCGGCAATGACTCGCCAGTCAGGGCAGACTCATCGATTTTCAAAGCATTCGAAACGATGACCCGAGCGTCCGCCGGAACTTTTTCTCCTTCGCGCAGGACAATAATATCACCCGGGACGATATGTTTGTCCGAAACGATTGTCTCCTCATGATTGCGCAAGACGAAAGCGCTTCCTTTGATAAATTTTTTGAGTGCCAGGAAGGTATTTTGTGCCTTTCCCTCCTGAACAGTACCGACGATGGCGTTGAAAACAAGGACGAAGAGGATGACGGAGGCATCGGCAATTTCTCCGGTGAAAAATATAATGATTCCAGCAATAAGCAGAATGAAGATGAGAGGACTTTTGAACTGACGTACAAAAACGGCATAGACACTGTCGCGCTTCGCATCCGGCAACTCATTGAAACCATATTCCACAAGCCTCCGTTTCGCTTCGGACGAAGTGAATCCGTGCTCGCCCGTATTGAAATACTTAATAACCTCTGATGAGTCCTTATTGTAGAAATTTTCAGAAAGTTTTTCCATTATCTAATCTTATCACACATATTTTCCTCTCTCATCGAGAGTATAAAAAAACGAGGCTTGTTACAGCCTCGTTTTATTTGCTCTGGCGATAGAAACCGTTACCGCTCATTCACTATCACTCACTTTACTATCTGTTAATCCCAATAAAAGGACTCGCGCCGCCCCAATATGTCGGTGTTTTCCCGTCCCATTTTTCAATCCAGCGCAACTCCACGACTTGCGGATTGGCCGTCAGGGCCTGCGCTTCGGTCCTGATTGCCTTCGCCTTACCTTCAGCCTCAACGACTCTTTGGTCAGCCTCTATTGATATTCTTTCCAGGTCTCTTTCAGCTTTCAATTTTAACTGTTCAGCCGTCACCTTCGCTTCAATCGCCTCATTAAAGGCTGGCGAGAAATCAAAAGACGTTATATTGATATCATCCACTACGATATGAGTTCTGATCAATCTTTCAGCCAGATTGATTTTGATCTGATCCTTCACATCCTCCCTTTTGATAATCAATTCTTCAGCGGTAAATTTTGCGGTGACCGCCTTAACTGCCTCCTGAATCGATGGCGCGATAATACGGCTATTGTAATCCTTTCCGATGCTCTGCCAGACAATATTCACTTTATCAGGGGAAAGATGATAGTTGATGGCAACCTTAGAGGTTATGATTTGCAAGTCCTTGGAAGAGGCACTGGCTGGAACCTCATCTTTTTGAATTTTCACATCCATCGTCACTACTTTTTGGACAAAAGGTATTTTAAAATAAAGACCTTCGTCAAACACCTTATCCTTCACTGCCCCGAATTGCAAGAGAACCCCTCTCTCTCCGGCACCGATGGTTCCCACGGATCCAAAAATGATAATCATCAACAAAAAAATACCAGCGAAAGATGAAAGGCTATTTTTGATTTTTTTAAGAGTTTCCATTTTCTCCGGATCAAATGTGTTATCCATAACTGTTTATTTAACTTAACAATTACCCCTTATCGGCTGGCTCTCACTACTATGGAAAAAGCATAACACTTATCATTATTTATAGCCAATAGCGACCATTGAAGTTTAAACCAGCTTCAGGTAACGAAAAACAAGGCTGTTACAACCTCAAGGCTCTCTCCCTTCAAACTGAGAGGACTTCTGGAACAAGGTGTGCAGAATTACCCCACCACTCGTTTCACTATTCTTTACTCAAGCTCGGCATATCGAGCAATCTCTTCGTGAAGCGAGGGAACGGATTCCATATCGGAAAATTCTTTTGGCTCAATAAAGCGGTATTCACTATGTTCGTCGCTCAACATTACCTCCCCACTCAGATATTCGCAAAGAAATGTAATCCCCACTTTGAACTCACCCGTATCTTTTTTGAAAGTAAAAACGTTGAACGGACTACTAACGTTTGCTATGAGTCCAGTCTCTTCAGAAATTTCTCTCAAAAGGGCTTCTTGTGGCGATTCTTCTTTATCCATCCCGCCGCCTACCGTCTCCCAGACGCCTGGCTTATGGTCATCCTTGTCACTCCTTTTCAACACAAGAATTTTCCCGTCCTTCCGTCGGATGATTCCTTTGACCGCGAGAAAGTATTGCATGATGTTTTTTCAAAAATTAGAGTTTTCTATATCTCGTCCCCCGACCTGAACCGATTTTTTCAATCAATCTCAAGGCTACCAGACGTGGCAATACCTGTTTCAACGTAGCCATCGGGATTGTATCTTTAAGAAGCTTGCTTATTTCTGAAACACTAAGTGTCTCGGTTTGAAACAACTGGTAGACAGCGAGTTGTTTTTCGGAAAGCAATTTCTCTGGCTGATCCTCCTCCATGATGGCTTGCGCTCGCTTCACCTGCTCCAGTAATGCGTCTAAAAGAAAATTAAGCCACTCGGTAATATCCTCTTTCTTCGTTTTGTGCTTCGCTTGCGTTTTCCGCAGAGCAAGATAGTACTCTATTTTCTTTTCTTCAATGATTTCATCCAATGAAACATACGGAACATAGGTATAACCAGTTTTAAGAAGCAGTAGCGTCGTCAAAGCACGAGAAAGCCTCCCGTTTCCATCTGTAAATGGGTGGATAGCTAGAAACTCAAAGATAAAGTTAGCGATAAGGATAAGCGAGTGCGTTTCTTTGCTCTCCATTTCTTCGTGGAGCCAATAGATAACGTCGTCCATCTCTTTTTTGGTGAGAAATGGTTTAGTCGGTTCGAAGATAACGACTTCAGTACCATCCTCTTTCCGCATCACCACTTTGTTATCAGTGGTTTTGTATGCTCCCTTGTGAGCTTTGTCCTTTTCTGAAAAGTTGAGGAGTATCTTATGGAAATGAAAAATCTGTCCCTCTGTGATTTTGAGGGTTTGCCAATGATCAAAAATCCGCCCAAGCAAATCAGCATAGCCCGCCACTTCCTGGGCGTCTCTCCCCTTGGGTGGTGCTGATTTCAAGCCACCAATCAATCGAGCGACTTCTTCATCGGACATCCTAGAGCCTTCAATGCGAGTGGAAGCACCGGTGCTGGTGATAAGCACGCTGCGTTTGAGTCTCCCCAATGTCTGTGGGCTGAGTCGCAGACTCCCCTTCCAAAGACCCCTAAACTCATCAATCTTTGCTATCTTCTGAAGTATTTCTTGGCTCAAGATAGCTCTTTTTGCATACCTATTCTCCATAGCATTATCGTATATATGTAACTATATACGATTATATACGATTATATCCAATAGTCAAGTTGCATTACTCACCGGTTCAAACATCCATTGCGGGTAACAAAAATAGAGGCTCAAACAAGCCTCTATTTTAACTGCTCACACTTTGGGATGATTTCGGAACATTGGATCTGAGTATCTCCTATCCCAATACAGAATATTGCTTCAAACAAGCAACCGAGCTCTTACAGGGGTAGATTTGGTTCATAAAAAAAGACCGCCAAAAAAGATAGCGGTCAACGAAGCGCGAAAAGGTTCTTTCGAGCAAACTCCAGCGCGAGTGAGATAGCAGGCTTGAGGTTCTCGATAACCCGTCCATATTCCTCAGGGTCAGGACAGGTAAGCTGCTGGAGAAGGCTCACTGTGTACGCCCTGTCCATCTCACGAATCTCAGAAAGGATTTCGCTTGCTCCATCGATTCCGAGGGACGGATACAGTCGCGCTACTTCTGCCTTGGAATCTCCAGAGAGCATCTCGACATCAAAGCACCGCAGCATCTTTCTGGCCACGTAAACAGGCAACTGCAACGCCTTCTCAATCGTTTGGAATCTTCGCTCTTCCGAGGCAACGAAGAAGGATACCTCCCCTTTTTCGAAGGTCCTCATCTTGTGAATCAGATAGCCTCGTGTGTCCTGCCGAAATCCATCGGAGTTGGCGTGAATGAGCGAAAGCGGGTCTTGCTTTATGACCCCGCCGTCCTGGGCCGCCATCCGAAAGTGTTCCAGAAATGTAGAGGCAATGTGATGATCAGGTGTCATCGCCAACTCAACGTCCAAAGAGATGAACTCGATTGGCACATAGAGTTGTTTGGCACGAGCCTTCAATCCTCGCAGAAATTCCACTGCTTCTGTGCGTCGCTCGAACGGATACACTACCAGCGTATCGATATCGCTTCGCACGGAATGGTCTCGCCGTAGGAACGAGCCGAGAATGAGCGCTGAAACTACAACTGAGGAGTTCTCCAGCTCTCGCCTCAACAACTTTCCCATTTCATCAAAACTGTCCAGGCAAGGAACGTGATCTCTGATCACCTCTTCCCAAGTAAAAACTTTTCCCATGTCGGTCTCCAAAAAACTGTAGATTGTGAAATAACCACTGAAAAACTAGTCTCTCAAAATTAAGGTCAGCGGTCAATACTCGGTTCTAACCTACTACTTTGGGTATAAAAAATGAGGTTTAGTAAGCCTCAAATTTCATTGCTCCCTCTAGTGAACAGACTTACCTGCCCGAAACGCTGCGCGTATCGCTGCGGGCGGGGAACTTTGGATTGGGAGAGTATTGCAAAATCGATACAAAAACTTGAAGGAGCATCCTTATTTAAGCTTAAAGGCTGATAGCATCAAGTCCACTGTTTTTTGAAACCCACTATTAGTTGGATCAGGTGCCATATAAGAAACCTCTAGGAGCGTTCGATTATCAATCGGTACAAAAATCATTTTGGAATCGCCAAGCCCAGATGCGCTATACTCTTTCGTTGAAATACCATTCAGCTTACTATCGTGGAGCGGTTCTGTGATACTTCCAATATTTTTATATTGTTCTATCTGATTATCGATGTATGCCTGCGTATCGCCGACAACATCGACCTTGCGCACCGTAACAATCATTCCATCATACATTTCTGTCTGTCCGCGTTGTGTCGGGCCTTGTTTGTAGAATCTCACGTCAGTTTTTGAATCCTCCTGAAGAGTGAGTGATGGGTCATAATACATTGAAAAACCGATTGTATCATTCGAATAGAGTTTCCAGTCTGTCGGGATACTGCCCGTTGGTTGACACCCACACCCAGTCTCGTCATCGAAACGTTCGAGCCCCTCAATACAGAAAACCTGAGTACGAGAGCACTCCTCAACGCTCTTTCCAATATAATTTCTATCCTCTTTGCCGTCCTTTGACTGATTAGAAGAAGGCTGTTTTTCTGTATCTGATTCTGCTAGCTGATCATTGGGCGTCCTAACTTGATCCTGCTTTATTTGTAGCGCAGATTTCCATGGCACCCAAACAAACAAGCCAGCCACTATGACAACGGTGATAGCTATTACAATACTACTTTTCTGTATTTTCATATTTTAGTTTTATTTTTTTATAGCTAGATTATATCATAAGCGCTGCCATCCTATCCGGGTCACAAAAAAACAAGGCTTGTCAAAGCCTCGTTGTGTTTGCTCCGCATCGTGAAGGACGTTAGAACCGTGAATG
>CAZIBB010000019.1:0-16902 GCA_964537075.1 uncultured Bdellovibrionales bacterium | reverse complement strand
GTTTTGTGATTTAAGGAATATATGGCTAGTATCCGAGACATTCGCAGGCGTATCAAAGGAGTCAAGGCCACCGGGAAAATAACCCGGGCCATGGAGATGATTTCGGCTGTCAAAATGCGCAAGGCGGTGGCACAGGTCACGGCGATACGTCCGTACGCGGAATGCGTGGTCAGTATGCTGCACCAGCTCTCTTTGCTTCAGAAGTTCGAGCAGCACCCGCTCCTCTCCGAGCGACTGGTGAAGAAACAGCTCTACGTCGTGATTTCATCGAATCGCGGTTTGTGCGGTGGTTTCAATTCGCAGATAATCAAGAAATTGCGTCAGACCCTGAAGGAAGATGAAGGTCGTGAATCAGTATTCATCACGATCGGCAAGAAAGCGGATGCGTCAGTTAGGCGACTCAATGGCGAAATCATCGCGTCGTTTTCAGATATACTCGGGACGCCCAATGTCGAGCTCATGCGACCGGTCGCGAAAGTGATGATCGAGGAATTTGAGAAGGGGCGTATCGACCGCGTCGTCATGATCTATACGGATTTCAAGTCTATGCTTTCACAGGAAGTGAAGGTGCGGGCCCTTCTTCCTGTGACGGAAAAGGACGTACATAAGGCCTTGGATGAGATGGGTCATGCGGATGAGATGAAGGAGCGGAATCTCGTGGCGGAGTATGTGATCGAACCGTCGCCGAAAAAAGTGCTGTGGCGAATGATTCCCCGATTGATCGAGATGGAGCTCTATCATGCTGTGCTTGAGAGCAATGCTTCTCAGGAGTCGGCTCGGATGATGGCGATGCGAAATGCGACTGATGCGGCGAAGGAAATGGTGGGAGATCTCACTCTCGCATACAATCAGATCCGTCAGGGCAAGATTACGCAGGAAATCGCAGAGCTCTCGGCCGGTATGGCGGCAGTGCAGAAATGATGAATCTAGAATCTAGAATCAAGAATAAGAAAAGTCATCCGAGTAAATAAGATTTTAATAAAAGGAAACAGAGATAGAGCATGTAACAAAGAGCATAGAACAATCAGAGAAGAAGATTCGTTTTGTGTTCCATGTTGTATGTTATATGTTATGTGAAAAATGTTATGAGCACAGGAAAAATTATTCAGGTAATCGGGCCGGTAGTGGATGCGGAGTTTGCTGAAGGTACCGTATTACCGAAAGTATATGATGCAATTGAGATCACAATGGGCGATGTCACATTGATCGCGGAGGTGCATCAACACTTGGGTGGGAGCCGCGTGCGTGCGGTGGCCATGGGTACGACGGACGGTCTCGCTCGCGGGATGAAAGTCGTAGCGACCGGTGCGCCGATCTCGGTGCCGGTCGGCGAAGAGGTGCTCGGGCGTATGTTCAATGTGCTCGGTGCGGTGATCGATGGCAAACCGGAAATAACGACGAAAGTGAAGCGATCGATTCATCGCGCGGCCCCGGCATTCGATGAGCAGTCGACGAAGACGGAAGTGTTTGAAACCGGTATCAAGTCTATCGACCTCATTTGTCCGTTCATGAAGGGTGGGAAAGTTGGTCTCTTCGGAGGCGCGGGTGTAGGGAAGACGGTTGTGATCCAGGAACTCATCAGAAATATCGCGCAGGAGCACGGTGGCTATTCGGTGTTCGCCGGCGTGGGTGAGCGTACCCGCGAAGGCAATGACTTGTATCATGAGATGAAGGAGTCCGGGGTGCTCGACAAGACCGCCCTCGTGTTCGGACAGATGAATGAACCGCCGGGAGCTCGTCAACGGGTCGCTTTGACCGCGCTTACGATGGCCGAAGAGTTCCGTGACGCCGAAGGGAAAGACGTGCTTCTTTTCGTCGATAATATTTTCCGTTTTACGCAGGCAGGTTCGGAAGTGTCAGCCCTCCTCGGTCGTATTCCCTCAGCCGTGGGATATCAGCCGACGCTCGCCGAAGAAATGGGTGCTCTCCAGGAGCGCATCACTTCGACGAAGAAGGGCTCGATCACCTCGGTGCAGGCCGTGTATGTGCCGGCGGACGATTTGACTGACCCGGCACCGGCGACGACTTTCGGACATCTGGATTCGACCGTCGTGCTTTCCCGTTCGCTCTCGGAACTCGGTATCTATCCGGCAGTCGACCCGCTCGACTCAAGCTCGACTATTCTCGATCCGCAACTCGTCGGTGAGCGTCATTATACCGTGGCTCGTGCCGTGCAGAAGGTGCTCCAGAAATACAAGGACTTGCAAGACATCATCGCTATTCTCGGTATGGAAGAATTGACCGATGAGGATAAACAGACCGTGGCTCGCGCCCGAAAGATTCAGAAATATCTCTCACAGCCGTTCTTCGTGGCAGAACAGTTTACCGGAAGCAAAGGAAAGTATGTGAAACTCGAGGATACGATCAGCGGATTCGAGCGCATCCTCAGTGGCGAGCTCGATGATATCCAGGAACAGAATTTCTATATGAAGGGATCGATTGATGAGGTAATAGCTTCAGCTAAGGAATAGCTGAAGAAAACACAGAAATAAAAAACACAAATGACCAAACAAAACACAATTATCAAAAATCAAAGCACAAGCTATTCTTGTTTTGTGAACTGTGATTTGTTTGGATTTTGTGTTTTGAATTTTGTGCTTTACTAACAAACTACTATGGCTTCAATAAAGTTTAAGATTGTCACTCCGGAGAAAACCGTGCTTGAGGAGGTGATCTATCAGATCACACTTCCGATTGAAGGCGGAGATGTGACGATTCTCCCGAATCACATGCCCTATATCGGAGCAGTGAAGCCGGGGGAAATTATCATTCGAAAAGAAATAAATGCCGATGAGATGAGTCTGGCGACTTCCGGCGGTTTCGTTGAGTTTCATGATAATACCCTTATTGTCCTCGCGGACACTGCAGAGCGGGCGGAAGAGATAGATCTCGCCCGGGCGGAAGATGCCAGGAAGAAAGCCGAAGAGATCATGAAGGAGCGGGTGCATGCGGATGAGGAGGATTATGCCCGTGTCGCGGCGATGATCGAGAAGGAGACCGCCCGTGTCCGGGTCGCGAGGAAACACCATTCGCGACGCAGTATTTCAATGAATACCGGAAGCGAGGTATAATATCCGTGGATGTAATCTAATAGATTTGTCGTATGGGATTTGAAAGTCGGATGCTAAAAAAGATGTTTGAAGGAAATCCTGAGGTTGAGCGTCGAAAGAGTCTAGAACTCGTGGCGTCTCGTTTGCGGGAGAAATATAAATATGAGGATCTCTCTTCCTTCGTTACGTATCTCGAATCGATGGAGAAATTCTTTCTCGATGCGGCCAAGAAGCATGAAAACGGGAAACAGTTGAAGGAAGACATGATCCAGACCGAGATGTATCTCATGGCGGCTTCACTTGGTATCGATCAGCAAATCCTTCAGGATATTTACGGGAAATTCCAATCTCTGACGGCAACCGTACATGACGTACATACCATCGTTGAAAAATTATTCACAGAATATCCTGACAAGGAATGCCAGCTCTTTATCCAATACTTGCGCGATATCACGGTCATTTTTCTCGGATATAAGGACGAGCTCGTGTTCACTTCGGAAGAAATTCGCGCCATCATACATCAGGCGACGGAAGCGAAGATGAAGGTGCTATCAGCTGATGGCGCTCCTGATTTGGAAATGCTCACTCAGATCAAAAGTGAATTTTTCACTGAGCTTGAAAAGGCATAGACGAAGAAATTTTTTCATGAGAGTTATATAAAAAGCCTCTGCTGAGGCTTTTTTTGATGGGAAAAAGCTGGTCCAGCACTTATTCGGCACTTTATTAAGTCGGATGCTTATAATAGCTAATGCTTGGGGTGCTACTGGATTCTTATTGATTGTCTTTTTGCGCCTGTGGCGCTGTGCCAAATAAGTGCTGGATTGATTTTTATCGGGCTTTCTGATAGGTTAATGGCAAGTCTATTCGAGACGGAAGGAGGGATTGGGCATGACGCTCAATTCTTTTTGTTATTTTTCAATTGAATGAAAGCGGGGAATACGAAATGGAAAAACCCAGACTGATTGTAGCGGCGGATTTCGATCCGGCCAAATGCGGCTGGATTGCCGGGGTGCTGACGAATGTGATGCTCCTGGCAAGGAATCTGAAAGGCCTGCCATTGCAGCTCAAGCTGAATTCTGCCTTGCGGGCCGGTGGCCTGAACTTTGCCGCGCAACTCCATCTCGGCGGTGCAGAAAAGATTTTCGCCGACTACAAGTTGGTTGATATCGATGCGACCTTGCAGATCGATGGAAACTTCTTGGCAGGAAGCGATGCCTCTATCGGTTCGGTGACAGTCATGTGCAATGCGAATGTCGCCGCGATGAAGGCATTGTGCGCAGCAGTGCAGCCACACGGCATCAGGGTGATCGGTGTGACGGTGCCAACTTCCTGGAGCGAGGATGAATGCGGGGCAGTCTACGGATGCTCGATGGCCGAAGCGGTGAAGCGACTTGCGCTTCTCGGTGCCGAAGCAAATCTTGATGGCATTGTGGCCTCCGGACAGGAGCTTCAAAGCCTTCGTGAAACTCCGAAGCTTGCGCAGATGTCTTTCGAAATTCCGGGGATTCGTCCTTTGTGGTACCTGAATCCGGACGATGATCAGAAGCGTGTCGTGACTCCAGCTCAGGCGGTTCAGTGGAAGGCTTCGGCGATTATTGTCGGCCGGCCGATTACCGGGGCGAAGCCGAATTCCGACGGCAAACCTCAATCACCGCGTGAAGCGGCCGAGTGGATCCTCAAGGAAATCGACGACGCGTACGCACTGCAACACTAACCGCCAGAAGGTGAGAGGAGAAATCATGACGCTTGATCCAGATATCGGTGAACGATTCTATCGCGATACCGACCCGGCATATCGTACACAAATTGACCTAAGGAGAAATCATGAAAAATGATGGTTCGAATCTGATCGTTCCGGAGGACTATCTCGCGACGCTTCAGAATTGCGAAGGTTACTATCTGTGCCCGACCGATGGCGAGGGACTGCCTCTCGGTCCGGTGGTCGGATACGCCGGCACGTACGACGGACCCGAAGGAAAGAAGATGAAGTGGGTGGGCCTCGCCTATCTCAATTTCTCCAAGGCTGATCCGTATCCGGCGGTGCTGACATTCTTCGCGGAGGCGCTTGCGCAGAAGATACGGAATCGAAGGCTGGTCCCGAATGTCATCTTGGGTGCGCCATGGGCCGGGGTGAAGTTCTCGCAGGAAGTGGCGCGACTCCTCGGTTGCCGGCATATCTTCGCCGAGAAGAAATCGTTCATTAATACCGAGGGTCTGCTCGAAGAAGAAATCGTCCTCGGCCGTTACGATGGTGAAATCAAGCAGGGCGATGTCGTCGCTATCGGTGAAGAGCTCGTGAACAATGCGAGCACGACCGAAAAGCTCGTCAGGCTCATCGATGGCGCGGGTGGTTATGCAAATTGCGTTCTCTGCGCCATCAACCGGTCGTCGCCATGCAAGGAAACGTTCTGGGCTGCCCCGGGGCGTGACCCAATTCCGATCGTCGGCGTGATCGAGCAGTCGTTTCCGCAGTTCAAGCAAGACGACCCTGTCGTCGCTTCGGCAATCGCCGCCGGCAATGTCGTCTGGAAACCGAAGTACGCATGGAATCAGTTCAAGGAAATCATGTCTCTGCATGCCAGTAAGTAGTCGACGCAGTCAAAGGCGCTCACTCTCGGGGGAACAATCCCGAGAGCAGAGGCCTTTTTTTCTTGCCAAAATGGCTCTTTTTCGGGTATTATGAGGATATTCTTTGAATTTTTTCAACGGTCGTTCTGCTTTTTGATCCGCCAGCTGGCGGAGTCCGCTGAAAAAAATCTTTCTTCATACTTTATACTCAATACTTGATACTAAATACTGCTTGGCATATGAAACCCTACAAGGCGCAATCGATTGAGAAAAAATGGCAGAAGGTATGGGAGGAACATGGTCATCCGAAGCCGGTAGCGACGAAAGGGAAATACTATATCCTCGATATGTTCCCGTATCCGTCTGGTGATGGTCTCCATGTGGGACATGTGGAGAATTATACGGCGACGGATATCCTCTCGCGTTATAAGCGCATGCAAGGATTCGATGTGATGCACCCGATTGGGTGGGATGCGTTTGGATTGCCGGCGGAGAATTTCGCCATCAAGACCGGCGTGCATCCGGATCAGAAGACGCATGAGAATATACGGAATTTCACGCGGCAGATAAAGAGTCTCGGCATGTCGTATGACTGGGATCGTGAAATCGATACTTCGAGCCCGGAATATTACAAGTGGACGCAGTGGATGTTCCTCTTCCTGTACAAGAATGGCCTCGCTTACAAGAAGAAAGCGCATGTGAACTGGTGCAAGTCGTGCCAGACCGTGCTCGCCAATGAGCAGGTGGTGGACGGAGCATGCGATCGCTGCAAGTCCGATGTGATACAGAAGGAGCTCGAACAGTGGTTTTTCAAGATCACGGATTTCGTCGAGGATACCAAGTCGAAAGACGGGAAAAAAGTTTCCGGCCTGCTCGCCGGTCTCGATACGGTGGATTGGCCACATTCGACCAAAGCGGCGCAGAAGAATTGGATTGGACGTTCCGTCGGCACTACCGTACAATTTCCAATCACCAAAATCCAAGATACAAATAAATCTGAAATACAAAATACAAAATACAAAATACTTGATACGGAATTTATTGAGGTTTTTACCACGAGAGTGGATACTATTTTTGGTTGTACGTATGTGGTTGTCGCTCCGGAACACCCATTGGTCAGCGAACAATTAGCAATGAACAGCGAACAGGGGATTCAAAATAAGAAAGAGGTTGAGGAATATTTACAGGTAACGAAGAAGAAGACGGATCTGGAGCGGACGGAGTTGAATAAAGACAAGACGGGCGTGAAGCTTGAAGGCGTGGAGGCAGTCAATCCGTTTACGGGAAAATCGGTGCCAGTCTTCGTCGCAGACTATGTGCTCGGGAATTACGGTACGGGCGCGGTGATGGCGGTGCCGGCGCATGATGAGCGGGATTGGGAGTTCGCTGCTAAATATAATTTAAATATAAAAATATCGGTTCTGCCGGTTGATGAGAAGAATCAAAAATCAAAAATCAAGAATCAAGATGAAACCAGGGATGTATTTACCGATGATGGTAAATTGATTGATTCGGATGAATATACGGGACTTCATTCGGCGGAGGCGCGGGAGAAGATGGTGAATTGGCTCGAGGAGAAAAAGCTCGGTGCGAGGAAGGTGAATTATCGATTGCGTGACTGGCTTATTTCCCGTCAGCGGTATTGGGGTGCGCCGATTCCGATTATTTATTGTGAGGACTGCGGTGCAGTGCCAGTACCGGAAGCAGATCTGCCCGTGAAACTCCCGACCGATGTGGATTTCCGCCCGACCGGCGAGTCGCCGCTCCTTCGTTCGGAGAGTTTCCAGAAGGTGACTTGTCCGAAGTGCGGAAAAAAAGCGCGGCGCGAGGCGGACACCATGGATACTTTCGTGTGCTCGAGCTGGTACTACTTGCGGTTCGCCGATCCGAACAACACAGAGGAATTTGCCAGTGCCGAGAGGCTCGAGAAACTCCTCCCAGTTGATTTCTACATGGGTGGGGCGGAACATACCGTGCTCCATCTGCTCTATGCGCGTTTTTTCACGAAAGCACTCGCGAAGTACGGTTACCTGCAATTTGACGAACCATTCGCCAAGCTTCGTCATCAGGGGATGGTAATCGCTGAGGATGGACGCAAGATGTCCAAGTCGCTCGGTAATGTGGTGAATCCGGATGATGTGGTGGGTGAGCTCGGGGCGGATACGCTGCGTCTCTATGAGATGTTCATGGGGCCACTCGAGGATATGAAGTCTTGGAATACGGGGAGTGTCGTCGGATTGCGACGGTTTTTGGAGAAAGTATGGAAATTGCAAGAGAAAGTGACCAACGACCAACGACCAACGACTAACGACAAAAAAATTGAGTCGCTTCTGCATAAGACAATCAAGAAAGTGACGGAGGATATTGAAAATTTAAAGTACAATACTGCAATCAGCAGTCTCATGATCTTGGTGAACGCGATGGAAAAGGAATCTCAGTTACCGGTTGCCAGTTACCAATTGCTCTTGCAATTGATCGCACCCTTCGCTCCGCATATCGCCGAAGAGCTCTGGTCGCAAATGGGAAATGAGAAATCAATTTTTCTCGAGGAGTGGCCGAAATATGATGAAGAAAAGATGGTGGACGAGATGAAAACGATTGTCGTCCAGGTGAATGGGAAAGTCCGCGCGAATCTTTCTCTCCCGACCGGAAGCACGGAAGAGATCGTGAAAACAGCAGCGCTCGGCGATGCAAATGTAGCGCTTTATGTTGATGGAAAAGAAATTCGCAAAGTAATCTTCGTTCCAGACAAGATTTTGAATCTCGTGGTGTAGGCTTTCAATCAACGGAACGGCCATCCCCTCATCTCTAACCGGTTTTCTAAAAATTATGAAGATGAAACGCGTGGTGACTATCGGCGGCGGAACGGGGAGTTTCACGCTTCTCTCTGGATTGAAGAAATATCCGGTGGAGATTTCCGCGATCGTGTCCATGGCGGATGACGGAGGATCGACGGGGGTGCTCCGCGATGAACTCGGCGTGCTTCCTCCTGGTGATGTGAGGCAGTGCCTGGTCGCTCTGTCCGAGTCGAGCGAGAAATTGCGTTCCCTTATGAATTATCGTTTCGAGACGGGAGGCCTGTCCGGCCATAGTTTCGGCAATATTTTCCTTTCGGCACTGGAGAAAACGAGCGGAAGTTTCGCCTTGGGTGTGGAGGAAGCGATGGAGATTCTCAAGGTGCGCGGGGAAGTAATTCCGGTAACTGAGAGTGATGCGAAGCTTGAGCTCGAGCTTGTTACCGGAAAAATTCTTCAGGGTGAAAATGAAATCAATCATCATAAGACATTTCAAAATGTCGGCGTGAAGGAACTGCGCTTCTCCGGGAAGGTGAAGTCATATGTGAAGGCGCTCCAGCGGGTGAAGCAGGCGGACATAATCGTGATCGGACCAGGGAACCTCTATTGCAGTTTGCTTCCGAATTTCATCTTGAAAGACTTCGCCCTGGCGATCAGGAAATCACACGCCAAGGTGGTCTATGTCTCGAATCTCACGAATAAGAAGGGGCATACGATCGGATTCGATGTGGATGACTATGTCGCGACACTTGAGAAGTATATCGGGAAGAATCGCATCGACTATGTGCTCTATCCATCGAAACGACCAGGGAAGGCGCTTATTGAAAAATATGAACAAGTAGAAGGGAAAGACACGCTTGTGGAATTCCATAAAGAGAAAAATCCGAAACGAAATTATGAACTCGTCCGTGCCGATATCGTCTCGGGAAAAATTCAGAAGAAGGATGTGCATGATGCCATCGCATCGACCCGGGCGTTTATTCGCCATGATTCCGAACGCCTCGCCCGTACGGTGATGTTCCTCCTCGACCTCGAGATGAATCGGAGGGTTGTGAAGGAGATTATTTAGCCTTTTTCCTCCACTCCTTTCTAAGGAGGGGATTGAGGGGAGGTTTTGAATTGAATTATATAAACCCCTCCCTACCCTCCCCTTAGAAAGGGGAGGAGGAAGAGAGAATAAAACTATGAAAATATTTCTTGATTTCGATCGGACGCTCTATGACCTGGATGCCTTTCATGAAGCAGCTCGGGAGTTATTGATGTCGCATGGCGTATCGCATAAGGAATATAATGAATCAAAAGCATCTTTTTCGCATGGAAGCGGAAGATCAGGCGATTTGTATACTCCAGAAGCGCAAGCCGTTGTGCTTGAAGATATGTCAGTGAAATCGGCACGGCCGGTGGCAGTCAGCATCAGAGAGATCGCTAGGGAAGGAAAGCGATTCGTGTTCGATGATGTTGCTGATTTTTTTCGGGAGGTGAAAGGGCATCAAAAAATCATTGTTACTTTCGGAGATACCGAATATCAGCATTGCAAGATAACCGGCGCCGGACTGGATGTGCACGCGGATGAAATTATCGTTACTTCCGGAAGCAAGTGGGCACTGATGGAGGCGCATTTGGAGCCGGATGAAGTGGCGGTGTTTGTCGATGATCATAGAGATTATTTTTTGCGGCCGCAGGAGAATCCGCGAATTCAGGGGGTGCATTTGGTGAGAAAAGACAATGTAAAGAATTTTTGTGATGGCTGTCACGCCCCGTATCATGCGAATGATTTGAATGAGGCATTGGAGATTATAAAAAAATTGGAATAAAAAAAGCCCGGCTCGATGATATTGAGCGCGGGCGGTGGCGGCCTATACTACTTCGAGGTAGGCCTGGATTCGGTGAGCGTCGTGGCCGGGGTGCTTTTCGGTCAGAATCTGTCCGATGGCAGCCTTGATGATGTTGAGCAGTGCCGATGCCGCTTCTCGGTCGGGAGCCAAAAGACGGATCCGACATTCTGCCTGTACTTCATAATCGGAACTCTTCACCCAGTCGCTTTTCGCGAAGGATTCGAAATCGCATTTCGTCGCCGGTCGCAGGCGATCAATCTGTTTGCTGATCTCCTGAAACAGGTCGAAGGGAGAGCCACGCGGACAGGATGTCCGGATAATTCCATTGAATGCTTTTGACGACATGGCGAGCTCCTTCTCGGTTGTTAATTCTTGATTTACAGTATGCATCTAAAGTATCGTATTGCCAATATATTATATCAATAATGGCTTGGTAAAGGTATTTAACTTGAAACAGCGGACGCACCGCTGAAACCAGCGGAACGACCGCTCTGATTTGGTGAAAATAAGGTAGAATGAAGGGGTGGGATTTTGTTTTTGAATTTTTTACAGCGGACGTACCGCTCAAGAAGCGGAACGACCGTTATAAAAAATACGCTCTTACCATTTTCTATTTTGATATTTGATTTTTAATATTGAAACGTATGTGCGGTATCGTGGGATATGTCGGAAAGGAGAAAGCGGTAGATTTTTTGATCGAAGGATTGAAACGATTGGAGTATCGAGGCTACGACAGCGCAGGACTTGCTTTTATCCCCATTCATAAATCAAAAATCATAAATCCTCATTCATCCATAAAGATACGGACGATAAAGTCGGTGGGGAAAGTTGCTGAGTTAGAAAAAAAACTGAGCGAAGCGGACAACGGTCTCATCGGGATTGCGCATACGAGGTGGGCGACGCATGGGAAACCGTCGGAGAAGAACGCCCATCCGCATAGGGATTGTACGGGAGAAATCGCCATTGTGCACAACGGCATCATCGAGAACTATCAGGAATTGCGATCGAAACTTGAGAAGCAGGGGCATGTTTTCATGTCGGAGACGGATACGGAGGTGATTGTGCATCTCTTGGAAGAAGAGGTAAAGACAGCCTCGTTTGAAGAAGCATTTTTTAAAATGCTCCGGCAATTGCGCGGTGCGTATGGCATTGTCGCGCTCTCGTCGGCGCATCCGGATATGTTGCTCGCGGCGAGACTTTCCAGTCCGCTCGTCCTCGGCATCGGGAAACAGGGAATGTTCGTCGCTTCGGACGTATCGGCTTTCATCGGTCATGCGAATCGCGTGGTGTATCTGGATGATCGAGATGTCGCGATCGTGAAGGGTGACGGATATCGTATCAGGAACATCAAGAACGTGAAAAATTCCTCGAAGGAGGTGAGGGAAAAAGAGGAAGTGGCACTCACGATGGACGTGACGACGGCGAATCTTGGCGGGTTCGCACATTTCATGCTGAAGGAGATTTTCGAGCAGCCGAAGAGTTTCGCGGATGCTTTGCGGGGACGATTGATCATCGAAGAGGGGAATACTCGCCTTGGAGGACTCGGAGCAGTGGAGAAACGGCTCCGGAAAATAAATCGCATCATTCTCATCGCTTGCGGGACATCGTATCATTCGGCTTTGGTCGGGGAATACATGCTCGAGGAGTATGCAGGAATCCAGACCGAAGTGGAAATGGCATCGGAATTCCGGTATCGAAAACCGATTCTTGATGCGCGGACGCTCGTGATCGCCCTGTCCCAGTCCGGAGAGACGGCTGACACTCTGGCCGCTATCCGTGAGGCGAAGGGAAAGGGGGCGCTTTCGATCGGTATCGTGAACGTGGTGGGATCCTCTATCGCACGGGAAACCGATGCGGGGGTGTACTGTCATGCGGGTCCTGAAGTGAGTGTGGCGTCGACCAAGGCGTTTACATCGCAATTGGCCATACTTTCCCTCCTCTCGCTCTCTCTCGGCCGACAGCGCAGTCTCTCGCTTTCGATGGGGAAGCGGATCGCCAAGGAATTGACGATGATACCGAAGAAGATAGAGCAGGTGTTCGGACAGGCGGAGGCGATACGGAAAATAGCGAAAAAATTCGGGAAACAGGAACACTATCTTTATCTCGGACGGAAATATAATTATCCCAATGCGCTCGAGGGGGCGCTCAAAATAAAAGAAATCGCTTATGTTCCGGCGCAGGGATATCCGGCCGGAGAGATGAAACATGGTCCGATCGCTTTGGTGGATTCAAAGGCGATCGTCATCATGGTTATTCCGCAGGATAGCGTGTATGAAAAGAATGTGAGCAGTATGGAAGAAATTCTCGCGCGCGGTGGGAAGGTACTCGTCATCGCGACAGAAGGTGATACGCAGATCACGAAGAAAGCGACGCAGGTGATATATATACCGAAGACATTGGAAATGCTCACGCCGATACTCTCAGTTGTCCCACTTCAGCTTTTCGCCTACTTCGTGGCCGTGGAACGAGGATATGACATCGATCGGCCACGGAATCTGGCGAAATCGGTCACTGTTGAATAATGAGGGTATGATACTTGCCCCGTGAAACTTTTTGTTTCACTAGGGTCGATCGTCCACGGAATTTAGCCAAGTCGGTAACGGTTGAGTAACAAGGGTGTGACGCTTGCCCCGTGGGACTTTTTGTTTCACCGGGGTCGATCGACCGAGAAATCTCTCGAAAAGCGTGACGGTGGAGTCAGGGAAGACACAACTTAAAATAAAAAACAGAGCAGGTATTAGCACACCTGCTCTGTTTTAGTATAATTATTTTTTCTATGGCGCGACTTCTATCCAATTGTAATTACAATTTCGTGCACCATTACAAATACTGTTGACGCCAGGACAGCTTGGACTTGGGCTGGGAGCAGTGTAAGTCGTTCCGAGACATACGGTGGCAGCTTCCGCAGCGGTACATCCGGATGGGCATATTTTCGTAACATTCACTTGAACAGTAGAGTCAATATTGAGACCGAGGGAAGGACTATACCTCGCTGTTACGTTTTCATTACTTGTACCAGGAGTAGGGAGGAGATTCGGTGAGACCACTTTAGGGCTGGTTCCTGAGAGTGTAACGGCGTTTTCAGGAGTGTTATTTTCAATCCATGTGGTGCTTGCGGTGACATCAACTGTCGGATCGGTGTCGGAGCAGTTTACTTGATCAGTATAGCAGGCAACGAGGTTGCGTGATGGCTCATTATCGAACATAGAGAATGAAGATCCATTGGCACGATAGATACCACTTGAGCAGGAATTCTCACAAATTTGAAGAGATTTCGAACAAAGGGCATCTGCAGGGACGACAGCGTCACAGGTTCCACTGCATCCGATAATACCAGTGCTTTGCATCCCACAGGTATTTGGAGCGGACTGGCACGATGCTCCGTAACCAACTGGCAAAGGCGGTGTAGCACCGGAACAGGTGCCATCGCACTGTATGGTGCCGGAACCAGGATTGGATGAGTTGCATTGTTCGACATAGCAGGTAACATAACCGTTTACCCAAGTATAAGTGATTCTTTGTGGTGGACACACATACCCAGGCGGATGCGTACCCAGGGGATCTATAACATATGGAGTGGCTTTTGCACCGGTGCAAGTAGTGGTTGTCGTGTATGATGCTCCGCAGGCATTGGTCGAAGTACATGCGTTACCATAGCCCGGAGGATTAGCTGGAGCACCTACGCTGCAGACGCCACCACATTGATAGGCACCACCACCCTGACAGGATCCGCAGGCATTGCAAGCCCCGCAAGCCTGCCCGTAACTGGGATCATCATGGAGATCCGAGGGACAAGATGCAGGTACGACGAGACCATATTCATCGCCTGTTGGCGAAGAGGTGGCGATATTTAATTCGGAAGAGGAGGTGGCTTGGCGGGACTGAGCCGCCCTATTGTTATATATAGTAGAAGCCAAAATAGTGCCAATGATAGAGGTAACGAGAAGAGACAAAAACAATACACGCTTCCTTGTTTGGGTTATTTTCATATGATTTGAAATCTATTTTCTTTCATTGTACTAGATATCATTGATATTTGCTAGATATTCTCTGTGGTTGTCAAGGACCGAAAGAGTATTTGGAGAAAAATGAAAAATATCGAAAACATTAATACCCAATTGCTATATTTTTGGGAGAATGTTATTTCACCTGAAAGTGGCAAAGAAATATAGCTTACAGATGGCGCAGCGGAATCGTTGAGAGCGACGATGGCACCTCGCGAGTCAATGGCTAAGGATGGAGTCATATTGCCGGCAACGATGACAGGCTGACCGATTTCTACGGCGCGTATCTTAGCCAAAGCAAGCGTTTGGTTTTCAAGCAGGGCTGACCCGTGGAAGATGGCATGGGAAGAGAGATTGATGATGATATCACTTTTATTAAAAGGCTCTTCCTGAAGCAGAGATGATGAGAAAATCTCTGAACAGAGGAGAGTATTTATTCTTAGTGTGCTGTGCTGTGCCGATGTCGCAGGATTACCTTTTTCGAATCCCCTCGTTTCCAGGAAGCTTTGGATAGTATCTCTCAGGCCAGCGATTTGAAGCGGTACCATGGCGATCCAGGGGAGATACTCTCCATTGGGAATAAGTATTTGTTTTTCCGAGGTTGTGAGAGTATCAGTTTTCGTATTATAGAAATAAGCTGTCGGAATGATTTTTCCATGGTTTATTGCATGTGCCGAATCGATGATGGTCTTTTCTCCGTCACCAAGCGCATCTGAGAAGAGTGGATACCGCGATTCCGGCGCAAGACTTATGAGGAAACGGGCATCTTCCGGAAATATGAGCATATCGGGTGATTGGCCGCTCTTCTTAATTTTGGTGAGCAGTTGGTTGAGAACAGTGAATTTCATTTCTTCGAAGTGTAGGTCTTCGGAGACACGCTCTGTAAAATTCGTATGAACGAGGGCGATGGATATTGTTTCCTCGCTTTGTTTGGAAGGGGGGCTATTTTTTTGGGAGAGGGATACTTGCCAGAGGAAAGAACATATGAGAAGAGTGATGAGAATAGAGATAGGAAAGGATACTTTAGAGAAGAGGTTTTTGAATTGAGCACGGATACGAACACTGTTGAAATTTTTTATGAATAAAAAGAGAAGAGCGTTGATGATGACAACAAAAAAGCTCAGAAGGTAGGTCCCTCCGAGAGAGGCGAGGAAAAGAAATGGTGACCAAGCCAGTGAATGACCAAGTACCCCGAAAGAAAAGTGTGCCCCGATGGTTGATTCGGATCCCACTGAAACAAGAGAAAAGGCAATCGTTCGGAAGTATTCAAAAAGAATCCAGAGCGAAGCGCTGAGGAAGATATCAATGAGATTATTTCCGGTTCTTAATTTGTGGAATACGAGTGCCCATAATCCAAAAAAAATTCCCAGAGTGGAGGCTATGATGAGCCAGGCGATGATAACAAGAACAGAGCTGAGGAAAGGGGAGGAGATATTTGCCCAGTCCAGAGGGAATGATTGAAGCAACCAAAGCGTCGTACCGGCGATGTAGACCGTGCCAAAAAGGTATCCGATGAAGAATACTTTTTTCTTCGAGAGGGGCTGCTTTTCAAGCAGTGCAAAAAGAGGGAGTAGGCCGACGAAAATAATCGGCCAACCATAGCGAGGAAAATCATAGGCGAGAGCAAGAATGACACCGCTTGTCGAGGCGATGAGGAAACAATGGGAAGTAATCTTTGAATACAGGGAATTCATTCTGTACTAGAAATGGTTTTCGGATGGGGATTCAAGGAGGGAGAGATTGTATTTGATTACACTCCTGGTTTCTTCGAGCCCGCGGGAGTAGATTTGAGGATTATTTCCAGGATAGGATTTTCCCCAGTCTACAGGGGTCATCTTCTCGCTTTCTTCGAGGGCAATCCGAAAGGCTGTTTTCGCAGCTTCTTTTTCTCCGAGATTCATGAGCGCGGTGCCATAGATATTATTCAACCACGGATTTCGCTCCGCGTGTGTGAGACCTTTTTCAGCCGCCTCTTTCATTTTTTGGTAGTCGCCTTTTTTGAAATAGATCCATGCCAGATCATTATATCCCGCCCAGTTGAAATCATCGCGTTTGATGAATTCGCTGAATCCCCAGATGGCAGCATCGAGATCACCCTTGTATCCGTTGATGAGCCCATGCATGTAATAGGCTTTCTTGAAATTCGGATCGATACGGAGGACGATAGCTATCTCGGTGAGCGCGGATGTGAACTTCCCATTGATGAAATGAATGCGTCCAAGCTGATAATGCGCTTCGAGAAAATCCGGGCGGATTTCGATAGCCCGGATATAAGCTACCTCTGCTTTCTTCACGTCGTATGTCTTTCCATGACCGAAATAGTCGTTGCCAATTTCGAGAAAAAGACTTGAATCGTCTGAATTGAGAGTCGTGGCTATTTTCTCTAAACTAAAGTGACTCCAAAGAAAATAACTTTCTGAAATGCGGAAGTGCCAAATCAAGGCGCATATAATGATGACTGTACTGATGATGATGATGATGGTAGCGATGGGATTTATTTTTTGAGAGAGAGACATGATGGAGAAAATAATACTTTGTGATTCTATGATTTTAACATATAAAATCGAATCCGAAAGGGATTGCGCCTCATTATTGAAACATATGTGGCAAAGGATTCAGTTCCCAATCAGAGACTCCCTTCGAGCGAGCG
>CAZIBB010000018.1:0-17700 GCA_964537075.1 uncultured Bdellovibrionales bacterium | reverse complement strand
TTAGTCGTTTTCTGCTTACTGTTATTTGTTCTCTGTTCACTGATTATTGGGGAGTAGCCAAGCGGTAAGGCAGCGGGTTCTGGTCCCGCCATGCGAAGGTTCGATCCCTTCCTCCCCAGCATACGCAAATAAAAGGCCCCTTCAGGGGCTTTTTTGTTTGTGTTATGATGGAAGGGATCGAACAAGGAAAGGGGTCGGGAAAACACCTGTTTGCCCGTTTGAGGTGACCGGCTTGCCGGGCTAGAGGGCAGAAGCCCTATAGAGCGCAGTGAAGCGAGCAGTGAGTGTTCCTAGCACCCCAGCTATTAAAATCACAGAGGATATGGATATCAGTCAAATGTTAAAAGATACAGAAAACGCACTCCGAGATTTTATTGGAAATCTTTTAAACGAGAAACTAGGAGAAGAATGGTTAAAACTATGCGGAGTCACAGAGGAGAGGTTGCAGCAATGGCAACAAAGAATGAATATTGATAAGTTAACTACTGATAAACGCTTAATATATTACTCTGATTTCTTTGATTTGCAGGTGATTATCAGAAAACAATGGAATGTAGTATTTAAAGAAATATTTGATGATTTAAAGACAATTGAAGTCTTTTTATCTATTCTCGAAGGATTCAGAAATACCGATGCTCATCGACGTGAGTTACTACCTTATCAAACACAACTGATCGAAGGTATCTGTGGTGAGATTAGAGCAGCGCTTGTCAAATATCGAAGCAAAAAGGAAACTGGCGAGGACTGCTTTTCAAGACTCGAATTTGCACAAGATAATTATGGTAATACCTGGAAAATTGGAGATCATCGAGGCATAGATACTAAAATGACTCTAAGACCAGGAGACATTTTAGAGTTTGTGGTTACCGCATCTGATCCAGATGGTGGTAAGCTTGAATATCGAATCGCGCCGAGAGGAGATTGGCAAGAAAATAATAAATTTTCTATTACATTAGGGGAGAAGCATATTTCCAAGAGCTCCAGTTTTACAATACTTGTAAGATCAAAAAGGCAGTATTATGCAGATCAACTTTTAGAAGCGGATGATTCTGTTCATTTCACTTATCAGATATTGCCACTAAAAAACTAGTTGATAAATAAGTTTCAACTTCGTCCCAGAGCCCCAACAAAAAAAATTATGAATGATGAAGAAATAAGAAAGGCTGCGCAAAAATTCATACAGCATAACGGGGCATTGTTGGTTAATACGTTTGCGAACAATACGGCACACAAGCCGGATGATTTTCCGGTCACCGTTTTTATGGCAGGCTCTCCCGGCGCAGGAAAGACTGAGGTTTCTGTGGAATTAGTAAAGCAGTTCACATCTCCAGCTGTTCGGATTGACGCTGATGAGATACGGAAACTTTGTGATAGTTATACTGGAGAAAATTCCCATTTATTCCAGTCGGCGTCCAGTATCGGTGTGGAAATTTTGTATAATCATTGCCTTGAACAAAAACTCAATATGGTTGTCGACGGAACATTCGCTCACCAGAAAACAACTTCCAATATTGAAAGATCACTGACCTTTGGAAGAAAAGTGATTATCTATTTCGTCTATCAGGATCCGCAAGTCGCTTGGGATTTTACCAAGAAAAGAGAAGCTGTTGAGCAAAGAAGAATTACTAAGGAAACTTTTATTAAAGGATATTTTCTGTCTCGAGCTAACGTGAATGCCGCCAAAGCGCAGTTTGGTGGGAAAGTGGAGCTCAATTTATTGGTGAAGAACATCACCAATGATAACGTCAGTGCTATTCATAAAAACATCCCTACGATTGATGTATATCTCGAAAAGCTCTATACTGAAAACGAACTCAGTAATATCATCGTATGACGGAATTTATAAAGCGTGTTTTTGGCTTCAAGTCAGCCCAAAAGCGAAAAAGCGATTTTTCGGCCTTCTTTTATGATGCCAGTGCACAAGAACAGAAGGATGTTCTGATGCGTGTTATTAAAAAAGCCAATGAGGATCAAAGAAAAGTGATTGCAAAATACGACAAACAAATATCTCATGCCAGATAAAGTGCTTTGAGTGGATAATGCCAGCTCTCTGCTCCCTCCATAGGCGGGCAGGGATTTTTTCATCCACGGAGCTGATTTGTTTTCACTTATCCATATAAACCACTCCCAAGAGCCAGAAATTAGCGCGCCATGACCTTTTCCATTCAAGCGGGTACCAATTCAAGACTCTTCCCATTTTCAAGCAATCTTGAGAGAATAATAGGGCAATAGTCGTTCACAACCGTGGACCGCCATCCCAGCCAAAAAATAGAATCAGACAGGTCAAATCATCCTCCCATTTTGGGAGGATTTTTGCTATTATGGGAATATGCTTGAAATGCCAACGATCTCATTCAATAATAAACCAGAGGCGCCTCAAAAAATGAAGGATGAGTCTTTTCGTGTCGAAATAATGCTCGCTCGAGCGGAGCAGGCAGATATGAAGCTCGAAAGTGACATTGCCGAACGCTTTGGAACTGAATTTTCTCATGATGCTCAGTCAAGATTAAAAACCTGGACTCAATCATTTCTCGCAAAAGGAGACGATGCCATTGATTGGATAGAAGTGAAAGGACTTCCGCTTCCGAAATCAAAATTGGGGATGCGTATGCTCGGGGGAGCGATGGGCGTCACGGGATCCGTCGTACCAGGGCTCGGCATACTTTTGCCACTTGCGTACATACTCTGGAAACGAAGCAATGACCTCTCAACCGCTACCAATCTCGAAAAACAATATGCCTCACGATAAAACATCGCTTATAGAAATGTTATTAGGAGATATTGACCGGATCGTCGATATCCTTGAAATTGAAACACTCCCGGAAGAAGATCAATTGAAGATCATCGATCAATTTGCAGAAATCCTCTTCAAGAGGATTCTCCTCCGAATTCCTGATGATCGTATCAAGGAAGTGAAAAACGCACTCGAGGGAAATCCGGAAACATTTCTCCACACGCTCGAACAAATCATTCCTGATATCGACACTTGCATTCAAGAAGAAATGCTGAAAACGGTCGATGATTTCAAACAGATATGAAACATCTAAATGATCGTGGACCACACACGACCGTTATTGAGGGGGCGAAGGACATTGTCAAGCTTCTCAAGAAATCAGGAGCCGAAATTTCTCCCGGATTTATCGAGGGAAAAGTCGGTGCCAAAGGGCGGAGTGTCAAGCTCAAAAAACTGAATAGTGAAACGTTCGAAATGGTCGTCGTCGTAAACAGTAGCAAACAGACATTCAAAGTCTATGGGAGTGATCAAAAGAGTATCGAGAAAGTCATACAAAGTCTGAAATCCGATGGCTGGAATGTCCAAAATACACTGGATATGTCAAAAAGCTAAACCTCCCAATTTGGGTGGTTCTTTGCTAGAATAGAGGGAATGAAAGAAACCATGAAAACCACAAAAATCGCCCTGTTCAAAGGAAAGAAAATCAGGAAAACACTTCATCAAAATGAGTGGTGGTTTTCGGTGATTGATATCATCGAGGCTTTGACGGATAGTACTCAACCGAGCAAATACTGGACAGCGATGAAGGCACGAATCCAAGATGAAGAGGGATTTCAACCATCTACAAATTGTAGACAGTTGAAATTGCCAGCAGAAGATGGAAAAATGCGCGAAACAGATTGTGCCAATACAGAAATCATGTTTCGTATCGTTCAGTCCATTCCATCACCCCAATTTTTCTCATCCATGCCCGAAACATTTCCCAAGGGGATATGAGCGAGTCTAATTTCTTTCTTCAATCCTATGGAACTCATTCTCATCAGCACCGTACTGATCATCACCCTCGGCATACTCTTCCTCGTCGCGACACGAAAGGGTGATTCTCTGCTACCGGTGTTTGTTACGGAATTCGAGAAAGCGCAAGAGAAGATTATTCGTGCTTTCCGTGAGGATGTTTCCATGAATCGGCGCGAGACGCAGGCGGCGAACAAAGAGCTCCGCGAAGAACTCGGCCAAGGACTAAAAAATTTCAATGATTCACTCCTCCAAAGACTGAATGAGCTCTCAAAAAACATTGACAAGCATCTCCAGGATATTCAAAAAGACAATGGTGAAAAGCTCGAAAAAATGCGTGAAACGGTGGACGAGAAACTCCATGCCACGCTTGAGAAGCGTCTCGGAGAATCTTTCAAACTCGTAAGCGAACGGCTCGATCTCGTCCATAAGGGACTCGGCGAAATGCAGACACTTGCGACCGGGGTAGGGGATTTGAAGAAAGTATTGCAGAATGTGAAAACGCGCGGAACCTGGGGTGAAGTCCAGCTCGGCAATCTCCTCGATGAGATGATGACCGCAGAACAATACGAAAAAAATGTGGCGACGAAAAAGGATTCCAATGATCGTGTCGAATTTGCCATCAAGATTCCCGCCAAAGATGAAAAAATTAAACATATCTGGCTCCCGATCGATGCGAAATTTCCCCTGGAAGATTTCCAGAGCTTGATCGACGCCGAAGAGAAAAATGATCCCGTACTCATCGACAAGCTCTCAAAGGCACTCGAGAATCGCATTAAAAGCGAAGCCAAGGATATACGCGACAAATATCTCGACCCGCCATACACGACCGACTTCGGTATTCTCTTTTTGCCGATTGAAAGTCTCTATGCTGAAGTGCTTCGTCGCCCAGGGCTCTCCGATACTCTTCAACGCGAATACAAAGTCATCATCACCGGACCGACCACGATCGCGGCAATCCTCAATAGTCTTCAGATGGGATTCCGCACGCTCGCGATCGAGAAGCGATCAAGCGAAGTCTGGTCCGTCCTCGGCGCGATCAAGAAAGAATTCACCACCTTCGGCGATCTCCTCGACAAGACCCATAAGAAGCTCCAGGAAGCGAGCAATACTATCGACGATGCTTCCAAGAAGAGTCGCACTATCGAACGAAAATTGAATAAGGTTCAAGAGCTTCCGGCCTCCGAAGTCGTCGCCACCCTACCGCTCCCGATCGACATGGAAGAAAAAGAACAGAATTAACCAATCAAAAAAACTCGCCTATGAAAAACTTTACACTCGCGTACTTCTCAAAGAATCTGACCATAGCCGTCGGACTCGTCATTATCTGGCGAGGAATTTGGCATCTCCTGGATATCGTTGATCAAACACTTCTTAATGGAAATACTTTTTGGACTGCCTTCGGCGGCATCATCCTCGGCCTTATCATTCTCTATCTCCCGGATCAGGACCTGAAAGAGCTTGAAAAACTCTAAATATCCCCTATAAGCGTCACCAAAAGAGTCTCGTTCGTATTATATCGCAGAGGAGATCATCCTTTGTTTTTTTCTGAAAAATATATGCGGTCTACTGATCGAGAATTGATTAAACGGCACCGGGCGGGGGATACCGAGGCATTTCCGCTGCTTATGAAGAGCTATCTCAAGCCCATCTATTATTTCGCCTTTCAATTCACCCGCGAACAAGAGAGCGCTGAGGACATCACCCAAGAAACATTTATCAAGGTATGGAAGCATCTTGATCGCTTCGACCAGGAAAAAAATTTCAGGACATGGATTTTCGCCATCGCGAAGAATACCACATATGACTCTCTGAAAAAGAAAAAAACGATTCCCTTCTCCTCATTCGAGAACGATGATGGCGACAATCCCATCGAGGCTATCGATGACGAGAATCTCCTCCCCGATGTTCTTCTCGAAAAGAAAGAGGCGGCCGCCATGCTCGCCTCGTCACTGGAGAAGATATCCGGAGCGAATCGTGCGCTTCTCACGCTCCGATATCTCGAAGATTTCTCGCTTGAGGAAATAGCGGAGATTCTCGGAGAACCCTACAATACCGTAAAAAGCCGACATTCGAGAGCATTAAAAATGCTGAGACAAGCGATTCTCAATGATAGTGAGTCAGAAAAAGGACATCAATCGTAGTACTCTTCGTGGCGGTCGTTCCGCTTTTTGAGCAGTGCGACCGCTTAACGGATAAACATTTTATATGAATAAACTACACGCACTCTTCCAAAAGATAGACTTCCCTCATCCTTCCGACGGATTAGGGGAGCGGATTTTGCATCGTATCAAAACGATCGAGGCGAATCGGCTGAGGCGAGCGATACTCATCACCCGCATCGGTCGCATCATTTCGCTCGCCGCTTTCCTCTATACCGGATTCTCCTTCGGACACTCGGTCATCGCCTCGGATTTCTGGCAAATCACCACCCTCCTATTCTCGGATGGAAATATCGTCATAAACTATTTCAGTGATTTCTTCATCTCCCTCCTTGAAACGATTCCCGCCCTCTCGATAACGCTCATCCTCATGCCGATATTCTCCTTCCTTCTCTTCCAATTCTGGTCGCAGGGCATCGGCACGACGAAGAAACATGTTCACGCGTATAATTAAAGTAATGATTTATATATGAAAACACTACAAGAAATATTTAGTTCGAAGACGGTGAGGATTTCCGCTATCATCGCCGGCGTTCTCGTTATTGCCCTCACCAGTTTCGTCGCCGGAGCGCTCACCGGATTTCACAAGGCGAAATTCTCCTATGCCTTTGGGGAAAACTACGAACGGAATTTCATCAAAGGCAATCGATCCGATCGCGATGGTGACGATTCACGCGGACGAATGATGAACCGTGCCATCAACGGACAGAATTTCCGCAATGGCCACGGGGTCGCTGGCGAGATCCTCTCTGTTTCCGATACGTCGATCATCATCAAGGATCGTGACGGAAAAGAAAACACACTGACTATACTTCCAACCACTCTCATAAAGAACGGCAACGATACGGTCAAGGTAAGTGATCTCACGACGGGGACTCAGATAGTGGTGATCGGCAAGCCGAGCGATACCGGAACCATCAATGCCGAATTCATCCGGATCTTTTCGGGAAACGCCGATGGCGTTCGCGGTCAGGGTGGTATGATGAATTCGAGCGACAACCAATAACCGGATATTCATATGAATTTACAGGAACTCCCGGCGCATCTTCGTAGACATACGCTGAAAATTATTATCATCCTTGCCATCCTCGGCGGGGGATACTATTACTATCAAAAAAATAAAACAGTTACTGTTGCTCCACAGATAAAAACTGCGATCGTGAGCAAAGGCGATATCACCGTTTCAGTGACTGGAAGCGGACAGATTGCCGCCAGAAGCCAGGTAAACCTGAAGCCGGTTGTCGCCGGCGATGCCATCGAGGTCACACAAGTAGCCGTCAAGAATGACCAGGAAGTGAGAAGGGGACAGCTCATCGCGGTCCTCGATACGACTGACGCCGTAAAAGCGATACGTGATGCCGAGCTCTCCCTCCAATTAGCACAGATAAAACAAGAGCAGACAAAAATAAGCAATAATAATGATACATCCGTTGACCAACTCGCGAGAAAATCACAAAAAATAAATGTGAATCAACAGTCGATCAAGCTCGCCGATACCAGGGAAAAATTATTGGACTATTCCATTCGTGCGCCATTCGATGGCGTCGTGACGGGGCTTGCTATCAATGTGGGAGACTCCGTTTCCCGAGATACGACCATCGCCTCAGTCATAACCAAAGAGATGATCGCGAAGATTTCTCTCAATGAAGTCGACGCCTCACGTGTGCAAACGGGAAATGAGGCGATCATCACTATCGATGCCATCAATGGTCAACCAATATCGGGAATCGTGTCGAAGATAGATACGATCGGTACGGTGACGCAGGGTGTCGTGTATTACAATGCCGAAATAAGTTTTTCTGACGCATCGTCGCTCATCCGACCGAGTATGAGTGTCAGTGCTGCCATCACCGTTGCCAAGAAGGAAAATGTCCTCATTATCCCGAATGGTGCCATCAAGAAATCCGATCAAAACGGATACTACGTTCAGATACCGAATGGAAACGGAAGGAATGTCACAGTGAAAACGACGGATACCGGAGGACTCAATCTCGGAAGAAAACAGATCGAGACGGGAATCGCGAATGACACCGATACCGAGGTAACGAGCGGTCTCTCTGAGGGTGATACCATCATTACTCAAATCATCACGGCGAGTACTCCTTCTGCCGCACAGCAAGGGGGACTTCTGAATTCACTCACGAGCCGACGAAGCAGCGGAGGTGGCAGCAATCTAGGAAGATAAAACTCCTCTCAATAGAGTATGATCGAATGCCGAAATATATCGAAAATCTATTACAATGGCGATAACGCCATCGAAGCACTAAAAAATGTTTCACTCTCGATTCGAGATGGGGAGTTTGTCGCGATCATGGGACCATCCGGAAGTGGAAAATCAACGCTTATGCATATACTCGGAGCGCTCGATACGCCGACGACCGGTTCTTATTTTATCGACGGAAAGGATGTCTCGACACTCTCTGATGATACGCTTGCTGAAATTCGCATGAAAAAAATTGGGTTTGTATTTCAATCTTTCAATCTTCTCCCGCGAACGACAGCCTTACGTAACGTTATGCTTCCACTCATTTATGAAGAAACTCCGCGAGGTGAACGGGAAAAACGAGCGGGTGAGGCGCTGCATTCCGTGGGAATCCCTGAGGAGCGATGGATGCATCTCTCTAATCAACTTTCAGGCGGACAGATTCAACGTGTCGCCATTGCTCGGGCACTCGTCAATAATCCTTCTCTTATACTCGCCGATGAACCGACCGGAAATCTCGATACAAAGAGTGGTGAACAAGTCATGAAAACGCTTCAATTGCTCAACAAAAATGAACACCATACCATAGTTCTCATCACCCATGAAGACGAGGTAGCACAATATGCCGACAGAATCATCTTCATTCGCGATGGAAAGATCATCGAAGATCGTGCCAATGCAGCCAAGCGGAATCTACTCTAAATATTTCTCATTATGCTCCTCATCGATACTCTTTACGAAACCTATGACGCCATCGTAGTAAACAAATCACGATCGGCTTTGACCATACTCGGTATCGTGATCGGCATCGGCTCCGTCATCGCCATGACCGCAATCGGTCAGGGAGCGCAGAATTCCATCGCAGCCAATATCCAGGCGATCGGCGCGAACCTTATTATGGTTCGTCCGGGGAATCAACAGGTTCCGGGAAGTGTCGTGAGTCAGGGTCAGGGATCGGCACAGACACTTTCTCAGGAGGATGTCACCGCCATCCGCAACACCGTAACCGGCATCAAAGCCGTCGCTCCAGAAGTGAGTGGTCGATATCAGGTGACTTCCAAGGGGAAAAATACCCGCACCTCGATCACCGGTGTAACGGCGGACTATGCCGTCGTACGGAATATCGAAACAACATTAGGAACATTCATCGGAAGCGAACAAGAAAAACGCTTGGCAAAAGTTGCCGTACTTGGGCCGGAAACGGTTACCGCCCTGTTTGCATCCGATGCCGATCCGATCGGACAACAGATCAAGGTGAATGGCGTCATTCTCACGATTATCGGCGTCACCAAATCACGGGGGGCGAGCGGCTTTGGGAATAACGACGATATCATCTTCATTCCTCTCACGACCGCACAGCAGTTTCTCACCGGCTCTCCATCGATATCTGTCATCAATATCACCGCAAACGATTCGACGGCGATGCAATCGGTTCAGGAAGAGGTGAACGCGGTGCTCCTCAAAGAGCATCACATCACCGATCCGACATTCGCAGATTTCCGTATCATGAATCAGGCTGATATCGTCGCGACCGCCTCGACCATCACTGGAACCCTCACCGCACTTCTCGGTGCGGTTGCCGGCATCTCGCTCATCGTCGGCGGTATCGGTATCATGAATATGATGCTCACGTCCGTGACCGAACGCACACGAGAGATCGGCCTCCGCAAAGCAATTGGTGCGAAGCGATCCGATATCAATTTTCAGTTTCTCGTCGAATCGGTTGTACTCACATTTATCGGCGGCGTCATCGGTATTCTCCTCGGTTGGATCATTTCCCTTATCGTCGAACCATATGCCGGTTTCACCACGCAAATTTCTTCAGGATCGGTCATGCTCGCCGTCGGCGTTTCCACCACTATCGGTATCATCTTCGGATACTATCCGGCACGACGCGCCTCCAAGATGAACGCTATCGTCGCCTTGCGCTACGAATAACATTTTCAGGAAGGAATGCTTGAAAAAATTATGTTTTTGATGTACGCTATCATTCATGATTTCAAATACACTCATCCTCGTAGACGAACACGATCGACCGATTGGAACAGAAGAAAAAATGAAAACCCATGAGCTCGGACTCCTCCATCGAGCGTTTTCTGTTTGGATATTCAATGAGAAGGGCGAACTCATGCTCCAACAAAGAGCGCCCAAGAAATACCATTGTGGGGGACTGTGGACCAATACCTGTTGCAGTCACCCTCGCCCGGGTGAAACGACTATCGATGCGGCTCACCGACGTCTCCAGGAGGAGATGGGTTTCGATTGCGAATTGAAAGAGGCGATGGAATTCATCTATAAAATCGATTTCGACAATGGACTCACCGAGCATGAATATCTTCATGTCTTCATCGGCCGCTCCGATATGGATCCCGTTCTCAATCCCGAGGAAGCGAGCGATTTTCGATGGGTATCCATCGATAACCTCCGAAAAGATATCACACTGGATCCGGAAAAATATACCTATTGGTTCCGCCTCACTCTGGATAAGCTTCTCGAAAAGGAGCTCATTCCATATCCTATGCTACTTCCCCGAGACTGAGTTCCGTGCTGTCATCGGAGTACTCGCCTTTTTTCAGTGAAAGCGAGACTGATTCCTTGTCGAGTCTCTTCGCTCGATCCTCGATTTCTTTCTTCGTCGCGAGGGGAATACCGCCGAGAATTTTCCGGAGCATGACACCATCTACTTTTCGAACATGTTCCCACTCACCAAGTGGCTCGAGGAGAGTTTTCAGGATTTCTTCATCATATTTGTAACTCCGGCGAATCGATTTCGCGATGATAGCCGACTCGCCAAAGACCCGCTCCACACCTTCCTGTTCCATATAGCCGAAAATAATCTCCTGCAATTCCGCGAGACGCTTTTTTTCTACCGATTGTTTATTTTTCAATTCAGCATATTCTGTCACCGCTGTTTTCACTTCCTCTGTTTCAAATTTTCTCGTCTCAACGAATTTATGTCTCCACATCGGACATATCTTTTGGAAACCACACCAGTCACAAAGAGGGGAGAGGATAGGTTCGAATTCCTCATTCTGAATGTGCTCGATCACCTCGAAAACGCGTTCATCGAGTTTCGTAAGATCTTCTTGCGTCCGCTTGGCTGAGAGCTTCACCCCATGCTTCAAAAAATAGAGGCTCACCGTGATATTTCCGATGCGTTCCCGTTCAGCCGGATAGCGTTCGAGAAATGCTTTGAGATACACCGTCAGCTGCAGATCCTCATCTACCTTTGATTGTGGCGGCATCTTCTTCGTCGTCTTGTAATCAATGATTTCATACCCATCCGCTGTCTTGTCGATACGGTCGATCGATCCAGCGATGACATGTGACCCCAGCTTTTCATTCCCGATCTCGATTTGAAACCGACTCTCCAAATCGACGATCACGGCCGAGGAAATATCATGTGATTCATAGTATCGTCGTATCATATCGACACCCTGAGTAAACGCTGCGCGTTCCTCAAGCGGCGAGTCAAAAACGTCCTCCCTCCACCCACGGGAGAAATGATCGATGGCCTGCTCGAATGTCGGAGAAAGAAGCGCCGGCGTATGAATAAATTTCATCGTCGAATGAATGAGCGTTCCGAAAAGCGCCTCCTTCGATTTCGGCTCAGGAATCCTATCGATTTGCCGGTATTTATACTTCAAGGGACAGCTCTGATAGGTATCGATGCTTGAATAGGAAAGACGCATAAAAAATAGTGAGCGATAAGTGAAATGAAGACCACATTATTTCTTTTAGTCTATCAGAAAACCGCCCATCACGATTATTGACAAAAAGTTTATTTTAGTATACAATATACGCAATCAGTAGTCTTAAAAATCGTATTCGTAAGGAGGTTTGTTATGGACCAATCGATTCAAATCGCCCTTCTCAAGGCGGAAAACAGGCGGCTTCGCCAGATTATTTCGAGACTTCTCCAGCTCTTCAACGTGTTGCACCAGTTATATCCCAAGAAACTGAAGCAATACCAGAAACCGATGAAGTTCGGTGGCGATCCCATCAAACTCTATAACCAAAACAGGGGAGGAAACCAACTGTGAACGACAAAACCAATCCGCAAGGGAAGGAATCCTGCCTAATAAGTGAAGCGAAACTTATTGCTCTGCTGACAGAAAAGGATACTGCTCTAGCCAGCCTCTACCTTGAAGTGCATCAACTTCGGAAGGAAAACGAGGAGTTGCAGAAACTCTGTGAAATTGATCTCATGACGAAGCTGGTACGACAAGACTTCGCGGAGCAGAAAATCATGAGAATGCTCCAACATGAAGCCCGGACGAAAAAATTTGTCGAGGTCAGTGTGCTTTTCGTTGACCTGGATCGGCTGAAGACATTCAATGACCAATTCGGTCACGCGGCGGGAGATGAGGCGATACGAGCGATTGCCGAGTTGCTCCGAAAAAGCTTCCGGGCTGATGACCTTCTCATCCGGTTCGGAGGCGACGAATTTCTCGTCATCATGATCCACACCTCGAAAAAAATTACTCGGCAGCTCGCTGAGAAGTTCCGAACGAGTGTGGATCAGTCAAACGACCATCGTCTCAATCTAGGGGCGCTTCATGGGACGGTGAGTATCGGCTGTCTCCATAAAAAACTGCCACTCAATCAGCATGTGTCGCCGGAAACGATCAAGGATCTCACCAAGGCAGTCATGAATTGCATAGCCCTGGCCGACGAACAGATGCGCGAGGTAAAGCGCGGCGGACGGAATGCTGTTTCGTACCTGGTCGCATAGAAAAACCTCATAGGGAAGGAGAGTGGCACCGAGAGGCGTTTGGAAAAAGTTTAAAAAACGGACACAATGTGACCGTCAATAGACTTTTCTCCAAACGCCTTTTCTTTTTTTATAGCGTATATCGATCATCAGAGAGGGGATATGGTAAGGCAGTTATTTTTATAATGATAAGATCCATGGCTTTGCCTGGGGTGGACTCTCCATACCATGTCGTCAAATGTAACTTATGCGACATAGTATGGAAGAGAATGGCTTTTCAATACCACTTTTAAAAATCCTGACCTTCCCGCTTGTTTTGAAAAAATATCCATGGTTTTCCAGGTACATCCATGTATCCCGAAATCGTCCAAAGCGATCCTCTCTCCCCTAAATTTATTTCTTTCTATTTTTTACTTTTACTTTTTTAACTTTCTGATTCGAAAATCATCAATCATGAATCATCAATCATTTCTTAATTCGCTCTCCCCCGTTTTAGAGAAAAAACTGTCGGGGGAATATCGGGAGAAAAAACGACATAAAAAAAATCCCTTGGAAGCCGGTTTCGACTCCAAGGGATTCACTGCGTCTCGCCATGCCTGTTTTCAGGTACGCCCTTTCCTTGTTTGAGCTCATGGTGCATGTAGGGACGACCGATCCGAAAGGCCCTTTCGAAATGAAGGAAAACGAGATTGAGATAGATTCGAACATTCGACAATTGCAGCGCGAGTTTGCTACGTCCCCGCTTCGCTTCCTTATCGATCTGTTCGCAGAGGCCATCAAGCATACCGCGAAACACTTCGCCTACCTGGTCATAACGCATGCCTACGATAGCGCGGCCGAGATCGTAATTCGCTCCCGGATATCCCGGAACTTTCACCGGATGGATTTCTTTCGGTATTTCCGTGACACCCTGTCTTCCTGATATTTCTTCCCGCTTCATTGAGGACCTCCTTTCGATTGTCAGTGAACGACGATTGATAGAGTTAAACGCAAAAAGAAAAGACTGTCAACCGAAATAAGACAGCCCTCCTTATGATTCCCCGCGGAGTCCCGATTATTTCTTCGGAAGATAGTTGAACGGATTGACCGTCGCGCCGACCGGAATGAAGAGACCAGCCTTCTTCGCAGACTCGACAACCTCGTAAGATTTTGAAGAAAATACCGTGAAGTGCACATGAGGGCCGGTTGAGTATCCGGTATTGCCCATAGCACCGATCGTTTGTCCCTTAGAGACCTTTTTCCCTTTGGACACACCTTGCGAGCTGAGATGGCCATAGAGAGTTATGAGTCCATTGCCATGATCGATAGCAATCCAACGGCCGTATGCATAACGACCATTATTCCCGACACCGATGACCTTGCCATCGGCTGCGGCATAAATAGGCGTACCTGTTTTATTAGCGAGGTCGATACCGTTATGCTTGCCCGAGGCATAAGCTGTTTTCGAAAATTTCGTCTTTCCGTATCCTTGAGTCAATCTGTATTCTTTCACCGGATAGATAAGTATACTCTTCCCGAAATCAGGCAAATCCTTCAGATCGAGGTCTCCTATCTTCTCTGCTTCCAAATTATTGATTTCATTCTCGATATCATCCCGCTCCTGTTGCAAATTGTCGATCAGATTGTCATATTTCTTTTCTTCACGTTTCGTTTGTTCGAGCAGCGCCGCTTTGTTGTCCTTGGCACTTTCGAGATAATTATTTCGTTCCAAAAGCTGCAGTTTCAGCGTGTCGGCCTCGGTCTTCTTGTCAACGATACTGTCATACTCGACGGCGATGGATTGTTTGAGAGACTCCAGATTCGTCAGTGCCACGCTGATCCGATCTCCCGTCTGGGCGCTCGCCTCCTGAGCGAAAAGAAATGAACCGATTTCCCCCGCCGAGAAAAAAAGCGAAGAGTCTTCTTCTGGCTGATCCACATAATAGGAACGGAAAAGATCGAGAAGCAGGTCTTTCTGCTGATCGATAGCTATTTGTTTTTCAGTGATGCGATCGCGAAGGATTTTCATCTCTCCTTCCAGGCTCGTCAATTCCGACTCATTCTTCGCGATGCTTTCTTCCATCTTTTTCGCCTGCGTTTCGAGAGATTCGATTTGTACCGATAGATTCAAACGCTGTCGCTCTTTGAGATCGGATATTTTTTTGTAGGCGTTGATTTTATCGATAATATCCTGCAACTGAGATTGTTTTTTATCGATTTCTGTTGCCGCAAAAGATACTGATGATATGGCGAGAGCAAGAGAGCAGACAATGGAAAAAACAAGGAGCCTCCGCTTCCGTACAACACTGTTTGTTCGTTTTTGTTTCAATAATGCTTTCATACTGGTCTATTATACCACGGAATGGCTCTTGACGTATTATCCGGGAAGTGCTATAGTGTATTGTCCCCTGAATACGAATCAGGGAACACACGCACTCTTACAAAGGAGAAGATAATGGTCTTGAAAGGTTGTTTGTTGATCGCGGTCGTAGCCCTGTACATACTGGGCGCGCTCCGTGAAGGAACTCGACTGCAAGAAATGCGGGGGCTGATCTATTTTCTCGCATTTGATGTGGCAGGAACGGTGTCTCTCATTCATAACGGTGAAGAGGCGCTCATAATATCCTTCCTTTGTGCCGCGATGGCAAGCATCATCGCCATGTGGGTACTCTGGTCAATGCGTCAGACTCCACAACGCATGGAAGTTGCCGAAGCCACCGAAACATAAGCGTCAGCAAAGACTGGCAACAAAAAAAAGCCCGTGGAATTTCTCCGGGCTTTTTTCATTTCTCCGATATGTCCCTAGAGCGACCGAATGGCCTTTTGAATCCGTTTCAACGACTCTGCCTTGCCAAGCACCCAAGCACAATCGAAAGGCGACGGCGATTTATCAGCACCAGTCAGTGCGAAGCGAAGTGGCCAGAGGAAGTCTCCCCGGTTTTTACCCGCCTCATTCCCGTAGGCGGGCTCCCCTGCCGCATCCATCAATACTTTTTCCAAAGCATCTTTACTCAACCACGCTTCAGGAGAGAGTTTCGAAAGAATTTTTTCCGCGCGCGAGAGTGATTCCTTCGTCATATCGTTCGTATTCTCTTTCCAATTCAATTTCTTCGCATCATAGATCAAATCAGCGGCGAAGAAAAAGAGGTTCTGCTCACCGACATCCGAAAGTTTGGCAAGTCGCTCCCGCTCGATTGCGAGCACTCTTTTTACAAATGCTTGTTTTTCTTCCGCACTCCATGCTCCATGCTCCATGCTCCATTTCTGAAAAAAATCTTTTGTTTCAAGAAATGGCAACGCTCTATCATACAACTCATCCGCCGATAATCGCTTGATATATTCACCATTCAGCCAGTCGAGTTTTTTTAAATCGAATACCGCACCACTTTTGCTTACCTGCTCCAAAGCGAACTTTTTTGAAAGCTCTTCCAAAGAAAAAATTTCTTGCGTATTCCCCTGCCCCGGATTCCATCCCAGGAGCGCGACGAAGTTAATGAGCGTCTCCGAGAGGTATCCCTTCGCGAGATAATCCTCCACTGCCACATCACCCTGTCGTTTCGAGAGTTTTGATTTATCAGTATTGAGAAGGAGTGGGAGATGTGCAAATTGCGGAGCACTCCACCCGAACGCTTCGTACAAAAGAATGTGTTTCGGCGTACTCGAAAGCCATTCCTCACCACGAATAACATGTGTGATGTTCATCAGATGATCATCGACGACCACCGCCAAGTGATAGGTCGGAAATCCATCCGACTTCATGAGTACCTGATCATCCACATCCCGCGTATGAAATTTCACATCACCACGAACGAGATCAGCAAACATCACCTCCCGATCATCAGGAACAATCATTCGAATCACATATGGCTCGCCAGCAACTTTCCGTTTCGAAATTTCTTCATTGGAAAGGGAGCGACATTGTCTATCGTACTTCGGCGCTTGCTTGTTCTTCACTTGCTCATCACGCATCGCGGTCAATCGCTCTGCAGTACAGAAACAATGATATGCTTTTTTCTTTGATATCAATTCATCGGCATATTTTTTGTACAACTCCAATCGCTCCGACTGAATATACGGACCGAAATCTCCCTTCTGCACAATTTTGCCATTTTCAAGAAATACACCTTCATTATGATGAACACCCATCTGTTCAAGCGTGATGAGTAGGCGTTCAGTCGCGCCCTCTATCAGTCGAGACTGGTCCGTATCCTCAATTCGCAAAACGAACTCCCCACTTTGTTTTTTGGCAAAAAGATAATCATACAATGCTGTCCGAAAATTTCCGACATGCATATACCCCGTCGGTGACGGCGCGTAACGGACGCGCACTTTATTTTCCATACATTAAAAATCGAAAAGTTATGGCTTCAGTATGGCACTTTTTATCACTTTAAACAAGAAAACGACTACCGCGTTCCAGATGCGTCTGATGCGTGACGGCTGAAATAAAAGTCGCCACACCCATTCAAGCCCCATCACGCGCAGCCATCTCGGCGCGCGTTTTTGTTTGCCCGTGAGATAATCAAATGATCCACCAACACCCATTCCTATTCGTAAATCAGTATTTTGTGCTTTGAATTCAGCGAGAAATAATTCTTGGTCCGGTGCTCCGAAATTACAAAATAGTATATCGTATTTTGTATTTTGTATTTTGTATTCAGATAATTGATATACATCGATATCCTCGCCATCCACGCGTAATCCTGGGTACCGTTTTAAAAGAATATCCTTCACCTCATCGTATGAAGAAAGACCATCCGATTGCACAGCAAGATAGACTGAAAGCTTTTTCTCATTGGCTATTTTCAAAACTTCTTCCATGAGATCAGCTCCCGGGAATCGACACTTCAATCTCTCTCCGCAAAAAAATGAGGCAAGCGAGATGCCGAAACCG
>CAZIBB010000017.1:0-18915 GCA_964537075.1 uncultured Bdellovibrionales bacterium | reverse complement strand
TTTATGAATAAGAAATCTATTCCACGTTTTCTGCTTCATGTTCACTGTTCCTTGCTCCTGCTGTTAAAATTTCAACCTCTCTTTCGTGTTCATTGTTCCTTGTTCTCTGTTCCCTGCTACTTGGGCATCTTCCCCTTCAGGAGATTGTTCAAACGCTCTTTATATTCCGCTTCGGTCGGTTCATGATCGGGAGGCAGTTCCTCGAGAGGGGTATCGAAAATCATCGGTTCAATCGGAGAAACAGGCATCTCGACATCCTTCTTGATAATCCCATCATTTCCCTTCATGGGAGGATTCTCCGGAAACAGAAAATGAGGAAACACGTCTGCATCCCCCTGCGCTATCGGCAGATTCGTCGGAGCCGGACCGCGGTTGAAATGGGCATAATCCTTTTCCCGATCGGCACCGGATGATTCGAAAGAAAAAAACTTCGCATCGGGCTTTTTCGGCACAAAAGCATCCGGAGAAAAGCTGTGAGGGGCTTCCTCTCTCTCGCTCCGCATCGTTCCCTTCGCCGGTGAAAAAACCTGTCCTGAAATCGGGAACGATTCTTCCTTTCGGAAAGAAAAAGCGATCCGCGCCAGAGAGAGGAGTATCAGGAAAAATATCACCGAAAAGAGGACACCGGAAACCATTCCCGAGATCAGGAGCAGAATCGGATGAGGGATGGTTCCTTCTACGCGAGGTGTCGCGATCGAACGGATGTCGGTATTTTTTCGGATATCGTAGTACCGGCTCGTGAGAGAAAAGAGCTTCTGAGAGGCGATGAAGGCACCGTCCCTCGCGTCGACAGGGTTTTCGGCCGACACCCGAATACGCAGGGATCCCTTGCCTGTCCCGAAAATTTCAACTCCTGAAACGGAGACCAGCTCATTCACGTCATACAAAAAATCATCCTTCGATCCAAGGAGTATAAGAGCATCCCTCGTCGCTTCGGTTTCGAGCGCGCCCAAAACACTCTTCGACAGCAGGAGTATATCGATATCCGCGCGATACGAACGGAAGCGATCAATCAAAAGCAAGGTCGAAACAGCGCTCGCTACGAAAACGACGCACACGAATCCGATCGCAAGGCGTTTTGGATAACCGGTATGATTAGAGAGCTGCCACATAACGCTTATATGCATAGCGAGTTATTTCTTCCTTGTACGCGCGAGTCGTTTTCTTCGCGATCGCTTCCCAACTATAATGCCTTGCGATCCGCTCCTGCGCGCGCGTTCCGAGACCTTGCATCAATTCCTTCGTATTGATCAGTCGCGACAGCTCCGTTTTCAGATCATCGACATTTTTGTTTTCAAAAGCCAGTCCGGTATCTCCGATCGCTTCGAGATTTGCAGGAATATTCGAGACCACACATGGCAATCCGTGGCCCATCGCCTCCAGAAGCGCGATCGAAAGCCCTTCATCTTCCGATGGCTGCACGAATACCGCCGCCTGAGAGAACAGGGCTTTCAATTCATGGCCGCTCCGTTCACCGAGAAAAACGACTGAATCACGTCCTTTTGCCAAAAGATTCAGATACTCGACGTATTCCTTCGTTTCGGCATGCGTACCGACGATAGCGAGTTTGAAATTATTTCCTGGTAATCGATTCGTATCTTCCAAATCCATAAACGCCTTGATGAGGTAGTGGATCCCCTTATGTGCAAGGAGTCGGCTCACCGACACGACATACTGTTTCGGCCGGAGACCAAGCGGCGCGAGCGAAAGTGATTCACACTCATAAAATGCGTCAGCGCCATTTTGCGTTAACACACATTCTTTCCCATACGTATCACGGACATACTTCAAGAGTGTCTCGCTCACGACAAATGTCCGCTCAGGAACAAAGAGGATGAGTCGCTCCGCTATCTTGAGAAAAATCCGCGCGAGGAGCCCCCACTTCGAATGAAAATAATCCCGGGTATGAAACGTCGCGACGACACGCGATGATCGTTTGAAAAGCCTTGGAATGAAGGCCAAGGTCGAGGGTCCCATGGACTGATAATGAATCACGTCATACTCCGCGAACAAGGAATGCACGCTCGCGAACAAGGTATGGGTGATGGCATCCAGGTGCTTGGTATGAATACTCGGGAGATGTATCAATTTCACACCCTGATACTCCGTGAGCGCCTTGGGCGTATAGTGTGATCGGACATAACAAGTCACCTCGTGACCCTTTCGCGCGAGTTCTACCGCCAATTTCTCGACGTGCTTTTCCACGCCGCCTGAAATGGCCGGTATTCCTTTTTGTCCGATGAATGCTATTTTCATGATCCTCCCTTAAAAAATATAATTCCGTCGAATTTTTTTATTTTACCGAGATAACACCTGAGACGACACCTTTGCCATTTCCTTCCACTCGGCTGTCCTCGATGAAGACATGGCTCGCCAAAAGCGATACCGGCGCCGTATCACGACGCAGTTTCGCGACGCCATAATTCTTATTGTTTGTGATCGTCGCCTTTTTCAATCCAAAATTTCCCATCACATTCGTCCGAGCGGAAACCTCCACCCCTTCGCGTTTGTTCTTCCGCAAAGAAATCTTATTCGTCCAAATATCGGCATTATTGAGATCTATTTTCAATCCCGATCCCCCATTGGTATTCACCTGCGTATTCTCGATCCATGCTTTCATACCGGCCTGGAAATCGATACCGTCCGAATCATTGTTGTGGATATTACTTTTCGTAATGACCACAAAGTGCTCTTCGGAATAAATACCGGCTCGTCCGCTTTTCTTCACTTCCACCTTGTCGATAAAGACGCGGTGCTTTTTGTCTTTCTTTTTCGACTGGTCGATATGGATACCGTCCCGATCACTCTCTTCCACTAACACATCAAAGATATGCGCCTTTGAACTCTTTTCCACGCGTATGCCATGGCGACCTTCCTTGACGGTTATCTTTGAAAGCTCGGCACCATCCTTCATGACGATGGTCGGCTCATTCTTCTTTCCGGAAACGGTAACTTTATCGCGATCATCCGCATCACTCGTCACCTTCACCCCCTTGGGGATAACGATATTCTCCTTATACGTACCTTTTTTTACACGTACTTCATCGCTGTCCCCGGCATTTTTCAGGGCATTTTCGATGCTCTGGTACGGAGAATCATTGGTTCCAAGTTCCGATCCAGTGGAATTTTTATCGACATACAGCACATCATGACCACCGAAAACGTTAAGTGGTATCGATAGTACTATCGCACCAAAAACCACAAAAAGGTCTTTTTTTAAGCCAAGATTTTTCATATATACTCAGATTACTTCAGTTAAAACGTAACGGTACATAATAGCAAATTATAGCTTTTTTGTCAAGAGACGAATTTTAGGGTACAATAGAGACATTTCTCCCGCCATAAAAACAAAAAAATATGTCTCTTCAAACGCTCTTCTCTCCCCGATCTCTCGTCATTATCGGCGCCTCGACCAAGGTCGGAAGTGTCGGAAATGATCTCACTCATAACATCCTTTTTAGCGGCTACACGGGCGAAGTCTTTCTCGTGAATCCGAAAACGACCAAACTTTTTCATCACCCCTGCCTTGCGAACATACAAGCGATTCCTTCCATTCCCGATCTCGCTATCATCATCGTCCCGGCGAAAATAGTTCCGGAAGTCCTCAAGGAAATCGGTGAAAAAGGGATTTCATCGGCTATCATCATCTCCGCCGGTTTCAAAGAAACCGGTATTGAGGGGGCTCAACTTGAAACCGAGATCATTCACATCGCAAAAAAATTCAAAATCAGCATACTCGGACCGAATTGCCTCGGCTACCTCTCTCCGGCCATTTCGCTCAATGCCTCATTCGCAACACCCAAACTCATGCCGAAAAAAGGCAGTATCGCCTTCTTCTCCCAGAGTGGCGCCCTCTCGACCGCACTCCTTGATCTCACGCGCTCCGAGCTCGGCTTTTCTCTTTTTGCAAGCATCGGAAACAAAGCCGTTCTCAAGGAAAAAGATTTCCTCGACTGGGCACGTGATGATGATATGACGAAGCTCGTCGCTTTTTATTCCGAAGATATCGTTTCATCCGAGACATTCATCGCCGCCGGACGCGAGCTCCTCTCGCTACCGGAACCGAAGCCCCTCATCGTTCTTAAATCGGGTACGACCACTGCCGGTACCAAGGCATCCAGTTCGCATACTGGATCGCTCGCAGGAAGCGATGCCGCCTACGAAGCGCTCCTCCGGCAGGCCGGCGCCATTCGCGCACGAAGCATGAATCATCTGAAAAATCTCCTCGAAGGATTTTCAAAAAATCCTCTTCCCAAAGGAAATCGCGTCGCCATCGTTACCAATGCTGGTGGCCTCGGTGTCATCGCGACCGATGCTCTGATAAAAAATAGCCTCACACTCGCTTCGATCTCCGCTGAAACTGAAGCACGCCTCAAAGAATTCCTTCCGCCCGCCGCAAGCGCGAAAAATCCGATAGATGTCCTCGGTGATGCCTTGGCCGACCGATACGCTCACACGCTCAATACCATGGCAAGCGATACCCATGTCGATGCCCTGATCGTCATCGTGACCCCGCAAAGCATGACGGATGCTGTCGGAACGGCAAGCGCCATCATCCGAGCCAAGGAACAATCAGGAAAACCGATACTTGCCGTTTTTGCTGGCAAAGAGGCGCTGAAAAAAGGAAGCGAACTCCTGCGGAAATCCGATATTGCTCTCTTCACCTATCCGGAAGAAGCGGCCGAAACACTCGGGAGCATGCATATGTTCACGACCTTTCAGAAAGAAACCACTTCGACCGCATTTTCTTTTCCTGATATCGAGAGTACGAAGGCACATGATGTGATCGCGCTCGCACGCAAATCCGGTCGGGATCGTCTCACAGAAAGCGAAGGATACCAAGTCCTCGCCGCGTATGGATTTCCCATCCTTCGCAGCTACGAAGTGCATTCACCTACCGAGGCCGGTGCCGCCGCACTCATGATTGACGGACCAATCGCCTTGAAAATCATTTCCCCTGATATTCTCCATAAAAGCGATTCGGGCGGAGTGATGCTCAACGTCTCGCCGGAGCAAGCGAGCACTGCGTATGAAAAACTTCTCGAAACCGTCGCAGCGAAAGCGCCGAAAGCGAAACTCGTTGGCGCCGTCATCGTCGAAATGGCGAAACCCGGCGGAAAAGAAATCATTCTCGGCATGAAAAATGAACCAGGGCTCGGAAAACTTCTCATGGTCGGACTCGGCGGCATCTTCGTCGAGATATTCAAGGACACGGCTTTCCGTTTTTCTCCGCTCGATCGGGAGAATACGATGACGATGATCTCCGAATTGAAATCCTACAAACTTCTTATGGGTGCCCGTGGCGAAGCGGGTATCGATATAGAGGCACTTACAGAATGCCTCGGACGACTCTCACAACTCGTCGAAGATTTCCCGGAAATTTCGGAAATCGATATCAATCCTCTCGTCGTAACCGAAAGCGCCAAAGATTTCCGCATTCTCGACGCGCGGATCATGTTTGAAAAATAATAAGCGTGATTTTTAGAAAAAGAAAAAACGGGCGCCATACTGGTACCCGTCTGACAAAGCCCTGATAGGCTCTTATATACGTATTTCCCGAAGGAATTGTCGCATATCATCGACAGCGCCTTCCGCCGTAAAGGAATCTCCTCTCAACTCCGTGTTGTTCTTAAAACAGCAATAGGAGAAGCCCGTAAAGGTAACGGCCACACTACACTCGATTTCACCATTGAGAGGAATTTCTGTTCCACTCAACAGCCAGCCATCCGGAGTTCCATAGTAGTCTCCTTTCAAGCCTACGAGGAGCTCCTGTAAGTTGCGATCGAGTTTTTCACGATCACCATCATCACGCGGAAACATCCGCTGATAGGTGATCTCGATTACCGTGTCACCGAGCATGCTTTTGAGATAACCGGTCGCCTGTGCCTGCGGATTAAACGGGATTTTTTCTTGTTGATCGCCGCTCCCGATCATATTCATCAATACCAGTGCAATCAGGATCAAATATACTCTCCGCATTTTTGTCTCCTTCCTTGTCAGATTGATATCTTGCTTCGTGGCGACTGTTTTTCGAGCGGAGCGCTATAGAAGATATCTTCCGCTGAATGATTCCAGAGGACTTCGTTTGAACCACGGCTGCCCTTGAACTGCAGAGTGTACATCTTCCCGGCGTACAGGACAAACCAGCGACTCAATTGATATTCTCCGATCCGCAAAGGTTTGAAGCAGTGTCTTGCTGATGTCTGTTTTTCCTTGAGACGGAGTATGACTTCATTCATATCCTCAGTCGCTTCAACACGACCATTTTGCATCGATACCACTTGATGCCGGAGTATGATGACCGGCAGAAACCCCGGGATTTTCTGCTGCATGACAATCCGTGGTTCTGCACAGATCTTCCCGTCCTCCAGTCTCTCGATGAGGAACTGTGTGGAAAATCCCTTTTCGTCATCGGCCGATGCCGCGCTCATGATGAACATGAAAAATGCCGCCTGGCAGAACACTCGAATGATAGCATTCATTTTTTTCTCCCTCCTGTCGGTTTTTAAAATAACATTTCATTACTATACCATACTAACTCTTCCGAGTCAATGACTCAGAAAGAGGCTGAAATTGGCCAAGATACGTTCTTGCTCCGAACCTTTCCGAAGCGGTATTTCGCAGTATCTCCGGAGTGGCGACCCTGATTTCGCCAGAGAGGAATCTGTTGATAATCGTTTCCAGTTCCGCCCTGTCCTTCGCGAGAAACCCATTCTCTCCATTCGTAATAATTTCCGAAAGCGCTCCGCGATCCAAGGCGAAGAACGGTTTTCCAAGAGAGACAGTCTCAAGTGCCGTGAGCCCGAATGTCTCAGGGAGCTCCGATGCAGACACAACCGCCGCCGCATTCTTGATCAATCCGTTCAGTTCGAACCTGTTTTGCATACCGAGATATATCACATTCGGATATTTCTCCACATCGAAATCACCCTCGATACGCCCCGCGAGTACGAGCGGTATATGAGTCGATGCTGAAATTTGAAGCAAGGTGTCTATCCCCTTTTCCTTTGAAATCGCACCAAATGAAAAAAGATATTCCTTCGGAAGTTTTCTCTCCCTGTTTTCCCCGCTTCCCTCATCTGACTCAGGGATGAAATGCGGCAACACTGTCATTTTTTCTTCCGATACGCCAGCGGAGAGGAAAATATTTTTTACATACCGGCTCGGTATGATGAAATGATCGACATTATCATAAAAACCACAGGATTCTTCCCAGTATTTTTTCACGATAAGGAGTAGGCGCTTCCCAATACTGTATTTCTGCACCAGAAGAAATTTCCAATACTGTCGACCCACTTCCGGATAATAGGTATCCTTGTCCGGTGAAATCATTACATAGTCATGCACGGTCATGACAAGCGGTATCCCTGCTTTTTTGATAATTGGAAAAAATGAGAGCGACAGCTGATGATACGCATTATGCACATGCACGAGTTCCGGACGGAAATCATTGATAATCGCTTTCATATTGCGCCTCGCTTCGAAAGACCAGAACAATCTCCCTGTGCCCATGATGCGCTCGCAGAGAGTCGAGTCATCAGAATTATACCCGACATGCGAAACGAAATATTTTTCCCAGGGTGATGGCATGTTTTCCGGATGACGCATGGAAAAAACAGCCACTTCCTGACCATGTTTCTCAAGGAGCGTGATCAGATCAAGAAAGTGCCGCTCCGCTCCCCGCCTCGCAGAGAAAAATTTATTGATTTCGAGAATTTTCATAACGCCTATTGTTCAAAAAATTCTTTCCTCGTAATAATCGCCATGATACCAAGCATCACCCAGAAAAAGAAAGCAAGGAGATTCGTTTCGAGATACGGTTGAAAGAAAAAAACGAGAGTGAAAAATACCGACATTGAGAGTAATATCGCTCTCGTTATCATCACCGTTTCTTTCGATGTTTCCATTCGGAAAACTTGCCAAAGCAAAGAGAAGAGAAAAAGCCCAAAGAGCACCGATCCGATGAGTCCCGTCTGCACGATGAGAGCGAACCAGGAATTGTGGATATTTCGTACTTCGATGATATCCCGATACTCCCCGATCTCAACGGGTACGCTATTCCCGAGACCGATACCGATGAATGGGTGTTCGGAGAAACGCTTGAAAGCGCTCTGCCAGACAGCGCCACGCCAGACCGCACTCTCGTCGTAAGAATCACCGATGGAGGTGACACGTGTCGAGAGAATATCCCCGGAATACAAAACGCTTTCTGTAAACGAACTGTGCGGAAAAAGGGTCAATATTGAAAGAAAAATCGTCGCGAAGACGGTGAATATCCCGAGAGAGGCACCACTGTTCCGTATGAAGAAAATCCGCTGTTTCCCGGAAAGCATGAGAAAGCCGACGATAAAAGCCGCAGCCAGACCAAGCCACAAGTGCCGCATCAGTGATCCGACAATACCGACCGCGAGCAGAGGAACGAGAGCGAAGAGCGCCGTGCGATATTTGTCCCGCACAACATCCGTCGCCAAGAGAAGGAATGCGGTTATCAAGGCCAGCGAAAAATACAATGCATGAGGGAAAGCGAGGATTCGCACCCCTACGGTCGAGAGCGGTGTGTATTCACTCCAGAGACCCTCACCATTGAGAATGCCGATGATAAGAAAAATGAGGGTGAGCGATATCGAGATGAATATCACCCGAAGCAATGCTTTCAGATCGGCGATACCGTATACTGCCAGACGGATGAGGAAAAAGAATGATCCATAAAAAACATATTGTTTCCAGGTGCTGAAAGCGACCGATGAGTCGCTACCGCCGATACCGAATACCGACAGAAGGAAGAGCAGGGTCGTGTACGCGAAAAAAAGCATGAGCCAGATATCCGGCCATGCCCATACATTTTTTCGGTGACGAAATAAAAGCCAAAATACGACAAATGCCAAAAGTAATCCGAGGATGACCATATCCATCGGGTATACCTTCAAGACCGTTTTGCCGAGCACCAAGGGCTGCAGAGTAAAGAATCGCTCGAAGAGAATGGTGAGTGCGAGCATCGCGAAAATCGCAGATCGAGGAAAAAGAAAGGCGCCGAGAAACGCGACGCCGAGAGCGAAGAGAAAAAGCGCGCCCGGAGTGGAACCGAATATCGCACCGAGGAGCGCGACCGATCCGAGAAGCAAGACCAAAACAAAGAAAATTATCTTTTCTTGAAAAATCGTTACCGGAAAAAGTGAATGTGTCGATGACATAGTTTCTTTCACTCCATTATATCGTACATTGAAGAAGTTTCGTAATGAAAAGAATTCGAGCCCAGAGTATAGAATCATACGCTGGGCTCGAGTGTTTCGCAGAGACGATTGTCCCTGCTATTTTTTGACAGCGGGTGCCGCCGGTGCTGCTGCCACGACCTGCGGTGTTGGAACGCCGAGATAGATGGCCTCGCAGGGCTTTTGTACCAGCTGCCCACCGACCATCACCGGCAAGCCGCCGCAATCTTTGGCCGAAGCTGCTTTCACTTTGGCCTTGGCCTTGGTGACCGGCTTTTTATAGTCGGCTTTCTTCGCCTCACTCGGAACCAACTTGTATTTCCAGGCATTGGGTGACTGCGAAGCACCAACCACCGTGGGCGACGAAACCATCGCCACTGGTGTGACACTTGCCCCCGACAGTTGCGTCGGCGTGTACCCCTGGTAGACACCGCCCGGATAATTGGCGACCGGTGCCGACTTCGGTCCCGTGCCGTCGATCTCGAGAGCGCAACCGTCCGGATGCGAGCATTCGAGACGAGCGCCCGTCAAATTGAAGCGCGTTCCTTGCGGCGTGAGCCAAGCGTAATTGCCATTGGCATCACGAAGTTGGAACCGTCCACCGACACCAGAGACATCTTCGAGTCGAACACGGCCAGATGAGCCGCTCACCTTCATCTCCACCGGGGCTGCATTCACGTCCCGGTAATGAACCACGGATCCGAGCGTGACGCCTGACCACGAAATCGTGCCGTCGGAAGACCCCGTGACGGTGGCGTTCGGTGGAACCACGAAGGTCCCGGCGAAAGCCGCGGCGGATGCGACGAGTGCCACCAAGGTGGCGGTAAGGTACTTGGTCATGATGTCCTCCTTTGCCAACAAAGTGGCGAAAATGAATTTCGGAGACCAATCCGAAACTCGAGTTGTAAAATTTGTCCCATTTATCAGGACCCGTCAATATACTCCAAAAATGACTTTTTGTCAACCCCTTAAAACCATGCTTCTATAAAGCCTACAATGAGCGATTTTAAACAGCGGCCAAAAATTTTTTATAACGGTCGTTCCGCTGGTTTCAGCGGTGCGTCCGCTGTAAAAAATTCTCAGCGAAAAATCTCAAACAGCGGACGCACCGCCCGCAGGCGGAACGACCGATGTTTGACCGCGTTTGACCGTTGTAAAAAATTTTCCAAAAAACATTATTTTTTACAAAAAAAAGAGGGCGGGAGTGGTTTCGATGTTATCGATTCCTCTCCCGCCCCATGACGGCCACTTTTTATTGCAGCGGCTGCCAACTTCCTGCACGATTGTCACAGGTGAAGCACGGAACGTTCCCCGTGCTCGTCGCCCGCGTCACCGGTACTGCTACTGATGCTGTCTTCACTGCCGTTGGCGTCGTTACCACTCCTGATGTTACCGGAGGAGCTGCGACAATCGGCGTGACTGCATTTACCGGTGTGATCTCTGCTTCACGCCGCTTGGCATCCTCGGTACGGAGATAATCCCCGAATTCGAGACGGACACCGAAACGAAACGTTGTGAGATCAGCGATTGAGTGGTCGGCATACGTGCTCGATACTCCGAGCGGAATACCGATCGATGGACCAAAGCGTAGTGCGATATGATTCGTGAAGTCATACTTCAACTCCAGACCCAGATTCGCCCAGAATTGGTTGTCCCAACTGGTCCATGCGGGACCCGCTGACACACGCCAACTCCACAACTTGTTGATCCGGCATTCGCGGATGTAATTCGCTTGTGCCTGATCGCGAGACTGAGGAGTATCACCTGCCCAGGTCGACTTGATGGACGCATTGAAGGATTTCCACCCCTCAACAGTCCATCCCTCGAGACACTCAGCGTTGATCCGCTTCATGTTCTCAACATAGAGGCCGAGCTTGAGGTTGTTCTGGGTCATGGCATAGCCCGAGTTCGGACTGCCGCCGTGAATCTTCTCATCGACGAGACGACCCTTGACCTGCCACTGCGCCGGCTGACCATCAGCAGTCTTGTAGGACTGCTTCACGCCAGCTTGTACGCCAAGTGAGTGTTCTTTCCAGGAGTAGTCCGAGAGTTTACTTTCGCCGCTCCCGTAATTCCCATAGAAACCGCCGCCGATCGATTGACCGCCGCCGGTCTCTTTCCAGAGGAGCGCCTCGGCATAAGCCCAGTCCCCTTTCGCAAGGTTATTGGTCCACGCACCGATGCCCGCACCCACTTCCACTTCCAAGCGCCTTGGCGGATCGAAAGCAGAGACAGATGCCGGCGTTGCCACAGCAGGTACCGGAGCAGCTGCTACCGGCGGAGCCACTGTCGGAGTCGCCGGAACCGGAGTTGTGACTTGCGCCACGACCTCGGCCCGATGAGAAACCAGAAGCGACGGATTCCGACACTTCGCCGGAATAACCAGTATCTCACCCGTTACCGGATGAGCGTACGCCGTCGCCGGTTCATCACCCTTAACGCAGACGTTCTTCAGAAGCTTGTAATTCCCAAACTCCATGTTGAATCGCATGTCAGGGGTGATGTTCATCTGTTCACCCTGGGTATTCGCCATGAGCTCGGCGAAGACTTTCGCCTTCTCCGTTCCCACAAGCGTCACCAGGGCTGGCATGACATCGCGATCCCCGAAAGGATCACGACCAAGGTCGATGCAGTTTTGCGCTGCAGCGACCGTACCGACCGCCATCAAATTCATGATAGTGAGAAACAACAAAATTCGTTTCATGATTCTCTCCTTGCCATTACTGGCAATAGGGTCGGGCACGCTTTTCGAGCGTACGCCATACCCAGATATTGAAGGCCTGGTCACCGCGAGGCGCCAGGGATTCACCGGTCCAACCCAATGCCGGAGCATTGTTCGAGACGATGTATTCCATGACAACCCCAACGACCGTCGCCATCGGATTCAAACTGACTGAAGCCGATGTCGTCGCGAGAAACTTTTCCGAACGAGAGTGTTGCGGATTGATCCGCGCCACGCCCTGAACGAACTCAAGAGGATACGGTGTCCGAATTTTTCCGATGTGCGAAGCCGCATTCAGCAGCTGCCACCCACGAATGATCCGGTCATAATCCCGTACCTGTACGAATCGTTCGAGCGGCGAACCATTTTTGGCAATCACTTGCCGACGGTAGTCACCACTCTTCCGAAACTTTTCCGCGTCAACTTTAACAGATTGACCCAACAGATCGTACATCTGATCCCGAGCCGTATTGGCGAGGACTGCTGTAAAACCTTTCAGGTTCCGAGTCCCTTCAACAAGCACCGCAAGCGTTGCCTCGCAAGTCGCAAACCCCGCAAACAATGCCTGCGCCGGATATTCCCGTCCATCAGGTCCGACTGCGAAGACGGGATAACTTACCCGCCGTGCATCAAATTCCCCGAGCAACCCATTCGGATCGTCCGGAAACTTCGCGTACACGACAGTGAAATTCCCCGACTCGATGTCTGCCGTGCTCCGGACGCCAAGAAAGGCGACGGGGTCAATGGCGAGATTGACCGTTCCATTCACTGCTTGTGCAGAAAGCGGTCCGGTCGTTTCACGAACTTCCACTGTCTGGGGCATCGTAATGCACCCCGACAGCATCACTGCAAAGAGCAGTGTAATGATACGGTTGCGCATGATGATACTCCCTTCTATCCTGAAATTGTCAAATGACAGTTGAAGAACCAGACCTATTCCGATTCTCACCCTTGCCCCGATAGTCCATCGGAGCAAATCGTGAATATCTGAAATTACTGTCGTGAAAAATTATGATTCCGATTTGAGAGCGCGCTCATTCGATACAAGAGAGAGATGATGACGGAAAATGTCCCGAGGATGAATCCACCGATACTTCCCGCGACCAATTCTCCAAATGAAGGATTGCGATCGACGATCGGTCCGGAAAGGATACGGATATCCACTTCCGATCCACTTCCGAGAAATTCTCCCGCCTTGTTGGAAAGAATATCCGTCACGGCTTTCGCTGTCCGCTCGACGCTCCGACCGGACTTAGCAAGTACTCGCACATGGAGCATACCACCCTCGGAACCACGAGAGACACTCACGGTATCACTCCACTGCTTCAAACGATCTTTCTTATCGATAGGAAATTCCGCGCGATCCACCATGCCGGAATCGAAACCGGCTTCCATAAACTTCTCACTCACGACGATCTGAGCAAGTGCCTTGCCGAGATATTCGGAAGAGCGGGAGAGAGAATAATAATCACTCCCGGTCGCATTTTTCGGTGAAACGAGAAAATCGATATCCGCACGATATGCCGGCTGGAAAAAAATCAAGCTGAAAAAAGCGAGCATCGAGATAATCGCACCGGAAAAGAGAATCAATCCCGTTTTTCGCTTCAATTCGAAAACAATATCATGCATGTCCATATAATTTGATCACTCTAATTAACTGGCAATAATAGCAGATTCTTCCTCTTTTGTCAACCCGAACACCAATTATGCGCAGCGCCAAGGGCGCAAAGCCCCCATCATACACTAGATCCTTTTGATGGCACATCTCACTCTGTACCATTAAATCGCTTCCTGACGCGCATATTTAGTGTGTGAATCAAGCATTCCATAAAATATGTGATCTAAAAAAGGAAAAAACCTCGTTTTTAAGCGAGATTTTTCGATGTTTCCGACCTTTATCCTTTTTTCATCTTACAATCAAAAGAAACGACTAATTTTTTCTATCAATTGGAATTGCGAGAAGTCACGAATCGTGATAACTGCCATGAGGAGAAGGAGGAGGAGAAATCCTATCTGATGCAATGCCATTTCTACTTTTTGACTCACCGGACGACCCTTCAGTTTCTCGAGGAGAACGAAGAAGATGCGTCCCCCATCAAGCGCCGGAAATGGAAGGATATTCACGATACCGAGATTGATCGAGAGAATGGCGGCGAATTGGAGGAGATACACGAAACCGAGATCGCTCATCTGCTTGGTCATATAGACGATACCCACCGGTCCGGTCACATCGACCGCCACCTTATCCCCACCAAAGAGCATACCAAACATTTGTCCGAGCGCAACAAGGATCTGTTTGGTCATCTCATACGTATTCAAAGCGCCCTGATAGATAGCTTCAAAAAATCCGAGTTTTACGATAGCGGTTTCAGTGAATCCGATACCGAGCGCCCCCTCATTCTCCGGAGGATTCATGCGTGGCGTGCCATGAAGATTCAATTCCTTTCCGAGACGATTCACTCCTATCACGATTTCTGTTCCTTGTTTTGATTTGATAATCGCACTCACTTCCTCAAGCCCCGATACCTGCTTGCTGTCGATGGTGACAACTTGATCTCCTGCCTGAAGCCCCATTTCCGATGCAGGGGTGTTTTTCAAAACATTGGTGATGTAAATCTTCGTATTCGCATACTCCAAGCGATTGCCCGAATCGATGGCATGAGGAAAACCGATCATGAGAACGATCGATATGAGAAGCCACGCGAAGATAAAGTTCATGAAAACTCCCGCTCCGAGCACTTTGACCCGGATCCAGGCAGACTTTCCCGCGAAGCTGTCCGGATCATGACTATGCCCGTCCTCGCCCTTGATACGGACGAAACCACCGAGCGGAAGCCAATTCATGGAGAACAAGGTATTCTTGCTCTGTACGTCCTTATTCCCCCAGACAAACTTGTATTTCCCGGTCGTCTCATCCTTATAAAAACCGAACATCCGAGGAGGGAATCCGAAACCGAATTCATCTGCCTTGATACCATTTCGCACCGCTACGATGAAATGCCCCGCCTCGTGAACGAATACGAGAAGGCCGAGGATGATGATGAAGATGAGTATTGTTAGCAACATACTGTGTTATTAAATGAAGTCATCCTTACTTTTATTATATCTAGAACTAACCAAGGAGTAACTTGTAACGAGAAATTAGTAATCAAAAAAGTGTTCTTCCAATTACCGGTTACAAGTTACCAATTACACTTACACCGTAAGTATCTCCTTTTCTTTCTTCTCGCGAAGCGACTCGAGACGGGCATTGTATTCATCGACGACTTTCTGCAGATCTTCCTTGCCGCGGAACTTATCATCTTCGGCGATCACACCCTCCTTCTCCCATTCCTGGATCTGTTTCCAAATCTCCTCACGAGTATTGCGTACCGAGATACGAGCGTCCTCTGCCCGCTGATTGAGCGCCTTCACCAATTCACGCCGACGATCTTCGGTGAGCGCTGGAAGCGTCACGCGGATCGCTTGCCCGTCATTCGACGGATTGAGTCCGAGATCCGATTCGCGGATCGCCGATTCGACAAACACGATCGCCTCGCGATCCCAGGGCTGGATGAGTATCTGCCTCGCTTCTGGAGTAGATATCGTCGCGATCTGCCGAAGAGGCGTCTTCACACCGTAATAATCCACGAGAAGTCCTTCGACAAGAGCAGGATTCGCCCGACCCGTCCGGAGCTTGGCGGCCTCTTCTTCAAAATGAAGAACGGCGGATTCGAACTGTTCTTGATTCGGCTCGATAAGTTCCTTGATCATACTTCTCAGACTTAAATTATTAGGAAATGCGCCAAGCGCAGCAGTTCTCGATTATTTATAACTTCGTAATCCGACATAGATCACCCTCGGATCATTCCAATCGTATGCTATGACACTCGCCGCCTTGTCGGACTGCAATCGCGTCGTCGTCCAACTCTTGCCGGCATCGAGCGAACGATAGAAAGTATCGCCGGCCGAATAGGATATCTCATCGGAGTTTTTCGGATTGACGGCTATCGCACGTATCGGAAACTTTCGGGAACTCTCGATGATATCGATATTCTTCCAGGTTTTTCCATAATCGTCCGTCCGATACATGCCGCCCTGCATGCCGGCATACACCACTTCCGGACGAAGCGGGTCAGGAGCTATCGTCAGTATGCCGCCCGAGGAATTATTCTGATTCGCATCGCGAGGGTCGTCCGGAAAATCCGTCGACTGGCTCTCGGTGTATTTCTTTCCGCCGTCAAGCGTCCGAATAATCCCGATATTGAATACAGCGGCGATAAAGGAATTCTGATTCCTCGGATGCGGGTAGATATCCGTCACCGGTCCCTTGGTCAGTCCGAAATTCTGCCAGGTTTCTCCGCTGTCCTCGCTTTTGAGTATCACCCCTCCGCTCGTCCCGGCATAGACGACGTTCGGAACGAGACGACTCTGTATCAATGATGAAACGACCGTGCCTTCCCCTGGTTCGGTATAAACCTCTTTCCAATTCTTGCCACTGTCCGTGCTCTCATAGATCTTTCCAGTTTTTTTCCACACACCCGTCGCGAGCAAACGCTCGGAATTTCGGACATCTACCGAGATACCAAAGACACGCTGCGGCGGAAATATTATACGTTCCCAATGCTCCGCACCGTCCCATGAGCGGAAAATACCGTCAGCTTCGGTTCCTACATAGAGAATGGCCGGATTATTCGGGTCGAAATTGATCGTCAAAATATCCGCAGCCGGCAAAGAAAGCGTATCATCGATTTTCACTTTGGAAGCAAAGCCCTCCCCTGAGTCAGAAGATTTGAGAATACTTCCTGTCACCGTTGTTACGGCAATAGAGCCATCTTTCCCTCCGGTCGGCAAAAGCGAACACCCCGAGAGAATGACCGTTGCCACAACGACAACCAGAAAAGAAAATAGGTATTTCATAAAAATGTTCTCCAAATGGATTGTGTTCAGTATACCACAGACTTTCGATTCGTTTCAAAGGGTGAGATGATTCAAGTCGATTGACTGTTTCAGGAAAATTCATTAGACTAAGCAAAGTCAACAAAAATTTGGGTGCGTAGCTCAGTCGGTAGAGCAGTGGCCTTTTAAGCCAACGGTCGAGGGTTCGATTCCCCCCGCACCCACCAAAAGAAAAATTCACACTCGGGTGTGGATTTTTTTGTTGGTGCGGAGTATGCAAACTGCTTTGCATACGCGGGGAATCGAAAAGTATTTTGATGTTTTTTCACCAGAAAAAACCAAAATACTGGGGTCGAGGAGCGAGCGTGCGACGGCACGTGAGAGAGGTGACCGATTCCCCCCGCACCCACCACATTTTCTCAATATCTATAAAAGGACCGTCCTTTTCTGAAAAGGACGGTCCTTTATTTTGTCTCTCTTTGCTATCAAATATTCTTTGCTTGAATAACGTCTTTCCCGACGAACGGTCGGAGGACTTCTGGCACGATCACCGAACCATCAGCTTGCTGATAGGTCTCGAGAATGGCGATGAAAACACGCGGACTCGGGAGGGCGGTGTTATTGATCATGTACACATACTTCCGTTCCCCGGTCAGGGCATCTTTATATTTCACATCCAGGCGGCGTGATTGCCAATCAAGGAAATTCGAAGCAGATCCCGTCTCACCGAATCGTTTCATCCCCGGCATCCACGCCTCGAGATCAAACTGCCGATATTTGCCTGTGCTCATGTCCCCCGAACAGATGGCGAGTTTTCGATACGTGAGTCCGAGTTCTCGATGCATTTCTTCAGAGATGGCCACCATTTCTTCTTGTAGCTTATTCGCCGCTTCGATATCTGCCAAAGCGAGCACCACTTGTTCCACCTTGAAAAACTCATGCACGCGATACATCCCCTTCGTATCCTTGCCATACGACCCAATCTCACTCCGATAACATGGACTGAATCCGGAAAGTTTCAAGGGAAGTGTCGCGCCATCGAGTATTTCTCCGGAATAATATGCGAGGAGTGATGGTTCAGCCGTCCCGACGAGAAATTTCTCCTCTTTGTTTATTTTTCCATCAGATTCTTTTTCGGGAGTCGCCACCTGATAAATCTCATCCACCGTAGGATCGTATCCCAGTCCCTTGAAATAGCCCGATCCATACAGCGGGAATGATTTCACGAGTGTCGGTGGAATCATCGGGAGGAATCCTTTGGCTACCATTTTTTGAAGAGCGTACATCATCAGTCCCATCACGAGAAGCGCTCCTTCGTTTTTCAAATAGTATCCGCGATATCCGGCGACTTTCACGCCACGCTCCAAATCAAGAATATCCAATGATTTCCCGAGCTCGATATGCGTCTTCGTCTCAAAAGCGAATACCGGTGATTCTCCCGATCGGTATACTTCCACATTCTCGGCCTCGCTCTTGCCGAGAGGCGTATCAGGCGAAAGAATGTTCGGTACCTGTGCCATCAGCATATCAAAAGCTTTTTTCTCGACACGAAATACCGGCTCGAGTACATCGATCTTTTCCTTGATTTCTTTTCCTTTTACGATAATTTCTTCCCGCTCTTCTTGCGTCTCCGCCTTGGCGATGAGGTCATTGATATCATTTTTGAGCGAACGGAGCTCCTCCAATTCCTGCATGAGCTTCATACGATCCGTATCCTTCGCCAGAAGCGCATCCAAATCGAGTGAAAGATTTTTCCCTACAATCGCTTTCTTGATCTCTTCCTGATGATCACGGATATATTGAATATCGAGCATATCTTTCTGAAGATAAAAAGTTAGTGGTATGAGAACAACAATAAATGCGATAACATAAGCTTCTCTCATTAAAAATGTACTTAGTATGAATAAAACACTCAACATCATGGAAATATATCGAGTTTTCTTCTCGGATTGAATATACAGGATGAAGAATAGGAATGCAGCCATCATACTGAAGGCTCCAACATTATCCGGTAAGATCGCACCTGAATAAACATATAGAGGACTGCTTCCCGCACATAGGATTGAGGCAAAAAGTGAGATCGACACTTTTTTACTAAGTAAATAG
>CAZIBB010000016.1:0-19527 GCA_964537075.1 uncultured Bdellovibrionales bacterium | reverse complement strand
CTTGTACGGCGGTCGCACCGATACCGTCAGGCCATAGTTTTTCCGAAACCAATCCTTAATCCCGGCACGAGAATTATATCCATTTGGCAGGAGGAACGGCTTAAATCTCTTTGTATCGGAAGAAAAATACTTTTTGTGGTTCTCGTGAAGAAATATAAATGCCCGCGCCTCTTTCCAATCAATCTTCGTATTTTGTATTTCGTATTTCGTATTTTGTATTTTCTCTTGACTTCCATTTTCCTTATAGTAAGTACATTTCGATTGTAATGGACACGCCTCACACTTCGGTCGTGCGAGGCAGATTGCCGATCCGAAATCCATGAGCGCTGCATTGAGTGTCTTTGCTGGTAGGGAAAATTTCGACTCCATGTTCTCCATATCAAACTCTATTTTTTTGTTCCCGAAGAAAAACCTCCCGATTACCCGCTTCACATTCGTATCCCATGCCAAATGATTCTCATTGTAAGCAAAGGAAAGAATTGCACTGGCCGTATAGGGACCGATACCGGGAATTTTTTCAAGAAGTTTTTTCTCCCGAGGGAATTTCCCTCCATACTCTTCGACGATCATTCTTGCCGCCTTGAGCATATTTCGACCGCGCGCATAATACCCGAGCCCCTCATAGTATGGAAGGAATTCTTCCCACGTCGTTTCTCCTAATACTTCAATATTCGGAAAACGCAACAGGAATTTCCCATAATAATCAATCACCCGCGACACTTGGGTCTGCTGGAGCATAATCTCGCTTACCCACACTTCATACGCCGTAATCTTTCCTGTGCCCCGAGACGCAGTTTTTCGGGGTTTCCGCCATGGCAAATCCTCCCGCCCAACTTTCATAAAGAAGTCAGCGATCGTTAACTCGAAAAAATGAATTTTATCAGCAGAAATTTTCATAGAGTCACAAAACACAGATACACAAAATTCCAAACAAAGCACATTTTCCAAAACACAAATCCAATCTCTCAAGTTTGTTTACTGTGTTTTGTTTGGCTTTTTGTGTTTTGATTTTTGTGTTTTTTTGTCTTATGAAACAATCATTCCTCCTCCCAGACAGTATTCTCCGTCATAGAACACAGCGAACTGTCCGGGCGAGATACCCTTATCTGCTTCATCGACAAGCTTGACGGATATATTGCCATTTTCGAGTAATATCATCTCGCAAACATACTTCTTCGGTCCGTGTCGAAGCTTCACTGATAATTCTTTTTTTACAGGGGTTTCACCGCTGATCCAATGCAGTCCGCCTACCTCGAAAGTGTCGCGAAACATTTCCTCACTCCGATAGTGATTCGAGACGTACACCAAATTGTTTTCCGTATCTTTTTTCACGACATACCATGGTCCGCCCGAAAGCCTGATTCCCTTACGCTGGCCGATCGTATAGAACCAAAAACCATCATGCTCTCCGATTTTTTCTCCCGTCTTGAGGTCGATGATATCTCCCGCCTTTTTTCCGAGATGAAATTCCAGAAACTTATCAAAAGCGATCTGCCCGAGAAAACAGATTCCTTGACTGTCTTTCCGTTTCGCATTTGGGAGATCATATTTCTCCGCAAGGACCCGTACTGCTTCTTTTTTCAGATGCCCGATGGGAAACATCGCCTTCGCCATCTGCTTCTGCGACAGCTGTGAGAGAAAATAAGTCTGATCCTTCACTAAATCTGGTGACATTTTCAGAAATACCTGTCCATCTCGTTCATCCGCTTCCGCATAATGGCCCGTCGCGATCTTATCGAAATGAAATTTTTCCTGAGAAAAGATATATTCATAAAACGCACCAAACTTGATCTGCGCATTGCAGAGTACATCCGGATTCGGTGTCCGTCCGGCTTTCACCTCATCGATCGTATAGGTCACCACACGTTCCCAGTATTCTTTCTGAAACGGCACGACTGTGAGTGGCACCTCTGCCTGTTCACAAACTGCTCGTACATATTTTAAATCATCCTCCCAAGGACACTCACCTAAAAAAGCCAGCTCGTCCTCGAGCCAGATCTTCAGATAGAAAGCATGCACAGTATGACCGGCGTCTTGAAGCAATCGCAGGGATACCGAACTATCCACCCCGCCAGAAAGAAGCATCGCGATATTCATAATACTTTTGAGGGAAGAAGATTTAGAAAAGAGAGTTTAAGAGAGATACCTATAAGTAAAGAGAGTGTAGCAGATTCGGTCGTGTAAAAAAAAGAAACGGGCATTGCCGCTTCTCTAGAGGCTCAAGTATGCGAATTGCTCCGTATACAGCCCGGCATTGGCCAGCCTCAGGAATTCGCCCGTCGGATGCAATTCCTCCATCGATAATTTCTGACGCAGTCTCCGGAGAAATACGGTGAGCTTCCGATGATCCGGCGGAAGTGACCTCGCACCGATAAGTGCCATCATCGCATCGGACATCGCCTGACGCTTGAACGTTTCTGCGCAGGCACAACCGACGCGAGCGAAGAAGTCTGTCGATCGGCTCCCAAGAAGTTTTTCCCGTTGATTGAAATCGAGACAGAGCGCCCGAATACGTCGAAACATATCCCGTTGTCTCAGACTCAATTTCCGACTTCCTGACTCTTCAAGAACAGTAATCGCCTCATTGAGAAGCGAAATGATTTCTTCCTGTTTCATTTCTCTCTCCTCAAGATTCAGACGAAGTATTATCGTACAATTTTCTGAAAGATTCGTCAATCGATTTTCACTTGACATTGTGCTGTTTTTCCCTTATTCTCGCCACAATACCAAGACCGGTAGAAATACCTTAACAAGTAGCAAAATTCTTCAGAGGGGAGCAAAAAATGTTAAAACACTTCAGCCCTGTATGGGGCGCTTCAGGCGTTCAAGGTTTTTTCGGCGAAGGATACTGGTATCAACAGCTCTTCGCCGAATTCATCCCCGGCTACAGCTTCGAAGGATCGACTTTCGTGGCGAAAACAGTGACGGCACATCCCACTGTCGGGAATATGCCGCTCGCCTCTGATGGCATTTCGCCCAAGGAGAAGCGGCCGGCCTGCATCAAGGTCGGGCTTTGGCAGATTCTCTGGGGCGTCATGCTCAATTCAGTCGGTCTCTCCAATATCGGCATTGAGGCTTTGGCCGACAAGTACTATTGGCAGACCATCATGAAGCCCTTCATGATTTCGGTAATGGCTGTCGGGAAAACACACGAAGAACGCGAGGCCGAAATACGGAAGATCGCTATGCATCTCGCAAAGCTCATTCCGACGCTTCACGTGCCCATTGCCATTCAGCTGAATGTCTCGTGTCCGAATACGAAACACAAGATAGCGCAGGCTGCATTCGTGGAAGAAGTATTTGTCTTTCTTTCTATTCTCGCGAATCTCGGTGTGCCGATAGTCGTGAAAATAAATATTCTCGCCGACATAGAGGATATGAAAAGGATCACGAGTCATCCGGCGTGTTCAGGCATCGTGGTTTCCAATACACTACCATGGGCGGAAATACCGACAGGGATGAAATGGCTGTTCTTCGGAAGTACTACCTCACCCCTCGCACATCTTGGGGGCGGAGGACTTTCCGGTTGGCCTCTTCTTTCGCCAGTATGCCGATGGATCAAAGACGCGAGAAAAGCCGGCATCACGACGCATATCAATGCCGGTGGAGGCATATTCGGCCCCATCGGGGTCTTCCGTGTCTGGCAGGCCGGAGCGAATTCCATCTCTCTTGGCACCATCGCCGCGGTACGCCCCTTCATGCTCGGACCGACCGTCTGGTTCGCGCACAAACTCTTCCATTATTGAATTCTCACCGAGGAGATCCTAATGCAAATCGAATATTCGGAGTACGGAATGGGTAACCAATTCCCGAAAAAACTCACATTCGTCTTCCCCGATGACTGGCACCTGCACCTGCGCGATGGCCAACCGATGCGCGATATCCTTCCGTTCACCGCGAAGCGTTTCTCTCGCGCGATCATCATGCCCAATCTCAAACCGCCGATCACGACGGTCCAGCAGGCGGCGAGCTATCGTTGGTGCATCATCGCGATGCTTCCGAAAGGGTCGGTATTCGATCCGCTCATGACGCTCTATCTCACCGACAACACGCCTCCGGACGAAATTGATCACATCCTTTTCTCTGGATACGTAAAAGCAGTGAAGTACTATCCCGCCGGAGCGACAACCAATTCGGATGCAGGCGTAACCGATCTCAAGAAATGCACGGCGACCATCGCCCGCATGGAAAAGCTCGGGATGCCGCTCTTGATCCATGGCGAGGTCACCGATCCCAAGGTCGACATCTTCGACCGTGAGGCGGTGTTCATCAATACCGTGCTCATCCCTCTCCTGCGTGATTTCCCAGGACTGAAAGTGGTACTCGAGCATGTCACCACCAAGGATGGGGTGGATTTCGTGAAGAGTACCAGTCCGAATATCGCAGGGACGATCACGGCGCATCATCTGCTCATGAATCGCAATGCGATTTTCGCGGGCGGCCTCCGTGCGGGCAATTACTGCCTGCCAGTAGCCAAACGCGAGACGCATCGCCTTGCGCTCATCGAAGCGGCGACTTCCGGCAATCCGAAATTTTTCCTCGGGACGGATTCGGCACCGCATGCGAGCACCGCGAAATATGCGGACTGCGGCTGTGCCGGCTGTTTCACGTCCCATGCCGGCATCGAACTCTATGCCGAAGCGTTCGAAGTGGCCGGCGTCCTCGAAAAACTCGAAGGATTCGCGAGTTTCTATGGCGCTGACTTCTACGGCCTGCCACGAAACACCCGTACGATTACTCTCATCCGCCAAGACTGGCTGCCTGAAAAAAGTGGCTACCCATTCGGTGAGGGACAGGTCGTCATCCCCTGGCGAGCGGATCAACCGGTTCGCTGGCAACTTATTACCGACTGAGAACTGAACCAGTTCAAAGTCGCCCGGCCGCACCCATTCACAAGATGGGTCGCGGTTTTTTTTCTTTCTTTTTTTCATCAATCATCACGTACTCACCCTTCATCTCAAGATATTTAGCACATAACAGGCGACCGTTTTTATATGCTAAATTACCATCCATTTCACTGAAGCCTTACATATTGTTTGAGAAATTCTTCCATCACATTTTCAACTTCTTTTGCCGTGTGACAATCCATCAATTTCACGCGAAGTTCCTTTGCTTCGGGAAAACCATGCACATAGGCCTTATAATGTTTCTTCATCAGTTCAAAACTTTTTACATCCCTGAAAATTTCTTCATAGAGTTGTGTATGTTCCACCATCACGCGTAATTTTTCCTCGACAGAAATTTCTTTCTTCGTCTCGTCGAACAGCCAAGGATTCCCGAAAATTCCCCGACCGATCATCACACCATCACAACCCGTTTCAGCAACTCTCATCCTTGCTTCTTCCATATTTTTCACATCACCATTTCCGAGAATAAGTACACCTGAGCCACGCGCGATTTCTACTGCACGCTTCACGCGATCCCAATTCGCTGGGACGAGTGACAGTTCCTTCTTCGTCCGCGCATGCACTGTAATCGCCGACGGCTTCGCTTCAAGGAGTTTCAGAAGCCACTCTTCCAATTCATCACTATTGAATCCAATGCGTGTCTTCACCGACACCGGAATTTTATTTTCCACCCCCTCCTTCGCTGCAAGGATGAGTTCCTTCGCGAGTTCCGGATTTTTCATGAGTGATGCCCCGGCGCCCTGTTTCATCACATTCTTGTCCGGGCATCCCATATTGATATCGATACCATCGAAACCAAGCTCCAGAATATATTTCGCAGCCTCACGCATTTTCTCCGGATGCGCGGTAAATACCTGTGCGACGATCGGCCGCTCCCCTTCCGTATAATTAAGGTCAATCTTGATCGCCTCACGCCCGTCAGGATGACACAACCCATCACACGAAACGAATTCCGTCCACATTACATCCGGTTTCCCATATTTCGCGATGATCTGCCGAAAAGCCGCATCCGTGACATTCGCCATCGGCGCCAAAACAAAAAACGGCTTCTCCAGTTTTTCCCAAAAGTTATTCATACTCCATTGATTATCAAGGTCGGTCCTTGGGATGGGTCTTAAGGACCGACCTTGATACCCATTTTATTTCAATCTAAGCGAATGATATTGACTGGGCAGGCATCGGCAGCCTTCCGATTATCATCATACTCGCTTTCATGAATGATCGAAACCATGAATTCCTCTCCTTTCCACTTTGCATCCGTGAGGTCGGACTTCCCATCATTTGGATTCATTTTCCAACTCTTTGGTGCAAGCAAAGCGCATGACCCGCAACCGATGCAGTCATTTCTCTTATGACAAATGGTGATTCGTTTCACACCCATAAAATTCAAAACACAGAATAAAAAACACAAAGACCAAACAAAGCACAAATTATCAAAACACAAATCCATTCAGTCTCCATCCTTTGTTTGGTTTTTGTGTTCTGGGCTTTGTGCTCTTACCGCTTGGCATCTTGCCAGCGGTAGACCCTATCATTCTCCCGTACTCTTTCGGTGACCGGAAAAGTCACGATATCGCCTTTTTTACCGATTTCAATCGGAGTCTGATCAGCAGCACGAAGCTCATCAATAGTCGCTGAGTATACGCCCGTGGTAGAGCCGAGGATCTTGATTTCATCCCCTACCGAGAGATCCGCAGAATCAAGAAGGATTTCCGCCACCCCCGCTTTCACATAATATTTTTTCACTACACCGAGAGCAACTTTTTCTTTCGTCGCCTTGGATCCGTGCGTATCGCTATATGCGCCGAGTTCCTGTCCGAGATAATAATTCCCATGCGACAAATCCCGATTATACACGGTTTTCAATTTTTCAAAATACTCAGAAATTTTTTCTTTCGTATAGGTACCATTCGCCACATCGATAAGGGCTTGCTTATACGCACGTGTCACGATCTCCACATATTCCGGTGCGCGGCCACGTCCTTCGATCTTGAACACTTGAATCCCAGCAGAAAGAAGCTCGGGAATTTTATCAATCATACAGATATCCGCGGCACTCATCACATACTGATTATCGATCACGAGTTCTTTTCCGGTTTCGATATCCGTCACCTTGTATGCACGACGACAATTCTGCCGACAGGCACCCCGATTGGCTGAGGAATTATCCGTATACAGACTCATGAAACAACGCCCCGACTGCGCCACACAAAGTGCTCCATGCACAAACGCCTCGATTTCCATAAGGCGTCCTTCGTTTCCCAAAAGATTTTCTTCGCGAATTTTTTCTGCAATCGCACGAATCTGATCAAGCGTGAGTTCGCGCGCGAGGACGACGCGATTCGTGAGCGATGCGAAAAACTTGAGGGACTCATAATTCGAAACAGAAAACTGCACCGACACATGCACGGGCATCTTGATTTCATTGCAGTATTGGAGCGTCGCGAAGTCGAAACCGATGATCGCATCAATACGATTTTCCTTCGCGGCATCGACGATCTTCTTCATCAATCTCGTATCGTGATCATAGAGCAATGTATTGACCGCGAGATAGGCCTTGATCTTCCCTCCTTGGCGGGCAGGCCTCGCGTGACAGATATCCGCGACCTCCTTGAGATCGGCGAGCGTGAGGTTATCCGCAGCACGCGATCGCATATTAAGCTGGGTCACACCGAAATAGATGCTGTCGCATCCGCCCTGTATCGCCGCAGCAAGGCTCTCAAAACTCCCTGCCGGCGCCATTATTTCCGCTTCTTGTGGTGTGATCATAGAAATTGATTCTACCCTGATTTCACCTCACAATCAAGCGAAAACTTGACTTTCCCTACGGTAAAATCTATAATGAGGACTAAATTAGTCCACATTTATGAAAGTTTCAAAAAAAGCTTATTACGGCCTCAGGGCGCTCGTTGGAATTGCCCATTTCGGTGAAATTTCTGCTCACGCGCTCGCTCTCGAAGAAAACCTCCCCGAAGACTACCTCCAGAAAATCCTCCAACAACTGAAGAAGGCAGGAATCATTTCCTCAGAAAAAGGCTCTTCAGGCGGCTACTCCCTCGCGAAAAATGAAAAAAATATCTCCATCTGGGAAATCATCCTCGCACTCGATGGAGAAATTATTCCCTTCGCCCCGCCGAAAATGACCAGCATCACCCCCTACCCCAAACTCACCCATTGTCAGACAAATGTCGCATGGAGGAAACTCAGTGAAACGATACAGAATACGCTTTCGAATATGAGTATAGCCGACTTGATTACACCTACTGTAAAAACTCAAAGCTCAAACCACAAAAACCAAACAAAACACAATCGCCAAAACACAAAAAGAGATGCCTTTGGATATTTAAGCTCATAATTTTGTTTGGATTTTGTGCTTTATTAATTTGTGCTTTGTATACAATATGCTTGAACTCAAAAACATCACCGCCAAGACGGAAGGGAAGACGATACTCCATGATATATCGTTTCTTTTTGAAACAGGAAAAACCTATGCACTATTCGGTCCCAATGGAGCAGGAAAATCGACACTCGCGATGCTTATCGCCGGCTATCCGGGCTACTCGCTCAAACGGGGATCCAAGATTCTCTTCGATGGAAAACGCATCGACCAATACGCCCCAGAAAAACGCGCCGAGCTCGGCATACTTCTCTCTTTTCAAAATCCCCTCCCCCTCCCTGGTGTCTCCGCATCCCAGCTCTTTCGCATCGCCTTTGAGAAAGAAGGCGCTCCGCTCATCATCCATAAACGCGCGCTTGATTACGCATTCGAGCTCGGCCTCACCGGTAAGCATCTCTCCCGATCGATGAACGAGAGCTTCTCAGGAGGAGAAAAGAAAAAGCTTGAGGCGCTCCAGGTAGCGATGTTCACGCCAAAATTCCTCATCCTCGACGAGATTGACAGCGGCGCAGATATCGATGCGATAAAGAAAATAGGAAGACTCATACGGAAAACATCCTCGCCCGAACGGACGACACTCATCATCACTCATTCTGAAAAGCTTCTCGCTCTCCTCAAGCCAGATGTCGTCATCGTCATGAAAGACGGTATGATCGAGAAAGTCGGCAAGCCGTCCATGGTGAAGGAGGTATTCAAACAGGGATTTGAGAAGTAAATTCAAAGCACAAAATCAAAAGCTCCAAATAAATTACAAACACAAAATACAAAACTTTCTCGATTTTGATATTGTAATTTAAGGATTTATTTGGAAATTGAGATTTTGAATTTGAAATTTATCAGTCGCAGTAAAACCATGAAGCAAAAAACATCTAAAAATTCTACCGACTTCGACTATAAGTATGGTTTCTCCATGAAGGAGCGATCCGTCGAGAAAACAAAGCGCGGTCTCACCAGAAAGACGGTGACGGATATTTCGCGTGCCAAAGATGAACCACAATGGATGCTTGATCGTCGATTGATTGCCTTTGACTTGTTTAAAAAAAAACCGCTTCCTCCATGGGGACCGGATCTCTCCAAGATTGACTTCAGCGATATTACCTACTATCTCAAAGCGACTGAGGCAAGCGTATCTTCCTGGAAAGACTTGCCCGATGAGATAAAGGAAACCTATGACCGTATCGGTGTTCCCGAGGCCGAGCGGGATTTCCTCTCCGGTGTCTCCGCACAATACGAAAGCGAAGTCGTCTATGAAAGCGTACGAAAGGACCTCGAGAAAAAAGGCGTCGTCTTCTGCGACATGGATACAGCCGTCCGAAAATATCCGTCACTCGTACAGGAATATTTCGGCACTCTCATTCCAGCGCATGACAATACCTTTTCTGCGCTCAATTCAGCTGTCTGGTCAGGAGGGTCATTCATCTATGTTCCGAAAAACGTGAAAATTGATCTTCCATTGCAGGCCTATTTCCGTATCAATGCGGAGCGCTTCGGTCAATTTGAACGAACCCTCATCATCGCGGACGAGGGAAGTTTCGTTCACTACACCGAGGGGTGCACAGCGCCGATTTATACTACCGCATCACTTCATGCCGCAGTCGTTGAAATATTCGTCAAGAAAAATGCAAGGGTCCGGTATACGACCGTGCAGAACTGGAGCAAAAATATTTATAATCTCGTTACCAAGCGTGCGAAGGCCGAAGAAAATGCCATCATGGAATGGGTCGACTGCAATATCGGATCCGGTATCACGATGAAGTATCCGGCCGTGTATCTGACGGGAAAAGGAGCCCGCGGGGAAATGCTCTCCATCGCGCTCGCCGGAACAGGACAGATCCAGGATACCGGAGCGAAGATGATTCACCTCGCTTCCGGCACAACGTCTCGCGTCGTCTCAAAGTCGATCAGCCGAGGTGGCGGGCGAAGCTCTTATCGCGGCATCGTCCATATCGCGCCCGGTGCCACCAATGCGAGATCATCGGTCATCTGCGACGCACTGATCCTCGACGATATCTCCCGTTCCGATACCTACCCCACCATGCGTATCCGTGAAAAAACGGCGATCGTCGAACACGAGGCTTCCGTCGAACGCATAGACATGGAAAAAATGTTTTACCTCCAATCCCGTGGACTCACCGAAAATGACGCACGATCACTCATTGTCAACGGATTTATCGAACCGATTACCAAGGAAATCCCCTTCGAATACACGATCGAACTGAATCGATTGATTCACATGGAGATGGAAGGCTCGGTCGGATGACCGACAAAACAAAAATACACAAAGACCAAACAAAAAAATATTCCTCGCTTTATGTTTTTGAAATCATGTTTTGTGCTTTGTTTGGTCTTTGTGTTTTGATTACTGTGCTTTTATGAAATTCCTCGATATATCTACTGACAAAAAAAGTGTGTACACCCTCAGTGAAAACGAGAAAGTTGTTTTTTTCTTGCACAATCGCCCTGGGGATATCGAATTCAGACTCGCGGGCAGTGGCGCGGAGGCTCATGTATTCGCGATTTTTTCACTCTCCGAGAAAATGAATGTCGAAAGCAAAATCACGCAGATCCACCTCGTCCACGATACGGTATCTTCTTTCCGAGGGCGAAGCATTCTCTCCGATCAGAGCTCCTTCCATTGGCAGGGACTCATCAATATCAGGAAAGATGCGGCTCATTCCGACGGACACCAGGAAATGAGAAATCTCCTCCTCTCCGAAGATGCATCCGCCCTCGCCATTCCATCGCTTGAAATCGAGAATAATGCCGTCCGTTGCGGTCATGCCACCGCGACGAGTGCCCCGAACAAGGAATCATTATTTTTCCTCCGCTCGCGGGGATTTTCCGAAACGGCAGCGGAGAGGATGATCATCGAAGGATTCGCGAACGATATCCTCGAAAGACTGCCTCTCCCCTCCGAGGAGCAAAAGCAGCTGCTTCAATCCATTCTCAAAACCCTATGACCGCGAAAAATCTTTTCCCCATTTTCACAAAACATCCTGATCTCATCTATCTGGATTCCGCTGCCACGAGCCTCAGGCCCGCGTCGGTCATTTTAGCCGAACGAAACTATGTGGAAGGATTCTCCGCCAATATCGCCAGAGGGCTCTATCCGATAGCGGAAGTGGCGACTGATGCCTTCGAATCCGCGCGGGAAAAAGTAGCGCGACATATCGGTGCTGAACCGGAGGAAATCATCCTTACCTCCGGAACGACGCATGGTATCAATCTCGCGGCACAACTTCTCGCGTCATCTCTCACTCCGAGCGACAATATCATCGTCTCCGAGCTCGAACACCATTCGAATTTCCTCCCATGGAAGGAACTCGCCCGATCGAAGAATGTCGAACTCCGTATCACCCCATTCACCGACGAAGGCCTTCTCGACTCAGAAAAACTCCTCTCTTTAGTCGATGCTCGGACGCACATCGTCGCCTTCTGTGCCGTTTCAAATGTCACGGGAGGTATCAATCCGGTCGGAGATATCGTCCGATTGATTCGGAGAAAAAATCCCGAGGTGATAATCCTCGTCGATGCGGCACAGGCGATCGGACATATTCAAATCAATGTTAAAAAATGGGACGCTGATTTCGTCGCGTTCTCAGGACATAAGATGTACGGACCAACCGGCATCGGAATACTCTATGGAAAAAAAGAAATTCTTGAAAAATGTTCCCCTGTTGCTTTCGGTGGAGGCATGGTGATCGACGCATGCACAGGTACACCAGAATATCGCGAAATTCCCTATCGATTCGAAGCGGGGACTCCGAATATAAGCGGCGCCATCGGACTTGGCGCGGCAATCGACTTCATCGAAGGGATCGGTATCGAAGATATCCGGACACATGACCTCGAACTTTCCCTATATGCTACCGAAAAATTGGAACGCATATTCGGGAATGACATCCATATTCTCGGCCCGAAAAATACCGAAAACAGATCATCACTCATTTCGTTTACACTGAAAGATATCCATCCTCATGACCTCGCAGCGCTTCTCGGAGAAAAAAATATCTGCATCCGTGCCGGCGAGCACTGCGCCGCGCCGCTCCACCGGAAACTCAATCTCTCCGCTACGGCACGGATTAGTTTTGGGATATATAATGATACCCGCGATATAGATGTGCTTATTCGGGAAATAAAGATCGCCTTATCCCTGTTTAAAAACACAGAGTAAAAAACACAAAAATCCAAACAAAGCACAAAATTAAAAAACATAAATCACATTTAAATTTCCTTTTTGTGAACTGTGTTTTGTTTGGTTTTTGTGATTTGAGTTTTGTGTATTTTTTCTAAAAAAATTATGACCAGTATTTATCAGGAACTCATTCTCGATCACTATCGAAACCCGCGGAATCGGGGCATATTGAAGGCACCAACGCTTGAAGCCTCCGCCAATAACCCCACCTGTGGAGACAAACTTGAGATGCAAATTCTCGTAAAAAATGATATAATCAAAGACATAAAGTTTACTGGGTCAGGTTGCGCCATTTCACAAGCATCCGCGTCGATTCTCACAGAGTTCCTCAAAGGAAAATCCCTCGAGAAAGCAATGCGGCTCAGAAAAGAGGATCTACTCGAACTTCTTGGGATAGAGCTTTCACTCACTCGCCTCAAGTGCGCGCTCCTCGCTCTCGATACGATCAAGAAAGCCATCCGATAAAATTCTTAATTTCCCGGTTAACGGGTTCACGAGTTAACAAGTTTTAATTCAACACGTTAACCCGTTAACTCGTTAATAAATAATAGGAAAATAATATGTCATTGAAAGATGAAACAAAGCCGGCCGGACCGATCACCCTCGCCAATGGCTGGACTGTAGAAGTAGATCAAAACGCCTGCATCGGAGCCGCTCCATGCACCGCTATCGCCCCGAATACCTTTGGTCTCGATGCGAACGGAAAGGCAGTGATCCTCTCGACCGTCGATTCGGATGACAACGAAACAATTCTCTCTGCCGCGCGCGCCTGTCCGGTCGCCGCGATCATTATCAAGAATGAAAAGGGAGAAAAAGTGTTTCCAGAATAAGTAAAAAGCACAATTTTCAAAACACAAAAGACCAAACAAAACACAATCTCAAAAACACAAAGTTCAGAACAATGAAGTTTGTTCCGCCAGCTGGCGGATTGAAAATTGGAAACTGTGTTTTGTTTGGTTTTTGTGTTTTATGTTTTGTGTTCTTCTTCCCATATACTATGCAAAAATCTTCAAAGAATATCGAAGCTCTCATACAGAATCAGCTTCGTAAAGTCATGGATCCGGAACTCGGCGTATCGCTCGTCGATCTCGGGCTGATTTATGAAACCTCACTTTCGAAAGAGGGCGTCGCCCATATCAAAATGACACTCACGACCATGGGATGCCCGCTGTTTCCTGTCATCGAGAAAGATATCGAAAATCACCTCATGGAAATCCCCGAAGTGAACGAGGTAAAAATTGAGCTTACTTTCGATCCCCCATGGGATCCGAGCAAGATGACCGAGGAAGCCAAGGCACAGCTCGGCTGGAATTGATGAAGTCAGAGATGAGAGCAAAGGAAATAGGAAATGGAAAACGATTATGATACAAAGGACCGTCCTTTTTAAAAGGACGGTCCTTTATTCTTTAGTTACATTCCGATACTTGATAGACTGATATCCTCTTTCTCATTGACATATCATGATATTTTTTATAGAATACTCCTTCATGTGATTCTACATGAAGCCTTTACAACCAATCATGGAGATATTCATGAAGATTGAAATCGTTCATTTGCCATCCTCATCCATAAAGGGGCCCCACCTCCACTTCACAGCCCAATTGGAGACCGATGACGGGCGAATATTGCGGAGTCAGACCGATCGCAAGACACCTGGAGCAGCCATCGGAGACCTCATCATCCAGCATCCTGAACTCTTCGGAATTAGGGAAATCTCCGGCATCGCCAAAAAACTGCTCTCCAGGTAAAAATCTTCATGAGAGCGTATCACCACTCCCATATTCCCTGTCACGCACACAGGAAACTGACCGGCGGCTAACAGCCAATGGTCTTTTTAATTTATCTTCATTTTCTAAACGAATGATCGGACGAGATCGGAAAATGATTTCTCATCGAACGTCTGTTGATAGAGCGGCGTGTCCGCCCCACGCACGAGCGTCTCATATGGCTCCCTCTCCTTGTTCGTATAGATTACGCCCAAGGGCATCCGCTCCGTCTGAAAAGCGAGCTCAAGGGCCTTCATCCGATCGGTCGAATCATGAGATGTCGGATCGAGCAGATAGGTATTTCCGCTGAACCACTGATACGTATTGATCTTATTGAAGACGACACATGGCTGAAACACGTCGATCAGGGCGTATCCGTGCTTCCATTCGAGCGCCTGTTTGAAGATCTCGATCGCCTGCGCGACATTGCCCGCATTCGCTCTGGCGACAAACGAAGCTCCTAGGGTGATGGCAGTCGCGATAGGATTGAACGGTTCCATGACGACACCCGTGGTCTGCACGGGCGTCTGCATGCCCTTCTGCGAAGTCGGCGAGGCCTGCCCCTTAGTGAGACCGTATATCATATTGTTATGGACGATATTGACGATGCCCGGATTACGACGGATTGTGTGCATGAAATGATTTCCTCCCTCGCCGTAGGTATCCCCATCGCCCGATTCAGCGATCACCTTGAGCGACGGATTAGCGAGCTTGATCGCCGTCGCAGCAGGAAGTGAACGGCCATGGAGACCATTAAACACATGCGTCTTCACATAGTGAGGGGTCTTGGCGGCCTGGCCGATACCCGAGACGAGCACTATCTCTTCCGGGGAATACCCGAGCTCCGAGAGAGCCGTCTTCAGGATATTGAGGATAGGGAAATTCCCGCACCCCGGGCACCAGGCCATATCCGTATCATGTGGCATATCGAACGCATTTTTATTTACTGTCATAATGATGACTGATTTACGATTTTTGATTTACGATTTTAGAATGTCCTTCGACTTTTTGATAAGTCCATTTAAAAGTTTATGTGCAATATTCGCTTGTTCCGCGATCTCATGAAATACTTCTGCTCGAAGATACTCTATATCTTTCGCTAGTAAGAGCTGATTTTTTAATTCCGTTAACGACCCCTGCGCGATGTAATAAAATTGAATTTTCTCTTTGTATGTCTGCCTTCCAAATCCTTCAGCAATATTAGAGGTTATTGAAATAGCAGCTCGACGCATCTGATCAACTAATGAATACAGCTCTTCTCTAGGAAATGTTTTCGTTACTTTGTATATCATTATAACGAGTTTGTGTGACTCCTTCCATGTATTGAGATCAGTAAACGAACGAATTTTTACAGCTTCAGGTTTCTCATTCATACATCAAAAATCATAAATCCAAAATCAATCAGAGCTCTGCTCTGATTTCTTCTGCTGAGAACGGTTCGCCGATGTATTTCAGGATCCGCTGTCCGACCTTCACTTTCAATTCTTTTTCCAGGAGATCGGCGAATTGGCCGGTAACATTATTCTCAATCACCACAATATCCTTCCCCTTCTTGAAATATTTCAACGCACTCGGGGCTATCGGATATACCTGGGAGAAGTGAAGCATCGCCATTTTCTTTCCTTCCTTCCGTACGAGCTCCGTTATCACTCCTTTGTTAGATCCGAAACACACGAGGAGCGTCTCATATTCCTTCGCATCGCCGAAAAATGTCGGCAACTGGGCATCCGCGGTCAGTCCATCAAGTTTCCGCAAACGTTTATCCATCATCTGTTTGCGCAAGATGAAACTCTCTGTGATATGCCCCGCCTCATCATGTTCATCGCTATCGACAGATATCATACCGGCTCCATATCCCGGGATACCGCGGGGAGAAACACCACTAGGAGCCTTCAATGAATACCGTTTATAATCGTCTTTTGTCTCGACGATATATGTATTGATCGACAGTTGTTTCAAATCTTCTTCATTTACCAAAGCCACCGAATCAAGCAGATACTGATCAGTCAGGATAAAAACCGGCGATTGGTATTTGCTCGCCATCTCGAAAGCCAACTGAGCTGTTTCAAAAATCTCTTCCTGATCTCCGGGAGTAAAAATTGCGCGGGGAAATTCTCCGTGACCCGAATAGAGAGCGAGATTGAGATCCCCCTGTTCGGTACGAGTCGGCAATCCCGTCGCCGGTCCCGGACGCATACCGATATGGATCACAGCCGGTGTCTCAATCATTCCCGAAAGACTCACTCCTTCGCACATAAGAGCGAATCCGCCGCCGGAAGTCGTGACGATAGCCCGTCCGCCCGCGTACCAGGCGCCGAGACACATATTCATCGCGGCGATCTCATCCTCTGCTTGATCCACCACGACACCGAGCGGTCCACCCTGCTCGGCGAGGAATGTCAGCAGTCCCGTCCCGGGCGACATCGGATAGGATGAAATGAAATTGCATCCAGCGGCGAGGACGCCCAAACCGAGCGCCTGATCACCGGAGAGCATCAATTTCTTTTTATTAGTTTCGTCCTTATTCAAAGTGATTTCAATCGCCTCTCCATAGGCGATATGCCCGCCGAGTGTATATCCTTTCTCAGCCGCTTCCAAATTTTTCTTTACCACCACATCGCCCTTCCGGAGAAATCGGCTCCGGAGAAAACTTTCAAATGCCTCATTCGGTGCCTTAAGAAATCCCAGTATGACACCGACCGCGATAGTCCCCGCATAAATCGGGCTTCCGATCTCACCGGTCATTTTCGAAAGCGGCACATCGATCACATGGTGCTCTGATTTCACGACGCCCTTTTCCCCGAGAATGATCGTTTTTCCCGTAATACGATCTTCCAGGTGAGGAATGACCTCATTATCCAAAGCAAAGAGGATATCGATATGACGGGTATACGAGCGGATGCCGTCATTCGTGATGCGGATCTCGGTCGAATTCGATCCACCACGAATACGTGACATGTATTCCTTCGAGGAAAACACGGTGTATCCGTCCGCTTTCAAGACGGTCATGAGCATGGTCTCCACGGTCTGCACGCCTTGTCCGGCCGCCCCGCCGATAACGATGGAAATATCCTTTGAAAAATGCTTCATAAGCTCAAACCTTTGTATTTGTTTCTTTTATATTATATCACGAAATAAATAAGGCTATCCTTCATTGATAGTAGAATTAAGAATCATGAATCATGGGTCTGGATTTATAATGTAAAAAGTCCTCATAGAGGACTTTTTATCTTGATTCATGATTCTTAATTCCTTATTCTACACCAAGTTCTTTCTTCACTACTTCGAATTCATTTTCCACCTCCTTCAAACGAGTCTTGCTTTCCTTGATGAGCGCGACACCTTCCTTTACCTTTTCGAGTGCTTTCTCGACATCAATTTCTTCCTGATTCTCGAACCACTCCGTGATGGCTTCAAGTTTCTTCAATGATTCGCTGAGAGATTGTTGCTTCATATGATTTCATTAAAATTTTTTAGTGTCATTCCGAGCGAGTCTTCGAGTCGAGGAATCTCATCTCAAGAGGTTCAGATCTCTCCACTCGCAGACTCGGTCGAGATGACAAGGACAAAATCACCCGCTGCCGATTACTGGTTACTAGTTACTGATTACTGATTACTGATTACTGATGACTCCTCGTACTTCCGCGTCAATCCGTCCGTCAGCGACTTGTATCTCCATACTATCACCTTTTTCCACATCCTTGATACTCCGGATAAGTTTTTCGCCGGAATGAATGAGGCCGTATCCCAAAGCAAGCGCCCGGTTCGGATCATATTCACGAAGCTTTTCTTCCATGCGCCGAAGCGACTGATCTATACCCTCTTTCATTCGCGTGAATCCTGTACAGAAAGCTCCCTCGAATGTCACCAAGAAATTTTTTGACTGCTCTATTGAAAAGTGAACTTGATCAAATGATCGGAGAAGTCTCTGCTCCGCGCGTTCAAAACGCTCGCGAAGCTTTGGGAAAACAAGAGCTATGATTTGTCCGCACCTCGACAGCATAGCCTGATTTTCGGACAATTCTCGTTCAAAACGTTCGAGAAGCAATGTTTCTGCATGTTTCACTGTCTGTCGTGCCCGCTCGAATGGCTCACGGATTGTCCGGGCCGTCGCGGTCGGCGTCGAAACCATCATATCAGCAACCAGTGCAGCCAGCGTCACGTCTTTTTCGTGTCCCACGCCGAGGAGCGTCGGGATCGACGAGTTCGCCACTTCACGAACCAGCATCTCATTATTGAATGCCTGAAGACTCTCGAAGCTTCCCCCACCACGAATGACTACCAGGAGATCATACTGCTCCGGATGTCTATTGAAAAAACGAAGTGCGGCGAGAATTTCGAACACTGCTTTCTTCCCCTCGACACTTGTCGGATAAAAATCTACTTTGAGACCGATCTGCCCGAGGTTCATCGTGAAATCACCGATAGCCGCTCCCTGTTCGGAAGTAATCAGCGCGATCCTCATCGGAAATTTTGGAAGCATCCGCTTCCGTTCGATTGAGAGAAAACCTTCACTCTCGATTTTTTTCTTCAGTTCATCATAAGCTTTCTTCAGCGCTCCTTCTCCTGCAAGTTCAATCACATGCACCTTGAGCGAAAGCCTTCCATTCGGCTTATAAATCTCCGGTACGCCTTCGATAATGATTTCATCACCCACCGCGATATTCACCCCGGAAATCTGATACTGGGATCGAAAAATGAGGCAACTTATCAGGCTTTCATCCTGCCCGTCCTTGAGGGAGAAATAGACAACCCGATCACGAACATCCACGCTCGATACCTCGCCTTTTATCCGCGCCGCCATCCCCGACAATCCGAGATTGAGCGCATCAAGAAATTGAGAGACAGAGAGAGGGTCATCGGAAACCGATTCCGTAACTGGTAATTCGTAATTAGTAACTAAGCCCCCCTTTAATTCCTTCTCAGTTACCAGTTTCTGGTTACCAATTACACCCTCGCCATCTCCACTTTCATTCGAAACATATTCCTGCATGATTGCCAGTATCATACTCCCATACCGAGAATATTTCGCCTCTTTCAATCCCTTGATACCAAGCATTTCCTCCTTGTTTTTCGGCAATGCCGTTGCCAATGCTTCAAGCGTGGCATTCGGAAACACGCGGTAAGTCTCCACACCCTCGCGTTTCGCCTGGTCATTGCGCCATGCCATTAGTTTTCGATAGAGATCGGTGTTCATTGTTTTTGAAAGAAGCGGACGCACCGCCCACAGGCGGAACGACCGCTCTCACAATACGCAAGGGC
>CAZIBB010000015.1:0-21002 GCA_964537075.1 uncultured Bdellovibrionales bacterium | reverse complement strand
ATAGTACTTTCTTCTATTTATATCAAAATAATACCAGAATTTCATTTTTTGTTAACAACAGAAATATATCCACGCTACATTGACAAAATAAAATATATATGTTTTTATCCATGTGTATACTTAATAATCTACTATAAAGGGCACGAAAAATGGCACTCCGAGTGATATGTCGCACTATTGTTCTAGACCAAGAAACTGCCAAACTACTTCTGGTCAGGAATGAAGGCGCTGATTTCTGGTATGCTCCCGGCGGAGGCTGGGACCATGAGAATGAAAGCATCGAACAATGTTCTATTCGAGAAACTGAGGAGGAAACTGGAATAAAAATTCATCCAGTACGTCTTCTATACGCTCAAGAGTTTCGTCCAGGGAATGGAGATGTCCATTTTGAACTCTTTTGGTTTGCTTATCCAATAGGACCGACCCAGATTGGACACATCAACGATCTTCATGGGATTGTCGAAGAAGCCCGTTGGTTTTCCAAAGAAGAAATTCAGCCTATCAAGGTCTTCCCGGAACGACTTAAAAATCAATTTTGGCATGAGCTTTCCGGTGTCTTGTCATCTCCCAATCCCTTCTTAAAATAAGGAGGGTGCAATGCTCATTTCAATCAGTGGCATAGATGGGTGTGGCAAAACACTTCAAGTCAACATGCTTCAAAGTTGGTTACAAAATCTAGATCGTACCTGCGTTACTGTTAAGGCTTACGATGACACGGCAAAAATAGCCTGTCGCCCATTCATGGATACCTGGACAAGTGACACCGCAATCATGTTTCTCTTCCAAGCACTCCATGCCCAACAGTATGCACTTACGATTCAGGCGCTTACGCGTGGCGATATCGTAATCACCGATCGTTGGGATGAAAGTTATCTTGCCTATCATGAAAACTTCGGATTCTTGGCGGAGCAACTTGAAATAAGGTCTCAACTCAACACCTTAGCATTCCATGGCAAACTTCCGGATATTGGATTCATCATAGATGTTCCTCCGGAAATCGCCAGAAGAAGACGTGAATCGAGAGGCAAGGTAGAGCGCTTTGAAGATCGCTCTGATCAGTATTACGAAACCGTTCGGGTATCCTATCGAAGAATCGCCACCGCGCGGAATTGGACTATTCTTAACGGCACAAAGACTCCTGAATCCATCCATCAAGAAATTATCGCCGTTTTGCAAAACTCCAAGCTCTTTCTCTAGGCAGTTCTACATAGAGCTGCCTAGTTTTTTATAAACAGTCCAGATAGCCATTTTATTATTATCATATTTAATCTTATCCCGTGCCCCTTCCACAGGAAGCCATTCAAATTTTTCATGCTCTTCGCTTATGTGTACCTTTGAGATATTCTTAATTTTGCAAGCAAAAACATACTCATCGAGAATATAGCCATCATCTCCCTTAAAAAAATATTTTGTTTCAGTCATAAAAATTTCAATATCATCTCCAAATAATCCTACTTCTTCATAAACTTCTCTTTGGGCTGCTTCCATTAAAGACTCACCAGGATGGATGCCCCCCGTTATAGTTTGCCAAAAGCCTCCACGCTTTTGGATGCGCTTTAATATTAATATTCTTACCTCTCCCATTGAGTCCTTCTCGAAACACACCACATTCACCTGAGCAATTCGCTTATGTTCCAAGACTAGATGAATATCCATTACCATATCATTGACTAATCGTCTACTGCCCTGCTCAACTGCCCTCAGAACGAATGGAGTGATACCATATTTGTAAGGCAATATTTTTGTATACCATTCCTCATATCTCTCGCGCGCACTACTATCAAGAAGAATACTCTGTATCTCTTGTGAATAATTTTTTAAATCCTCCTTTTGATAAGAAAAAATGCTCTCTTCTCCTTTAAGAAAAACGATGAGAATTGATTTTTTTCGAATAATTTCCTTTAAGGAAAATAGGTAAGCATCGGATGGTAAGGGTTGTCCTAATGCATAGAGAAAGGCAAATGTTGATAAAACAGAGCGTTCAAAAACAACCGGAAAATCCTCATCCAAAAAATGCTCTCTTTTTTTATGTTCCTGCAAATACCAATCGTCTATATCTGAAATATCCATTGACTGTTTTGTGTCGGTATGCAATGGTTCTGGAATAAAATGATAATTATATTTGCTACAATAAGACTGGCCAAGGGTTGTCTTACCTAGTGTCCATAAGCCCTCAATAAGAATAGAGCTCTTTGGGTTCTGCGATTTAAATATCATAATATATGCGTTTATGTTACTAGTTTACATCATAGTAGGTATCTGTATTTTTTTCCAGGCTGAAAGAGGTATTTTAGACACCCACTCCTATTTACGGCTTTTTCGAAGTATGAAAAATAAACCATCAAAAGTAGTCCCCCAAATAAATCGAAAGCAAGTTCTTTATATACTTATTCCCGTATTACGAGAACAAACAATAATTGAAGAAACTGCCTTAAGATTTCTTAAACTAAAAAATTCTTTTTTTAGTATCCAACTAATCATAATCACTACTATCAGAGAACAAAAAGAAAGTTCTGATAAATCAACTACCGGAGAAGTGATTAAGGACTCACTGGAATTCGGAATATTATCCAAATTTAAAAAGTCTGTCTCCATCCTGCGAGACCCAAATAAGAACGGAAACATGGCGACTCAATTAAACTATGCCATTCAATACCTTAAAAAAAATAGTTCTGATCAGAATATCTACATTGTATATAATGCTGACTCCATAATATCTCCCATGACATTCATGGAGCTTTCGAGGTTAACAAAAAAGGAGCCTTCTGAGTTTGCCTTCCAACAACCTTGTGCCTATGTAAGCGAAATGAAACCAGGAGCTCCTAATTTTCTTAATGCGCTTTCTCTTTACCAGAGCTGGTATTGCCTGGGACATGAATCTGATCTTATTTTAAAATATGAAAAAATAAAAAATTTAGGAGTAATGGTTGGTCATGGTTCAGGTATGACCATCAATATGAATATTAAAAATGGTGGCTACCCAGAAAAACTCCTCACTGAAGATCTAACCTTTGGCTTTATCCTTTCAGCCAGAAAAGAGCCAATTTTTTTATTGCCAGCTTTAGAGCTGGCCGATGTGCCTGATAAATTTTCAGTGTTTATTCGCCAAAAAAGTATTTGGTTTTGGAATTATCTAAGCTATATTTCGTGCTATAAAAAAATGCGAGCTGAAGGGCATACGACCCTACAACTACTCCCAATCTTTCTGGAGGGAATTGGGGCTGGAATATACTGGTTTTCTTCTGCGCTTTTTGTTCTCGTACCTCTTTCCCTAAGTCTTGCTACCGGCGTATATTGGCTAGCCTTCATTTCATTGATTGCAACAACTCTCTTTTGTCTTTTTCCTCAGTATATTCTCTTTCGAAAACTGCCCGATATCTTAGAACACCAAGGATTTCAACAGAATGCGCAGAACATTAAAAAAATTTCTTTCTTGAAAATCCTCCCCTCGCTCTGTCTTATCATCATTACTGATTCCCTGGGTCCTTGGATTGCTACTTATAGATATTTTATATATTGCTTCTCTGGAAAACTACCTATGAAATACAAAACGGGCGATTAACTCTTGGTGGCTACAATCATTTCACCTACGATGCGAGCATTTTTCCATTTTGAATTACCAAAAATAAATTCTTCTGCTACCCGCCTCGGACCATCTACATGTATAGCTCCAACATCATGTAGAACGATAACACCCCCTGGTGGAATAAGCCCAGACCACAAAAAATAATCTTCTTTTATTGCATCATAATCATGATTTCCGTCTATAAAGAGTAGGTCTATTTTTTTCTCATGGAATTTTAAACGAGCCTCTACACTAAGAAACGGAAGGACTCTTATACCCTCCCATAAAGAATATTTCTTCATGGTATTTTCAAAATTCTGAAGAAGCGGGATGCTCAAATTCTCGATTTCCTTTTTATAAGAATCTTTCGAAGCAATGTCGCCATCACCATCAAATGGATCAATAGAATATAATATCCCTTCTTTGGTCTTGAGCGCCATCGCAAAAATGTAAGAAGATTTTCCCTTCCATGTACCAATTTCACAGATAATCGGATTGCTAGAACTTATTTGTTTGGATAATAGAAAAAGCTCAGCAGATTCGATAAGAAGAAGCCACCCTTCAATATCTTCCACATACGGAATATCCTCTAGAGCTTTCTTGTATCTAGGGCTAAGCTTCTCCCACTGCTCCTGGTAACTAGGATAAAATGACATGTATTTAACTCTGGGAGTTAACTAATATATTTATTTGTACTATTATAACCCCTTAATTACAGAAATAACCTTCCCATCATCTGCTAAATAGCCTTCCAGGACACGCTCAAATTTTTCGTAGCGCCATTTCTGAATATTTGGCAATTTTTGCATGCGGACGGCTGACCAAATCATCCGGCCAAACATGAAATCCTCCACGAAATCACTCGGCATCGGCAAGTTATTCTCGATGTAAATCGAGTCTATTAAAGAAAGATATTCTGCTATCTGATTCTCCGAAAATTCATATCTACGAGTAACTTCGAAGTCCCCATCTTTCGGAAAAAGAAAAGAATGATATATATTCGTCATCAAATCATACCCTGCCGGCGCATCAAATGCATTTCCAAAGTCGATGACTCCTGCTTCGAAAATATTATACGGATTGAAATCCCCGTGCGTCATGACTGTAGGAAGTACTGAGGTTCTCATTTTCAGCTTTTCAAAACTAGCGCATATCTTCTCCTGCAAATACGGCAATTCCTCGATAATATATTCTCGGTGCAGACCTCGAGAAAAACTTTCAAACGAATCTCTTTTCTCTACTGTTTTCAACTGAGCTCGAGCGAATTTCTCGACGAGCACCAGAAGTTTCCGAAAATTCTCATCGCTCACGATGCCATCCCTCTTCATATCTTCCCAAAAAATATCACCCAGAAGCGTATCGCCCAAGGAGGTCTCAATATAATAATACTGATCATCCATCTCTCCCTCTGAAAGTATCCGTGGAATCGGAAAATCAAATTCCAATAACTTCTTATGAAGAGCAAGCTCCTCTCCGATAATATCTCTCGGCCCAATACGCAAAAATTCATTTTCAGCACGATAAATAGAAACAGGCGTATAGACCCTTGTCTTGACATGAGAAAATATCTTTCCGGACAGTTTCACAATCTCCCGATCAATAGGGATCGTTTCCAATTCCCCCAATTCCCCGCCTCCAATAGCGACAATCGTTTTCATAAAAAATATATGTGCACATCTTATAGAATCAGCTTATAGCATTTTCTTCTCTTCTGGCAAATTTTTTAGAAATAAAAAAAACTGGGTGGTTTGTAAAAACACCACCCAGTACACTGCTGCTCCGTATTACGGAGACGACGGCTTCGAAACGACCGCTTGCTGCACGGAATCGCCGAGGGGCTTCTGCGTCGATGACGCATCGCCTTGTTTCGGTTGATTCCCCGCGATTGCCTTGGTCTTGACAGCGATCGCGGTGATTTTGCTTCCGTCGAGACTGGCCTTACATTTGCTCATGGCGCAACTCCTCTATCTCAATGTAACTATTTCCGCCCTCGGGAAAACAGTAAATCGCTTCAACTGCATAAACTGTTTCCGCGATTTCCCTCAACAACTGGGGCGAGACGTTGTTGATAATACTTAGAACCTGCTGTCTGAAATCAGAGAGCAAACCCCGCTCTTCCAGCCTCCGAACATACAGGCAATCCCGATGAAACACCCACACCACCATGCCATCCGAACGTGTCTCAAAACCCACAGGGTAGAGGTGACAGACGAATGGCCGATCTTTATGAATGCTACACCGTCGCGCACCGTCGCACAACTGACTGCATGATGGTTGCAAAACGGAAACATCCGGCTGACTATCAGGTTTCGTAGGGAATGAATGGATGAATGTCGGACCGTCATTGATCTGCACCAACGGAATACCGAGATCGTAAAGCCGATCCGCATCCTCCCTGAGGAGCCATATATAACCCATACAATCCGGATATTGGCAATTCCTGCAATCTTCCTCGATACCCCGATAGAGATCGTCGAATGCCGCATTCAATTCCGGTAATCTTCCAATTTTTTGTATCGGCATTTCTTCGTCTCCTCAGGAAAACAAATCGATGGCAGTCACTTGAAGCATTCTGCTGATGAAAAGCCGTGATTCATGCTCTTCAACTCGATCAGCGAATAACAGGATGAATGTCATCTCATCCCCGACGATCCCGTCGAGTATGGATTGCGCCATCTCGAGAGCCATCGAATCAAGCTTCACAGTCTGATAACGGGTGACCAAAAATTTCTCCTGGTACCGAGTCGTCAATTTCATGTACCGGTTCGGTCGAAATGCCCGATACTGTTCCGGGTATGTTTCTGCCGACTTCAGATGTTCCACTTTCGCGATCAAATCGGCGACCGGTGCAGAAAGACCACGAACCGCATAATCAACGCAGAATTTCTCGGAGCAATTCGCATCGACTTTACATCCACCAGTACAGTCAAGCAGTAGCTCGCATGACTTGCACGGCTCACTCACCCATGAAAGATCGCGGAAGATATCCAAGGATGGTTTCTTCCAGATGACCTCAATCGGCTCGTCCGGCACGATACCGAAAACGAGTTGCGACTGATTGCACATCCGGAATTCCCCCTTCGGGTTGATCGCACAGAAATACGTTCCAACGCCGCAATCGGAAGTGATGCCTTCGGTTATCATCCTTTCATCCAGACAATACGGGATGGCAGTACCAAATCCAACCCTTCCTCCAAAGACTGAAAAGTCTCGTTTAGCCTGTATGATCTGACCCACGGCAATATGAAATTGCTCGCGTGTCGGCTTCAAAAGATGGCTATTGGAATTAACCGCTCCGACGCCACCATCCTCATATCGATCGACATAGATTGACTCCATGCCAAGGTTTGCAGCGATGCCGATGATGTCATACATCTGGTCGTAATTATATCCGGTCAAAACCGGAATACACCGAACATCATGTCCATCGTTCACGTAGTGCTTGATCGTCTCCAAGGTCTTGTTGAAACTCCCCTTGGTCTGATTTAGGAACTCATGTGTTCGAGCATCCGATCCATGAAGAGGCACTCCGAAGCAAGCAAGCTTATTCGAAATACCCTTGAGTGTTCGGAGTCCGTTCGTAACGATGGTCACGGAAGAATGAACCGAGAGCATTTCGATATACTCATTGAGTTTCTCTACGGGCAACAAACTCGGTTCGCCACCAATGAGATACACGTGAGGAATCTGACTCTCCGCAACCGATCGGACAATCCGATCGATCATGGTGAGATCTCCAATCTTCGCATGCCCAGGATTGTAGCAAAAAATGCAACGCTCATTGCAGGCATACGTCATCTCGATATGACAGAGATGCGGGATAGCATCATGCTCGACATACTTTCCATCCTCGCGATGCCCTGCCGACCGATAATCGCATCGGACGGTAGCAATAGGCGACCAATCGGCACGGACTTTTCCGGGCAGCAAAACACTTTTCTTTTCCATGATGGGATTCCTCTGTTGTTTTACCGCTTGATCGGATGGCTCGAAAGATTAAGGATCGTCTCGAAGTTATCGCCTGACGTCGCCTTATTCCGCTTGATTGAATGACATACCGTGCATCGATGAAGAATGATGTATCCTCCACCTTTCAACTCTATGCCTATCGGCTCCATGAGCCCTTGGCACTTCGCTAAGCGGTCCCCAGGATTGATATCAACGTGCTTGCTCCAAAGACATCTCGGGCAATGATTCGTATAACCGCTCCCGCAGACAGAGTTCCCGCATTGTGCACACGTGAAGTCTTCCGTGGTCCGCTGGAATTTCCTTGATAAACTCATGATTAACGCCCTCCGATTGTTAAAGTCCAGTAGACTCTTACTTTATAACTAGCAAAATTTCACAATAAAGTCAATAATTCCGCAAGTCAAAAATAGGAGATTTTTTAATTCTCCTATTTATGAAAAACCCTATTTCATCTTAAAAATCCCTACGGGGTGAGGCGCTTGACGTCGCGAGGGAAGAGAACGGCTTCCTTGATACTGCCGAGACCGAGGAGCTTCTGAATGATACGCTCGGAACCGAGCCCCCAACCTCCATGTGGTGGAACGCCGTATTTGAAGATATCAAGATAGTCCTTGAATTGCTCCGGATTCAAACCCTTGCGCTTCATGCTCTCGAGAAGCATCGCATGATTGTGGATCCGCTGTCCGCCGGATGCGATCTCAATACCACGGAAAATAAGGTCGAAGGTTTCGGTATATTTCGGATCATCCGGAGACGGCATGCTATAGAATGGACGGAGTGCTGTCGGATAATGTGTGAGGAAAACGAAATCCGATCCGAATGTTTTCGAGACATACTCGCCGATCATACGCTCACCCTCGGCATCGATATCCTCACCTTCTGTTTCCTTACCGAATTCTTTTTTCAGAATAGCAACCGCTTCTGATAAACGCAGGCGTGGAATCGAAACCTGTGGCGGAACCGTCGCTTGATGATGATCAAGTTCGTCTTTTCCTCGTTCACCAAGAGCAGAAACGACATCCATCATGATGCCTTCGAGCTCTGCCATCACATCTTCAAATCCGGAAATAAAAGCTATCTCACCGTCGAGACCCGTGTATTCATTTACATGGCGCGTCGTGAAATGCGGCTCTGCACGGAAAACCGTTCCGATTTCGAACACCCGCTCGAATGCAGAGGCACCTGCCTGCTTATAAAACTGCGGCGACTGAGCGAGAAAAGCCTCCCGATCGAAATACTTGATCTTGAAAAAGTTCGCACCGCCCTCTGTCGCGGAAGAGAGAATCTTCGGCGTCTTGATTTCCATGAATCCCCGCTTGTGGCAGGTCGCCGCATACGCCTCGAGGAGAATCGAGTACAATGAAAAAATCGAATGTACCTTTTCATTGCGAAGTGAAATCGTCCTATTATTGAGTAAGGTCTCCAGATTGATATTGAATTCCTTGCTCGAGACATCCACCGGAAGCTCTTCCACCGGACGAGATAAAACAGAAAGTTCCTTCACTTCGATTTCGATATCGGATGGCAAGGTAATTTCTTTCTTTCCTGGGCGTGCCTTCACAAGACCAATTATTTCCAAAGCAAATTCGCTTCGTACATCCTTCACAGCTTCCGCGAGTGCTTCATTTCCCATTGGCACCACCACAAGCTGTACCAATCCAGATCTGTCTCGCAGATCGATGAAAACAATCTTTCCATGATCACGGCGCACCGACACCCATCCGTTTATCTTCACATCTTCCCCTACTTTTGACGGCGTTTCGGCGATCAGCATCCGTTTCAGTGTTTCCATAAAAATATCCTCAAAAAAATTACTGCCTCCGATACAGACTACTTCTTCCCCGTAAAAAGAGCATTCACTTCATAGACAAGCTCACTCGGAGTAATTTTTGTTTTCAGAAATGATTTCGTCGCACCGACCGATGCTTCCTCGAATTGCTGCTCATCGAGCGAGGCCGAGAGAAGGATGATCAGGACATTCTGTGTCGTCTCTTCCGATCGGATCTTCTTAATGATCTCGCCACCCATCATGCCGGGAAGCACTGCATCGGTAATGATGAGGTCATATGGATTATTCGTCGCTTCTTCCAATCCCGCAAAACCATTTTCCTTGAGAGTCACTGCATATCCTTCGTCCGTCAGACGCTTCGAAAACATTTCCGAGAAAACTTGTTCATCCTCGATTATCAGAATACGTTTTCCGGGAACGTGTTCTTTCGGTTTCGCATCTGACACGGCGCCTTCGGTCGTTTGCATCTCTTCATCCCTGCGGGTGCCGTTTTTTTTCTGTTCATCGAACTGCCGCAGATACCGATTCACTTCCTCCAACACCTTTGACGGCGTGTACTCGGTCTTTGAGATGAATCCGTCGGCACCCAATTTCACAGCTCTATCACGCTCTTCCGGTCCACTCAGATTCGAGAAAATGATGATCCGAGCATCCTTCGGGTATCCGGGAGCAGTCCGCACCTCTCGGAGAATATCAAACCCCGCAACCTCAGGAAGTACGAGATCAAGCAGAGTCAGATCGTAGTGATTTTCCGCAAGTTCCTTCAAAACCTGCTTTCCTGAAACAGCATTCACCACCTCGAAACCGGCTGTCTCGAATTTTTTCTTATAAATCTCAGCGATGAAGACATCATCCTCTACCAACAGTATTTTTGCCATAGTCATTCAGATTCCATGTATGAATTTTCCTCATTCTAACAGAAAAAGGACGAGGAAACAAACACTTCATTCAAAAAAGTTTATACGATCGGAAGCTCGACGATGAAACGAGATCCCTTACCGGCGCCTTCGGATTCGATCCATATCTTGCCATGATGCGCTTCGATGAAGCTCCGTCCTACATAAAGACCGAGTCCAGTACCGGCGACGTTCACGCGGGACGCTTCCTTACTTCCGCGGATAAACTTGCTGAAAAGATGAGGAATCGTCGCGGCCTCTATGCCCATACCGGTATCGGAGACAGTGATCCGGGCGACCGCCCCGCGCTGCTCCAGTGCGACATTGACTCCGCCCTTCTCGGTATATTTAAAAGCGTTATCGATGAGATTCGAGATCACCTCACGGATTTTCCCGGCATCCATATAGAGCAATGGAAACTTTTTCTTCGGGATCGTGAAAGTCAGAGTGAGATTCTTATTCTTCGCCATGACGAAAAACATATCAGAAAGATCCTTCAGAATGTCCTCGATGGAAGACTTTTCGAATTGGTATTGGATGCGTCCTGATTCGATACGAGAGATATTGAGGAGATTCTCGACGAGCTGCACGATACGGTCATTCGAGGCATACACCTTATTCAAGACATCCTGGATTTCCGGCGACACCTTGCCATAGGAACCCTCCATGATGAGCGAGAGGAAACCCTTGATGGCCGTGAGGGGCGTCCGCAACTGATGCGAGGCGATGGAAATAAACTCAGACTTCGCATTATCGAGTTTCCGCAACTCTTCATTCGCCCGCGCCAACCGATCCGACATATCCTGTAGCTCTTCCTTCCGTTTTACTTCCACTACCACGCTTCTCACCATAAAGATTGAAAGTGTCATCACAATAATGAAGATGAATAGACCATATACTTTCAATACGAGGGTTGGGGAAATAATAAAGTTTATGAATGTCACAATAACGAGCAAAATAGAAAACAGCTCCACGGATATAAGTTTGATATCCATCAGCCGATAATTGATGATTGCATAGCTTGTGAAGGCGACAAAGATCATCGAACTCGGAACATCGAAGTCGATGAGAGCATCATAGCCAACCAAAGGAAGTATCAAACTAAAAAGAACACTGAGAGCGCCATAAATGGAAAAACCGGTAAGAATAGTCCTCACCTGCGGTTTTCTCTCGGTTTCAACATCCTTATACAAGCGTGTAAGTTTCCACAATACGACGACATACCCAAGAAAAATATAACTCACATACGCTGGGAAGAGAACTCCTGCCTTCTCGATAAACCCGCTCCCTAAAGACTTTTCAATGTCAAAAATAATGAAATCAGTAAAGAGAGCCAGGCCAGAAAAAGTAAGTCCGAGGAAATAAATTATGAATTGCGTCGCAAAAGGAAGACGTTCTCTTTCTTTTAAGGAAAACGTGTACACCCATATCAACAGAGAGGTGATGATAATCGGACCGGTAGCGTACGATAACACATCGAACAGGGGGTTTTCCGAGTGATAAATGAAAAAATTAAACAAAGACCAAAAAAAAGTCGTGAAAGCGAAACTAACAAAAGCGCCCATCCCCTTCGCACTTTTTCCTCCGAAAATAACAAGAAGACCCAAGATCAAATTCAAAAGACCAGAAATAAGTATGATGATGCCAAACATAAAAAAACAAAAAAAACTAGCACACTATGAATATTATATCACAAGTGTGCTAGAAATAATGCTTCGCTGAATCAGAAGTTGATACTTCTCCTCGCTCGGACGAGCGTACCGACGAGAGCATCTACTTCGTCATCGGTAATATCCGCGCAAAGGGAGAAACGAATCGAAGAACCACCTCGGGGTACTGCCGGATATATGAACATCGCCGGCATAAACCCGTTCCGCTCCAGAAACGCCTTTGTCCTGATGTTCTTCTCATCATCGCCGACAAAAACAGAGACGATATGACTCTTTGACCCGAGGATATTGAAACCCTCTTCTTCAAGCAACCGCCGCATACGTAGAGCGACAGCTGCCAGCCTGACTCGCTTCTGTTCTCCATAACTTCCTTTGACCAGTGCAAGAATCTTCACTGTTGCTTCGGCCATCCACGGAGGTATCGGCGCAGAGAAAATGTACTGCGGACTTGCCGACCGTAGGAAACATGCCAGGTTCGGATCCGCCACCGTCACGTATCCCCCGAGTTGAGAGATTGCTTTCGTAAGCGTCCCCATGATCAATGTTCGATCCCTGAAATGCCCATAATTAGGAACGCTCGCGGCTATCCCACGACCTTCCGGACCCATACAACCGATAGCATGCGCTTCATCGAGGTAGAGGAGACAGTCATACTCCTCCGCTATCTCATACAAAGCACCGACATCGAAAACCTTCCCGGTAGTAGATGAAAGCGTATCGCTCACGATAACCCGTACTGCCAAATCGCCGTACATGTGCTGCGACTCTTCAAGCAATTCCAGGAGACGGTCATAATCACCGCTTGGAAACCGCTCAGACATGCAGCGATTTTTCCCCGCTTGCAATTTCGCCATTTTGATTCCGTGACTGAGGGAAAAATGTGTCTCTTCGTCAACGAAAAAAATGGTCGGGATGGCACGAGAGGTGTCGCCGAGTTTTTCGCCCCTGATATACGGTAAGAGATGCGGGGTCATGAGGCGCAAGCCAAGTCCCTGAATAACGTTTTCATTCGCAGGATACCCCGCAGTGAAGATAAGGCTTTCCCCCATGCCATGAAGTTCCGCCACTGCCTGTTCCAATTTCACCGTGGAACCGCAGCGCATCACCATTTGAGATGCAGGGCAGGCCAAATCGAAATCCCGAACGCTTTCCATCATGATCTTCCGTACTTCATCGGACATGCCGAGAGACAGATAATCAAGCCGGGTAAGGTCGAGAATCTTCTTTCCATTCGACGTCAGGTACTTCCCACTGAAATCACCATCCGGCATTGATTGGGGATTCGAAAAATGTCCATCTCCCCCCTCAACGTAAGACGCTACCTCCATGCGAAGGAAGTCCAATCCTGACAATTTGAGATCTGTTTTCATTGATGTTTCTCCTTTATCCTAAGTTTGAAAGAAATGGTTTCACGTAGGATGTCCATGTGAACACCCCTAAACCTTTCCAGAGTGCAACCCATATCATCGCGGAAAAAATACTTCCGAAAACGACGTATGGCAAACTTTCTTTCCACCCTGGTCTTTCTCGCAAAAGAAGGGCAACAATGGAAGGACAACCGTACACGAACCAACGATACTTATCCAGGTTCGCCCCCGAGACACTGTCCAAGTGGCTATTCTGTCAGACATACCATTCGGCTCCATTCCATTCGCCAGGTCATTCAAATGACGCAGGCCGAATATATCCCAATCGTATTGTTCGGAACAAAAACCGTGAAGACGGATCAATGCTGCCAACAAGACAATCAAAAAAATAAAAATGGAAATAACTGCCAAAACATACTCGAACGAATTACTGATCCAATACATTCCGGCATCATCCACGCGGGCACCACTGAACAAAAGGACAGCAGTAACCGCATTGCCGAGAGACTTCAAGGCAGGTAGTGTTTTCATGCCCTCCTCATGTATTGTTAAGTTTCTCTCCCCTGAAATTTCAGGAAATCACATTATTATAGCATTATTCATATAAAAAATCAATAGGTATAAAAATGGCTTGAAAAAGGAAATTCATCACAAGCATAAAAATACCCCTCAAATAAGGGGTATTTTATACTATTACTTCGTAGTCCTGCTCTCCTTAGCGGAACCACTTCAAAATCGAACCGAAAATACTGAATTGGTTATCCTCTGCGGTGATATACGACTGCAACTTCGTAACTTCACTTCGAAGCGCTACCGCCCGATTCAAGAGAATCTGCTTTACCTCCAGATCAGTGATCTGTGCTGCGGCTGATTCAATGGCACTTGCCCGAGTATTCATGGATGCCACTTCGGTATTCAACCGATCGAGAGCATTGAAATCAGGGCCGAAAAGCGCCTTGGCAAACCCGTCTCGACGCTTGATGTCACCCAAGGTAGTGGCGACAACCGCTACTGACGACTTGTGTTCCGAAGCTACCTTGCGCAATTTGCCGGATACACCATTATCATCACCATCTTCGATTTCCGCCACATCACTCAAGTCATCATCGAGTTCATCCGCATCATCCTCATGATCCTCGAAAAGATCATCGTCATCCGTACCTCCCAAGGCGAAAATCGCTGTTTCAACTGAACTCTTCAATCGCTTCACGCGCTTTTCAAAAGCCTTCGCGGTATCACGAGTAACGGCTCCTGCCGAAAGTGATGCCGACAGAAGTGAAAAATCGGCGCGAAGCGATGCGAGCTGGGCCTTGAATGAAGAAGTATCTCCACCGAGTGCTTCGAGTGTACCGATTTTTTCCTCCACCTGTCCGAATCGCTTCACTACATCAGCGAGCTCCTCGGTCACATGTTTGGCATCTTCAGCATCCTTTTCTGCAAAATGTGTGGCTTTCTTGATTTGTTTTGCCAATAATTTCGCGGCTTCGAGGTTATTCGCATCAAACGATACACCTACCTGATCGATACCCAACTTCATGGCAGCGAGTTTCGCAAGTGCTCCTGACACATCTCCACCAGCTAATCCTTGTTCCATGATATGCTTCTCCGCTTCAGCGATTTCCTTTCGAAGTTTCTCTAAAGTCTTATCTTTTTCCTTGTACATGCCAGAGAAAGAACCTGATTTGTCATCATCTTCAAACTCACCCTCTTCATCATCCTCGAATTCGTCATCATTTTCATCTGCCTCATCACCCTCTTCATCCGAATCATCGCCGCCACGCCCTCCTTGCTCAGAAATCTTCTTATTCATCTCACGAGTACGCTCAGCCTGCTTTTTTGCAGTCTCTCGGTCTTTTTCAGCCTTTTTCTTAGCATCGTCCTTGTCGTCATCTTCATCCTCATCTTTATCGTCATCTTCATCTTCAGGTTCTTCCTCTTCCTCTTCCTCATTATCATCGCCCAAAACAACCGGGAATGACCCGGGATTGATACTCTGATACATACTGGCGACACCGAAATACGATCCGATACCGAAAAGGAGTACGAATGCTCCCGTCATAAAAGAAATTCCTTGCTTTTGCATATATTTCTCTCTATTTATTTTATTACCCTTGCTTATAATAGTATACCAGAGAAAAAAAATATCACAAACGAACTGTCACCCCCCCGTCACATACCGAAACATCTTCGTAAGCTCGCTCGCCGTCCGCTCCCAGGTATATTTTTTCGACTGATGCTCTCCCTCACGGGAAAGCCTCTCCGCGAAGGCATGGTCAGAGAGGACGGAGATCATCGCCCGATAGAGTTCATCTGGTTGATAGGGATCGATCATGATCGCGCCCTCACCGACGATTTCCGGAAATGATGAATTGCGAGAAACGATAGTCGGCACCCCACAGGCCATCGCCTCAAGTGGCGGGAATCCGAACCCTTCATAGAATGACGGGTAGACAAAAAGCGTCGCCAGATTATAGAGAGCATGTTTGTCCTCATCCGGTATACATCCTAAGAGACGAATGTTCTCCCGATAGGGCGATGCTTCTCTCTCCCGAAAAATCTCTTCTGAATTCCAACCGGGACTTCCAGAAAGCACGAGCGGCACAAATTCCTTCTCACCGAGAGAGCTCCTATATGTCTCATAAGCTTGTATCACGGATCGGATATTTTTTCTCGGCTCAAATGTTCCGAAAAAAAGTATGTAACGATACGGCAAGCTATATTTTTCTTTCACGCGAAGGAGTTCCGGATCATTGCGACTGATACGGACAAATTCTTTGTCCAAGCCGCTCGGGATAACCGTCACGCGCCGTTCCGGAATTCGATAGTACGAAACGAGGTCCTCCTTAGTCGAATGCGACACCGCGATAATGAGCGCCGCCCGATTGCAGAGTCCACGAAAACCGACGAAGAAATGCCAAAGACGCCGCTTCCAGGAAAACATTTCCGGATAGGCTTCGAATGAGAGATCGTGCGCCGTCACGACAAGTTTCGCATTTTTGGAAATGGCGGCGAAATTCAGATTCGGCATGAAGAAAATATCCGCCCCGCCGCACAGAAGATCGATCTTCGGCCACTGCATGTACCACAGAAGTCCGTTCAGAAGCTTGTTCGGGATACGGAGACGCTTCACGCTCACATTCGGATATTCGAGCATCCATCCGAAATCCTCCGGCAATTCACCATGCCAGGCATTATAAAACAATATATATTCATTCGTTTCATCCTGCTCGAAAAGCGCTCGGAGCAATCCGGTTACATACTCCTCGACACCCGTCCTTCTCCCCTCTGCCAAACACCGAAGATCGATCGCGATTCGCATACTGTTTTGTGAGAACTCCCCCAAGTTCCTTCATTACTTTCTTATAAGTGATTCAATCTACACGGGTACATTTCATTTCAGCGGACACACCGCTCCAAAAGCGGAATGACCGTTAAAATGAAATTCTCTCATCTAAGCTCTACTCCCTATCTCCTAACCTCTTCCCTTGCTGCTTTTTCCAATAATGCGCGAACAGCGAAAAGAATACGCCGAAAAATATCCCCAGGACGATTCCTATGGCGAATGTTTTCCCTATCGGTATTCTCGCATCGCGGATGACCGGCGCATCTCCCTTGATGAGAAACCAGGATGGATCCCTGGCATCTTTATTCAGTTCCTCGGCATATCGATTCAATGTTTTCGTCACCGCTCCCGATATTTTTTCGGCGGATGCCCGGTTCGCGGTCACATATTCCACGCGAATCACCTGCGAAGAGAGTCTCCCTGCGGTGAAGAACCGCGCGAGATCGTTCGTTCCATACGATTCCGTCCCTATCTCCGCCTCGCGAAGTATGTCTTCGCTCCCCCGCGGCGATCCGAGCCATCGCACGACCGTATCGGCAAATCGCTCATCGGCCTGCAGACGATAGAACCCGTCATAGGTATAGTCGCTCGTCATCTGAGCCCCGGATCGGGAAACATTCAGGAGAAGGGTTGCGCCATATCGCTCACTCTGATTCGACTGCCACAGAAGGGAAGCGAAGAGAATAATGCCAAGCGTCATCCAGAACACTCTCCGATGCCTTCTTATGATCATGATATATTCGTAGAGTTCCATATTTGTGGCAGAGATTAGAGATGAGAGCTTAGAGGTGAGGATTTTTTATAACGGTCACTCCGCTTCTTGGGCGGTGTGTCCGCTGTAAAAAATCAGGTGGAGAATGTGAGAACAATGGAAAGAATTTCAACCAGTGGTTTCCGCCGGCTGGCCGTTCAAAAAGTGGAGCGACCGCTCTGATTTCTCATGGCTTCATCAATATATTTCCGGATTTTTTCCTTAAAAATATCCTTATCGAACCGGAGCACTCTAGAGCGAATATACTCCGAATCGTAATCTTTGTCACGGAATCCCTCCAAGGCTCCTGTGACCGCAGTCACCGTCTGCTCATCGAAAAAGATTCCCATTCTCCCCTCTTCCAAATGCTCCGGGATATCGCCTCCGCGATAGGCGATGATAGGACGGCCCGAAGCCATGGCTTCGATAGCGACAATGCCGAAATCTTCTTCCTGCGGAAAGATAAATCCGCGACACTGCGCATAGTATCTCGGTAAATCCTCATCCGGCACCCGACCGAGAAATTCCACGGTCGGCCCAGCCAATTTTTTCAGACGATCCATCTCCGGTCCTCGCCCGATGATTTTCAGGGGAATTTTCAGACGATTGCAGGCCTCGATGGCGATGTCATGCCGCTTATACGCGATGAGCCGACCCACCATGAGAAAATAATCTTTCCGATCAGCTTCCTTGGCCACGAAAAATTTCTCCACATTGACGGGAGGGTGGATGACAGCCGCTTCGCGACGGTAATACTTCTTGATTCGCTTCCGTACGAACTCGGAATTGGCGATGACACGGTCAGGCCTATCCGCCGCCGCCCTATCCCACAGGCGGAGAGGGCTCATGAAGAACGGCACGAGCTTCTTGATGAACGAGGGGAGCCCGAAATCCTGCGTATATTTCTGGCAATCATCCCAGGCATAGCGCATCGGCGTGTGGAGATAGCAGATATGCATGGTCTCCGGCCGTGTCAGAACTCCCTTGGCATAGCTCGACGAATCCGAAAGGACGACATCATACTCCGAAAAATCAAACTGCTCGATCGCAAGCGGCATCAGCATCGGAAAGGCGCGGTGATGCTTGAGCGCTCCGGGGATCTTTTGAAGAAAAGACGTGTAGATCCGCTTCTTTGAAAAAACCCCGTGCATCGCGTCCTTATCGTACAGAATCGTATATATCGATGCCTCCGGAAAGATCTCCGTAAAAGCCTCGAGTACGCGTTCCGCGCCGCCGTACTGTACCAGATAATCATGAACCAAAGCGATTTTCATAGCGAGACGCGGATATTGGATACTAGATACTGGATACTAGTACCACATTCATTTAAAAACTATGACCTCATGTCTTCAAAACAACCTTTCAAAGTAGGATTATCTGATACCGCGCAACCGAAAGAATAAAGTGAAAACGATACTAGATGATAGTAGATAACGGGGAGCAAGAGATTGATACTAGATATTATCTGCTTCATGACTCATTTCCCTCCGCGAAAGGCCAGATGGACGATCATGTGCAAGAGGGATAATGCCAAAGCACCGAGCATCGCCACTCCAAAACCCGCTACTTGAAATCCCGGGACGAGTCGCGCAAGGAACCAGAAGAGGAACCCATTGATGACCAAGGTGAACAGCCCGAAGGTCAGGATATTGACGGGCAATGTCAGAATGAGCAGAACCGGCTTGAGAATCATCGTGATGACGCTCCAGAGCAACGCCATCAGGAGAGCGGTAACAAAGCTTTCCACATGAATACCTGGCACGACATTGGCGATGACGAGAAACATAAGGGCCGATATGAGCCAGCGAGCGAGAATGGACATAGGATGAGAGATAAGAAGATGGGTTGAAAATTCAGAGGGCTTACCGCTTCAGTATACGATGTTTTTCGCCGCTCGTCTAAGATGAGCTGTTCCTCCGACGGCGAAGAATGGTACCGATGGTTCTGAAACAAATGGAGATATCGAACCAGAGCGACCAGTTCTCGATATAGAACACATCCAGACGATACTCATCCTCGAACGGGAGATCGGAACGTCCGGAAATTTGCGCGAGACCGGTGATGCCCGGCCTGATCGTGAGCAGACGGCGGTGATATTCACGATATTTCTCCACTTCCCGCGCCTGATGCGGACGTGGTCCGACGAGACTCATATCGCCGATAAGTACGTTGAAAAACTGCGGCAATTCATCGAGTGAATACCGCTCGATGATCTCTCCCACTTTCGTCTTGCGGGGATCATCCTTGATCTTATACAGCGGTCCCTTCCGAACGCTTAATGTCTCGATCAGCTCCTTCTCGTATGCCACGGCCTCGTCAAAATGAGGGTTATCCTTGTTGATACAGTACCGCCACCGCATATACCGGAACTTGAACACGAAAAATTTCTTGCCATCTTCTCCCATGCGTTCATTCTTGTACACGACCGGACCAGACGAATCCTCAAACTTGATCGCGAGAGCGATGAGCAGCATGACCGGCGAAAAAATGATTATCCCGAAGAGGCTTCCGATAATATCGAAGGTTCTCTTCACGACCTTTCCCCAGCCATCAAGCGGCGTATGTTCGAATTCGATGATCGGCTCTCCATTGAATACGGTCAGAGAAAAACGGGACGTCTGCAGTGTCGTCGGGAGATATTTATAGGCGATATTATTGATCTCGCAGTAGTCGAGCAATTTCTCCTGCTCGGCATCCGTGATTGTCGGATCACAAAGGATGATTTCGTCGATCCCCTGTTGTTCGCGGATCTCCTTGATATGGGAAATGCTGGCGTCCTCGATATTCCCGACCACCCGATAACCAAGCGAGAGTTTTTTCTTAAAAATCCGGACCATTGCCTTGATCTTTCCATTCGTTCCGATCAGAAGCACACGATGAACACCGATTCCTTTGTTTACGAGAAACCATTGCTGAACGCTCCGGAGGAGATATCGTGCGAACACAACGTAGAACACTGCTATCATCCAGCCAGCGAGAATGATGAAGCGAGATGAAAACCATTCCCGCTTCAGGAAGATAGCGACAATCAGGATGATGAGCACGAGCGAAGTCGCCTTGAACACCACGAAGGCCTCTTCCCAGAAACGTCGCGTGACCCGCATACGATACAATCCTTCCAATGCATACACCACCAAAAAAAACGGCGTGATGAAAAGGACGATCTGGAGATAGTCCTGAAACGGGAATGTATAAAGCTTTTCTTTGACCGCGAGGATCTGAGGGATATCGCGAACGGCGAAGGCCGTCAGTGCCGCGAGCACGATCATGAAGTAATCGACTGGAACCTGCAAAGCACCAAAAATAATTTCTGATCGTTTCATTGGTGAAAAGATGAGGGATTAGGAGGCAAAAGAGGGCCGACGGAAGCGGACTCCGCCAGCCGGCGGATCAAAAAGCGCCTGCCTGCCAGTAGGCAGGGAACAACCGCTACGAATGATTGTCCAAATCTATTATATCACTACCAAAACCTTCTTTCATTCAAAACAGACCTGTAAGCCGGATTCTGTTCCCACCGAAGCGGGATGACCATCATTTATCTCGACCACTTGTTGCCAAGAGGCTCTAGCGATTCCCCACCGCTACGTAGCAGCGGAATAACCAATCACCAAATAACAAGATACAAACAACTCACAATCCTCAATTACCAAAA
>CAZIBB010000014.1:19501-21339 GCA_964537075.1 uncultured Bdellovibrionales bacterium | reverse complement strand
GTTTTCATTTCTCTCGCTTCAGAAAAGTAATAAAAAAACTATGTCTCACAATGTCAAAAGAAATGTATTAGTTACGGGGTGCGCCGGATTCATCGGATCCAATATCTGTGAGCAACTGGTCAATGATGGTTGGAACGTTGTTGGGATAGATAATTTGATGACAGGCTACCGGAAAAATATTGAACATCTGGAAGAAAAAGACAATTTTATATTTATTTGGGCAGATGTCAGAAATTTTGCGGAAGTAGACAGGATTATCAAGGAACACCGCATAAGTCATATTACTCATCAGGCGGCGAGAGGGAGCGTGCCGAAGAGTGTAGAAGATCCTCTGTTGACCAATGACATCAATGTGAATGGCACGATTAATATCCTCTGGTCTGCCAAGGAGAATAACATCGAGAAGGTAGTCTGTGCCATTTCATCCGCTGTCTATGGCAATACGCCGATTCTTCCAAAAGTCGAAACAATGCCTTATAACCCGCTTTCCCCGTACGCGATAACCAAAGTCGCTAAAGAAATGTATTGTAAGGCATTTTTTGAGCTCTATGGACTCAAGACTATCGGTCTCCGGTACTTCAATGTCTACGGTAGACGTCAGGATCCCAATGGTGACTATGCCGCAGTGATTCCCCGGTGGATTGCCAAAGCCTTGCGCAACGAAGACTTACCCATAAACGGGGATGGCAAGCAGACACGAGACTTCACCTATATCGACGACGTCGTCAGTGCTAATATTCTGGCACTGGAATGTGAAAATACCGAAGCATTTGGTAAAGGTTTTAATATCGGGTATTCAGGCAGAATAGATATCACGACCCTGGCGGAAAACATCATCAGTGCGACAGGATCACATTCAAAAATAGTTTTTGGTGAAGCGAGAAAAGGTGATATTCAGGATTCTTACGCTGATATTACCCTTGCCAAGAAGCTTCTCGGATATGAACCGTCAAACAGCATCAGCGAGGGACTGAAGAAAACGATGGATTGGTACCGGAAAAATCTCGAAGTATAAATATATTTCAGATAAAAGCTAAAATCGCTCCGATCTAGAGTGGTTTTATGTTGAGAGTTTTTTTGTTCCCGATCAATCTTCTTTCTTGAAAACCAGTAGCCAGAGGAGCAGGATGGTACTGACAATAAAAGCGCAGAAAATGAGTGTCAGAACGGGTCCTTTGAGGAATGCCGGTTTATACTGCGATATACGGTCATTGAGCCGGCCAAGGTCGCCGAGGAAGTTCCCAGAGCCATAGCTGGGACGCATCTGAAGCGTCCTATTCTCGTATGTGCGGTTATTCCCCTCGTTGGTATATGACCAGCCTGCGAATTGCTCTCCCTCGCTCGCACCGAGATAGGGACGATCGCTGCCGCGGTCAAAAGGGGAGAAGTATGTCACTTTGAAACAATAGGTTTGTCCAGCCGAATCCGGAAGAGGGGAGAAATTGAAATGATAGTAGATATGTGGCTTGGGAGTAAGAAAGGTAAGGGTATCGCGCGCTAAAGTCGTCTCACAGGAGGCCTCAGCGAGCTCTAAAACGATCTTCTCCATTGGCTGAAGGTCAAGGTCACCAATGATGATTTTTATCTGATTAAGGTTGTTTTCTTCGCCGGTAAAAATTTGGGTTATGGGTTTTCCGGAGTCAAGTTTGGCCTGTTTGGTAGAGCCAAGAAAACGGTAGCTTGAGTCGGGGAAGCTCAAATTAGCAAAGAATGAACCAAAAATCCATAAGAGTCCGCCCACGAAAAACGCACCAAGAATCTTCATGGCTTGCTTTCTGAGAAATCTGATGGGTGTCTTCATACGTTATACATAATACTTGATACTTGATACCGTCTCA
>CAZIBB010000014.1:5815-19401 GCA_964537075.1 uncultured Bdellovibrionales bacterium | reverse complement strand
AGAAACGGATAGCGAGCTGAAGCGCCAAGATGATACCGATGAAAAAAATGACATATTTTTTCTCCGGCAGATAACTAACCATTCTTTTGGAAACAAGGTACAGAATTACTCCCAATAAGGCCATCACCTCGATTGTCCAGATGATATCGATGGCGACATCGGACACCTTGGTATCTAGCCAGCCGAAGTGTCCCCAATAAGAGGTTTCTGTGCGGAAAAGGGCTCCTGTACCGAGAGTTTTGTCAGCATACTTTGTCAGGGATTCGATTGGAGAATCGAATTGTGAAGCGGCAGAAAAATTCGTGATTCCGATGAGGTAGCTTTTCGGAACGAAAAGAAAAATGAGAGCAGCAATCACGAATATTGAAACGATCGTTCCCATGATGAATTTTTTCGGAGAAATATCGAACCGTTTATAAATGAGAAAGCCGATAATGAACGGAGTGAGAGCGAACAGGATGACACCAGGCCCTTTCGAGTAAAAAGCGAGGATGAGGGAGAGAGGAAGCAAAACAAGATTTTTCCAATTCATACCATCGCGGAGCATCCAGACGGATATATAAATATATACTGAAAATGCGAGAATGAGCGCGATATCAATGTTCACCTGAGATGCAGAAGCCGAGAACATCGGCTGAAAGACGACAAGGGTAGCAACGATGAGGCTCTGGTGTTCTGACAAGCCAACTTTTCGCGAGGTGAGATACGCGAGCCATACGACGAATGCCCCTAGTATGACCGACAGGACACGGATCGAGAACAAGCGTGTCAAAATAGATTGATGTACCAGTGCTTGCTCGATTTTTGTTCCGAGGAAATAGTAAATTGATACGGTGCCGGAAGTATTGCTCGGGTAAACATCGACGTATCTTTTCCAGTTATTTTTAATAATCTCGTTTTCATTGAGTCCAAGGGCAGATCGGGAAAATTCTTGAGTATTTTCATTTTGGAACTTCACTTCATCGAACTGGGTTGCTTGGGCTCCGCGGATTGTTTCTTCCGAGAATCTAAAGGTTGATATATCAGAGCCGATAGCGGCTCTTTTTTCTGATTTTATTATCGGCCAACTTTTTTCTGTCGGTTCGGCAAGATGTTGGATGGTGGCATAGTGGATTTGTTCATCCGGCCCCTGAAAAAATGGGAAAAGGATACTCAAAATAACGCCTTTTATGATAAAGACGAATAGTAACACCGAGAGCCAGAAGAGAGGCTTTTTGAGTATGAGGAAAGTTTGATTCAGGTCCATAAAGATAGTATACTATAAAAATAGTTGAAAGGGTTGTTTCTTGCCAGAAACAGTATACCCTTTGTGATTATTTTGCATATTTTTCGGAGATAGTGTAGAATGTCACTATAAAGTAATCAAATATGATTACTAATAAATGATAAAGTATGTATTTGAAACAACTCATAGCCAGTAAAAAAACTGTTTTTTCTCTCGAAGATTTAGGGAAAATATGGAAAATCGAAGACAAGAATTATCTGAAGGTGGTTGCGAGCCGGCTGTTTCGGCGTGGAGCTATCCTGAGAATCCGTCGCGGTTTGTACGCGTTGCGCGAGTCATATGATGTGTTTGAGCTTGCCAACAAATTACGATCTCCGTCGTACGTGAGCATGGAGACGGTTTTGCAGAAAAATAATGTCATCTTTCAGGATTATGGATCTACCATCTTCTCTGTTTCAGATAACACGATGCTGAAACAGGTCGCCGACAAGTCATTCCAGTATTGCAAGGTGAAGGAGTCAGTGCTTTCGAATCCATTGGGTATTGTTTCTGTCGGACAGGCGGTTGTTGCGACAGCGGAGCGAGCCGTGTGCGATCGCATCTATCTTTCTCCCCGATATTATTTTGACAATCTTCGCGGTTTGGATATGAAAAAACTTGTGGCTCTTTCAAAAATTTATGAGAATACCCGTGTTGAAAAGGAAGTTGAAGAGCTGATACGAAATAACAAATAAAAATATGTTGAATACGGATAGACACAGGCAGGTACTTTTCAATATCATCAAGGATATCTATCAGTCGCCCATCGGAGGTTATATCGGTTTCAAGGGCGGTACTATGCTATATTTCTTTTATGAACTTGATCGTTTTTCAGTCGATCTCGACTTTGATCTGTTGGACACCTCGAAAAAAGATTTGGTGTATGCAAAGACAAGAGAAATCCTTCAGAAGTATGGAAAAATAAAAGATGAAGCGGATAAGCTGCGAACGCTGTATTTTCTGTTGAGCTATGGCGAGGGAGAGCATGGCGTAAAAGTGGAAATATCCAAGCGATTGACAGGGGAGAATTCGTATGAAACCAGGAGTTTTTATGGAACAGATGTTTCGACGGTGAAACTGGAGGATGCTTTTGCAAACAAACTGGTAGCCGCAACAGAGCGAAAGCGGACGGCAAATAGGGACTTTTATGATATTTATTTCCTATTGGGAAAAGGTATTGTGCCGAATGAAAAAATAATCTTGGAAAGAACGGGAAAGAATATGCCGGAGTATCTTCTCTCTTTGCGAAATTTCGTTGAAAAGAACCTGTCAGAGACATCGGTACTTGAGGGGATCGGCGAACTTGTTGACAAGAGCAAAAAAGATTGGTTGAAGAAACATCTGAAAAACGAGCTTTTGGCGCGGTTGGATTTCTTCATCGATGAATTGCAAAAATAGAATTTGTTCAGGCATAATAATATTTTTCATATGTCTCAAAAACCATATAAAGAACCGGTATTTCTGTTCACATCAAGCTCGATGCGACAGGCAGCGTGGGCTGGCTGGTATTCAGCATTTGGCGATGAAGAGAATACAAAAAAGTTTATCCATTACGCTTATGCTGCATGGAGTAAAGAAATAGCAGCTGGACGTAGATTCAGCTTTTCGGATCGATTCAATAGCGATATTTATTACGAACTTGATTTTAAAAAGTTAAAAGAACTGACGGATAAATATCTTAAGGATATTGGCAATGAGATAAAAAAATCAAAACTGAAAAGTAAAAAGCAAAAGTCAGACTAGTGACAGCTGATAATTTCTACTAGTCTTATCAAATAGTTTGGCGTAGGAAGAGTGTATAATACGCAAGCGGATACATTTCGAGTTTTTGGCTTTTTTGAAGGAAATATGAGTGTTTTGCAGGATAAAATATCGATATTGATTGAGAAAATTCATCTTCGGGTTTTTGGGAACGAGATGGGGGAAGAGATGCGGACATTCCTCAGCCACCTCTCGTGGTCATTTGTTGGAGGGGGAATAGCTTCTTCTGTTATGATGGTGGTGAATATTGCAGTTGGACGACTGATCGGACCAACCGAATTTGGCAAATATAGCCTGGTTCTCACTTTGTCACAAATATTTCTTATACCGATCCTGTTCAGCCTTGACACCGTTTCAACCAGATATATTGCTGAGAATACCGATAGACAAAAAATCAAGCAACACATTTCAAGCGCATTCTATTTCGTGCTTGCGTCAGTCATTTTTTTGACAACTTTTTCATTTTTCGTCCTTAAAGATGTCTCAGTGTTTTTTAATATTGATTTGACATTGTTATCTGTTGCTGTGTTTTTAGCTGTAGCGCTAGCTATAAAGGCAATCTTAGATAGTATCATAAAGGGACTTCATTTATTTAAAACCCAATTTTTAGTAAGAATATTGGAAGCATTTAGCGTTCTTTTCTTTTTTTCCCTTTTGTTTTTATTTCTTGGCTTCAAGACATATGTTTATTATGTTTCCTGTCTAGTGCTGGCATCATTTATCGCGATTCTTTTTTATTTGAAGATCGTTTTTTCTTATTTGGGGTCTTTTAGCGGTGAGGCTCTAAGAAAACAACTATCTTACGGGAAGATCATCTTTGCTGGAGCAGTTTTAATTATACTGTTTAATTCTCTAGACAAGTTCATAATCCTTAAATATTTAGGAGTGAGAGAACTTGGCATATACTCTGCTTACTTTATGGCTTCAATTAACATGATTGCCCAGCTTACCCAAATGTTTGTAAACGTCTTCTTCCCATCAATCGCCAAAGTCCCTCAAAGACCAATTCTCCTAAAACTGGAAAGGTTATTTAAAATATTATTTGCCCCCACAGCGCTGATTATTTCCTGTATTATTTTTATGATAATGAGTTTTTTTGGTAAAGATTATGGAATAAATATCCAATATATCTTCGGATTTAGCCTTATAGCAACCCTGCAGATTATCCTGATCATTTATTATTCAGTGTTTGCCGCATCACCGAAAGAAATATATATAAAATACATACTTCGCTTTAACGCAGTTAATTTCCTTCATGTACTCGCTTACTGCTTTCTTATATATATGGAAATAGTTTCTTTTGGATGGATAATAGCTCTTTTAATCTTAAATAACATAGTGAATATTATCCTGCAAAGGAATCTTATTATGCGCAATTAAGGAGCACTTTGCATTGTAAGTTTATTTGTGTATAATAAATAAATTAATCTTTAAGTAGAGTAAATGTTTACTAAAAATTATGACAAAAGCTCTCATCACCGGAATTACAGGGCAAGATGGATCATATTTGGCGGAGTTGCTGCTTGAAAAGGGGTATGAAGTTCACGGTCTTATCAGGCGAGCTTCGACATTCAATCGGGATCGGATAGAGGGGCTTGACGTGAAGTTGCATTATGGAGACATGACGGATCCCTTCTCTCTTATGTGGGCGCTCAAGAATTCCCAACCAGATGAGGTATACAATCTCGCGGCACAGTCTCATGTGCAGGTGAGCTGGGAAACTCCGTGGTATACCGCGCAGACGACGGGAATCGGAGTATTGAATCTTCTGGAGAGCGTTCGAGTGTTGGGAATCAAACCGAAAATTTACCAAGCGTCCACCTCAGAACTCTTTGATGGATTGGAACCGGAGCAGGATGAAACGACGAGAATGAATCCGGTTTCTCCGTATGGAACAGCGAAAATGTACGGGTTTCAGATAGCGAAGAACTATCGGGATGCTTACGGTATGTTCATCTGCAACGGAATACTGTTTAATCACGAGAGCCCGAGAAGGGGAATGAATTTTGTTACGCAGAAGATAGTAAGCGAAGCGGATAAAGGGGAAGTGCACCTGGGGAATACAGAAGCGGAAAGGGATTGGGGATATGCGCCTGAGTACGTCGAATCCATGTGGCGTATGCTTCAACAAGACAGCCCTGACGACTATGTGATCGCAACAGGAGAAACCCATACCGTCGAGGATTTCGTCCACTATGTGGAAGAAGCTGCCGGGCATCCGATAAAGATCATAACAGACAAGGAATATGTCCGACCGGTAGATGTCCCTCATCTGAAGGGGAATCCGAAGAAAGCAACGGAAAAACTCGGTTGGAAACATAGCGTCAAGCCTAAGCAATTAGCAAAAATAATGTATGATGCGAGAAACATGTAGAATGTGTGGCTCAAAAAAGCTGATTGAATGGCTTGATCTTGGGCATCATCCACACTCTGATCAGTTTAAAACGTCGAAAGATGTTGAGGAGAGAACGTATCCGCTCAAAGTCTGCGTGTGCGAGGATTGCGGACTCAATCAGTTGACTTTTGTAGTTGACAAGGAGGAACTTTATACCAAGGATTACCTCTATGAGTCTTCTATGACGAAGACGGGAGATGCTCATTGGGAGAAATTTGCGGATGTGGTCCTCGAAACAGTCCGGATGCCGAAACGAGGTTTGGTAGTGGATGCCGGCTCCAATGATGGGACGCTTCTCATGAAATTCCAAGCGAGGGGACATGACGTCTTGGGTATCGACCCTACTCCCGAAGTGACCGAGATTGCCAGGCAGCGAGGAATTCCGACAATAACGGATTTCTTTTGCAAGAAAGCGATAGAGGGGAAGAAGGCGGATCTTATTATTGGCACGAATGTTTTTGCCCACATCGATGACCTGAATGATTTCATGACAAATGTGAAGGAATTGCTTACGGATGATGGGACATTCATATTTGAATCGCCGTATTTCGGAGATTTCCTTGAAGGACTGGAATACGATACAGTATATCATCAACACCTCTCGTATCTTTCCCTGAAACCGATAGTAATGTTTCTTGAAAAGTTTGGGATGGAAGTTTTCGATGTAAATCGGGTAGCTATTCATGGAGGAAGTTTTCGGGTGTATATCTCCCGGAAAGGAAATTATGAAGTCAAACCCGTGGTGAAAGAAATATTAGAATCTGAAAATTGGGGTATGGAAGGATTGAAGAGATTTTCCGAGGATACGATGAAGAATCGTGAAGACCTTTTTGATCTCGTCTACAATCTTCATAAGGATGGAAAGACTATCGCCGTAGTTTCGACTCCTGCCAAGGGACAAACCCTTCTGAACTATACGGGAATCGGGAGATTTATAGACTTTGCCACGGATAAATCAAAATTGAAACAGGGGAGATTTACTCCCGGAACATTCATCACGATTTACCCTGACGATGAGCTCATCAGGAGGCAGCCTGATTATGCTCTTCTTTTGGCTTGGAATTTTGCTCCGGAAATCATTAAGAACAATGTTGGTTTCAAAGGTAAGTGGATAATTCCTGTTCCTAAAGTTAAAGTAATATGATAAATAAGATTCACAAAGACGCACGAGGTATCATCAAGGATCTGCTTATCGGAGAAAAAGGGGCGGCCACCTACATCACCTTTGAGAAGGGTGCTGTTCGGGGGAATCATATGCACAAAAAGACTGTTCAACACGACTTCATCCTTTCCGGGAAATTGATGTGCTACTCGGGGGATAAGCAATGGATTGTCAAAGCTGGGGAAATTATCACCCATCCTGTCAAGGTTCCGCATGCCTATAAGGCTTTGGAGAAGTCGGAGATGATTTCTCTGGTTTATGGGCCGAGAAAAGGAGAGGAGTATTCGGTTGATACGTTTAAGTTGAAAATCCCATTAATATAAATAGAATAGTATGAGATGTTCGAGACCCTCTATAACGAAACTTGAACGGGATTTCGTGAATGATGCACTTGAGAAGAATGATATCGGTATCGGGGAGTATATCGAAAAGTTCGAAAGCACGTGGGCATCATGGAATAAGAAATCGTATGGGGTTTCGTGCAATTCCGGAACGAATGCCATATACCTTGCCCTTAAGGCGCTAGGAATCGGCCCTGGGGATGAGGTGATTGTGCCGGAATTCACTATGGTGGCGACCGCTTGGGCCGTTACCTATACGGGCGCCACTCCCGTTTTTGTCGATTGTGGCGATGATCTCAATATGCTTGATACGTTCGAAGTGACGGAAAGGACCAAAGCTGTCATTCCTGTCCCGATTTATGGGAGAGAAGTGAATGATAGCGTATATAGGAGGGCTCGGGAAAACAAGCTGTTTGTCGTGGAAGATATGGCTGAAGCACATGGGATTCAGCCGAAAGGAGATATTTCTTGCTACTCGTTTTATGGGAATAAGATCCTCACGACAGGGGAAGGTGGCATGTGTTTGACTGACAACGAGAAGTGGGCGGAGGAGATGAGACTATATGCGAATATGTATTTTGACAAGGGGCGTACTTTGTTGCACCCAAAAGTAGGGCATAACTTCAGAATGACAAACCTTCAGGCGGCTATCGGCTATGGACAGGTTCTCCGTGTGGATGAAATTCTCGAGAAACGGAAGCAGATTGAATCCTGGTACGATCACTGCGTACCCGAGGAGATGCGAATGCCGGGAAGGAACGTCCTCTGGGTTTACGATATCGATTGCGGAGAAAAGCAGGCAGAAGTGAAGGAAAAACTTGGAGATATCGAAAGTCGTTATTTTTTCAAGCCGATGAGCATGCAACCTATGTATGCTGCCGATTATTCTCATCTTAATGCGTACAAATGGTCTAAACGAGGCATTTATCTTCCGACTTTTACCGATATGACTGAAAGGGAAGTGAGGAGCGTGTGCGATGCCTTAAAGAGTTCGGTGAATAAATAGTCAATACTAATTGCAGGAAAACTATGAGAGTACGGATTGTTTGCTACGAGGATGTAGATACCTGGATTCTTGGAAAGTTTGCGCGTAAATTAAACGATGAACTGAAGAAACAAAACATCGAATCTGATATCGCGAAAGTGGCTGATCCGAAAGCGGATATAAACCACCATATCATTTATGTCGACTTTAACGGAAAGAGAAGTTCGATAGACACATTGTTAATTACCCATATCGACTCTCTTCAGAAGTTGAATCAGCTCAAGCGGCAATTAGGAACTGCTAGGGCAGGGGTTTGTTTCTCTTCGGAAACGATGCTAAAGCTAGTGGCCGCCGGCATTCCTCAAGAGAAGCTTTTTTTTATTAATCCCGCTCACGACGGAGTTATACGTCCACGCCCCATCGCGATTGGTATTACAAGTAAAGTCCATATAGATGGAAGAAAGAATGAAAAAATGTTCATTGATCTTTGTCAGAAAATTTCTCCAAAAGACTTCATGTTCAAAATTATGGGGGCGGGTTGGGAAGAACTTGTCAATGAAGCAAGAAAGTCAGGATTTACGATCGAATATGATGCCTCATTTGATTATGATAAATATGTAAAGCTCATCCCGACTCTCGACTATTTTCTTTACTTCGGATTTGATGAGGGTTCAATGGGTTTCGCGGATGCGCTATCGGCCGGAGTCAAGACAATGGTAACGCCCCAAGGCTTTCATCTTGATATTCCTCATGGAATATCATACCCGATAAAAACATTTGATGACATCGTACTTGCATTTAATAAAATAAGTGACGAGCGAAAAAAGTTGATACATTCCGTATCCGCATGGACATGGGAAAATTACGCAAACAAGCACATAGCGCTTTGGCAATGTTTGATGCACAATCAAAGTTTCCTCCCCCTTCTCAAGGAAGGAGCAAGTGGGATGCCAAGATCACATGTGGGAAATATTAAACAGACTGTCTCACTGTCTCGGATAAATGCTGTAAGAGCTTCTCTTGGTTATATCTTTTTGCCACTCACCTTTAAAACACTCCTCTGGTCTATCTTACCTTCTTTCTTTAAAAAAAATATTAAGAAGTATTTGGAAAAGAAATCATTATAAATGTAAAAGATGTACTATTTTTAATGTTACCTGAATGTCTATTTATAAAAATTATGCCAAATATTACGACCTCCTCTATAATGACAAAGATTATAAGAAGGAGGCTAATTATGTCAATAGTTTGATTTCAAAATATTCAAAAGGGTCCAAGAATATTTTGGAACTTGGATGCGGAACTGGAATCCATGCGATTGAGTTGGCAAAAAAGGGATATCAGATTGATGGAGTTGATTTGAGTAAAAGGATGGTTGACATTGCGAAAAAAAGACTCGATCATCTTCCTGGTGACATTTCTTCTGCTGTATCCTTTAAACAAGGGGATAACCGAAAATATAGAAACCAAAAAAAATATAGTGTTGTTATATCTCTTTTTCATGTCATAGGATATATGAATTCGAATGATGATGTTGAGGCGATGTTAAAAACCGTTTCTCTACATCTTAAAAAAGGAGGATTGTTTATATTTGACTGCTGGTATGGCCCCGCCGTATTGACTCATTTTCCAGAAAAACGAGTAAAGGTCTTTGAGGATGAAGAAATGAAAATTATTAGGAAAGCCACTCCTCAGGTATTTCCGAACAAGAACTTGGTCGATGTTAATTATGAGATAGTAACCACTGATAGAAAAACAAAGAAAACTGAAAAAAATTACGAGACCCACACGGTACGTTATTTATTCAAGCCGGAGATTGAAATGTTTATGAATGGAAATGGTTTCAAGTTACTTAACGCCGAGCAATGGCTAACTGGGGAAAACCCAGGTTTTGATACTTGGGGAGTTTGTTTTATCGCGGAAAAAATTTAATTCTTCACTTGAATCAGGAAATCATTAAATTGTTTGGATATATTTTTCAATCTAAATTTTTCCTTTATTATATTTTTTGATTCAAAAGAAATAGATTGTCTCAGTGCTTGATTTTTATTGCCGAATATTCTTTCGATAGCTTGAGTGATAGCTAGATTGTTTTTAACAGGAACAAATATACCAGTTTTTCCATTTTCAATAAGCTCTCTGTTTTCTGGAATGTCGGTCGTGATAACAGGGAGGTTGGCGGCCATAGCCTCCATGATGGCGTTGCTCATTCCCTCGAAGAGCGTTGGGAGGACGAAACAGTCGGAAAGCTTGAGGAGCTGCGGGACGTCGGTCCGGCGACCAAGAAAGTGAATATTGTCTTTGGATTGATAGTTTTTGATTTGTTGTTCGAGATTATTTTTTTCAGCACCATCACCGATGATAAGCAGCTGGGTATTTTTATTTCTTTTGTATACTTCTTCGAAAGCCTCAAGAAGGTATTTGTGTCCCTTGTTGATATGAAGGTTGGCGACACAGATGATGACGAAATCATCAGGCTTGATGCCAAGAGATTTTTTCAGTTCCGGATCGGAAGCAATGGAATCGAAATATGCGATGTCGATACCGTTCGGAATGATAGCTATTTTCTCTGAAGGTACCCCGATTTTATTTACATAAAAATCTTTTACCGCCTCGGAGTTGGCGAGATAGCGGGGGACGAGATGCTTCGTCGCTTTTTCCAGGAGCCTTGCGATGAGATATTTCGGATGATTGTAGGTGGTGCGGAGGAAAGGGATGATGGGGATAGTCTTTATATGCTGTGAGGGTTGAGATTCCTCGACAAGCTCGGAATGACAACGAGAAAGGAAAAGACGGCCGAGTATATCGGCATGAAAGAGATAGGTGATGATAATGTGCGGATTTTCTTCTTTGACGACCTTTTGAAGATGTCGGATTCCAGAGATGTCAAAGAAACCATTGCAGTGGACTGTTTCTACTGTAATGCCGGCAGATACGAATGCCGGAGTAAGTTCACCAAGCTCTTTCAGGGTGATGATTTTGTGTTCGAAGCCGTCAAGCAGAGGAAGTGTCCGGAGCATCATATTTTCACATCCGCCATTCCCGAGCGATTGGATGATATGGAGGATTTTTTTCTTGGGCATATCCGAATCTGAGAACAGTTTAAGCTATCGGCTTCCGATACAGGTAATGCCAGCTTCGGGGTGTTCGAAGGCTTTGATATCGCGAAGGGCGGCATCGCAAAACCATTTTTCGATTTCTTCGCGATAATAATAGTTGCTCTTGGGAGTGGCCAGTACATCGAAGGCATCATTGAGTTTCATATTGAACGGGAAATTCACATAGTAGGCGAAAGGAAGCTTGTTTGCGAGTTTCTTAAGTCCGATAGTCTCGAGCAGTTTCTCGAAGAGATTGATGAGATGCACGATGAATCCGGGGATGTAGCAGAGCTTGAAGAGAAGTGGCTTCGGGAGTTTTTTCAGGAGATCGCGGAGCGGTTCATAAAAGTAGATCGCGCGAGCGTTATTTCTCCGGTTGTATACCCAGATGAGCATCTTTCCGTCCGCCTTGAGCGTCTTCGGAAGGCGTGAGAATCCTTCCTGCGGCTGAGGGAGATGGTGGAGCACCCCGATCGAATAGGCGATGTCAAATATTTCGGAGAAGGGCATATTGTAGATGTCCGCTTGGATGATGCAGACATTCGGGAGATTTTTGGTCATCTCGTAAGCGACCTCGACGGTTTCGCCGAGATCGGAGCCGAAGGAGACTTCGGTGTCGGAGAGCGCGGCCCATTTGGTGAAGCGTCCGGAACCACAGCCGATGTCGAGAGTTTTTTGTCCTTTCAAATTTCCTTCCTGCAGGAATGGCGAGAGGAAATGAAAGAAGTTGTTCTTTTCATAGTCGTTCTCCTTGTAGATATATTTCCATTCGTAGGCAAAGCTCTCGGCGGTTTTTTTCTGGTGTTTCCAGAAGGCGTCAAGATCCGGGATATCATCGATTGCTGCTTGCCATTCGGACAGAATAGTTTCGGGGAGTTTGTTTTGCCAGGTCTTGAAAAAATCCTGATGGGTTTGGAGGAGATTGGTTTTCAGCTCATTGATGAGGATTCTCGGGATGCTGTTGATAATCGGATACCAAGAGCCGTCGGTCGTGATGATACCGGCTGTGATATGGGAATCTTTTTCCTCGAAGATGGTGATATTGAACGGTTTGTTTGAAATCGGATCAGAAAGGTGCAAAAGGTGATTTTGGCGCATTGGTTCGGATTTATTTGTTTACGTTAGTCATTATACTACGCGGGTTCACCCCGTCAAATAAGATTTGAGTCTGTTTTTGATAAACATTTTTCCATAATATGTTTTGAAGTATTTTTCACGATGGGTGGCATCTTGCTGATTGAGACATGCTTCGTAGTATACTAGTTTTAGCGGCCGTCTGTCTTTTGTTGAATCTACGAGTCCCTTTCTATGATTCTCAAATCTTAATTTCAAATCCTTCGTATACCCAGTGTAAAATCTTTTATCCTTTTGTGACTGGAGAATGTATGTATAGAACATAGCCATTGATTTGAAATTATTTGACAGGGTAAAAGTATTCTTCAAACCAGAGCTCGAGGGTGAGGAGCGCCCAGATATGGGGCGAGAAGTTGATGTTCGTATCGCAGTGCTGATCAAGGATATGCTCGATATATTCCTTTCTGAAAAGATTGTCTTTGATGAGGCGACCGTTCAGGAGTTTTTCTCTTGCGTAGTCTTTGAGTTCGCCTCGGAACCAGCGATCGATTGGGACATTGAAACCCATTTTCGGACGGAACATCACTTCATCGGGGATGATGCCGCGGAGCGCTTCTTTGAGAATATATTTTTTGTTATCGAGACCTTTGATTTTCAGATTGAAGGGGATTTTTGCGGTGAGTTCAAGCATCTCGTGATCGAGAAAAGGCGAGCGTCCCTCGAGAGCGACGGCCATACTCGCGATATCGACTTTGACCAGGAGATCGTCAGGAAGATAGGTGGCGAAATCGGCATACATGGCTTGCTCGGTCCGGTTTTTCGTCCCGGCCTGATCGAATTGTGAGGCGATCACATCATAGGTATCACTTCCCCAGACTTTTTGCTTGAATGCATCGGTGTAGAGCTCGGCTTTCTGTTCATTGGTGAAGTAGGCGGTATAGGAGAGGTAGCGCCTGCGATAATCGTCGGAGAGGCTACGGGAGAAGCGATTGAGCCGATCGAAGAAGGTATTTTTTATATTGTTTTTGAGGAGGTTGGTGAGCGGTTTTCCGAATGCTCGGTTCAATATATCGAAACGATCGAGCATCGTAGAGATTTGGAAGGCGCTGTATCGACTGTATCCGCCGAAGTTCTCGTCCCCGCCATCGCCATTGAGAGCCACGGTGACGTGATCCCGGGTGAGTTTGGAGACATAGTAGGTCGGGAGCGCACTCGAGTCGGCATAGGGCTCTTCATAGTGTCTGACGAGCATCGGGAGGAGATCGATCGCATGCGGTTCGACGATGAATTCCGTGTGATCGGTTTTGAATCGGTCGGCAACCATTCGGGCATAGGGAAGCTCGTTGTATTTCGCTTCCTTGAAGCCGATAGAGAATGTCTTGATCGGCTGGTTTGAATTGCGCGCCATCAGAGCGACGATAGCGCTGGAATCGATGCCGCCGGAGAGGAAAGCGCCGAGCGGAACATCGGAGATCATCCGGAGTTTTGTCGATTCCTCGAGTTTGT
>CAZIBB010000014.1:0-5715 GCA_964537075.1 uncultured Bdellovibrionales bacterium | reverse complement strand
TCCTTGTGTTTGTCGTAGAGCGCGAGAATGACTTCGGTATCAGAATGCGATGCAAATGTGTAGCCATCTTTTTCCAGTTCGGCACGTTTTTCCTGAAAATTATAAATTTCTCCATTGAAGACAATCTCGTAACGGTCGAGGTAGCGCATCGGCTGGTGACCGAGTGGAGAGAGATCGATGATGGAGAGGCGTCGGTGCCCGAGTCCTACTTTGTGGTCAGGAGAAATATAAACACCGCCGTCATCAGGCCCGCGGTGTTTGATGGTATCATTCATCGTCTCAATTTCTTGAGTTGGGATGTCTTTTGATGAGAAGGAAATTTTTCCTGCTATTCCGCACATAGGAGGGAGTTTATAAAGTCAAAAGTCTGTAAAGTTAAAAAGTTTTAAAAGTCTAAAAAATAAGTGAATAATTAGCCTTTTCTATCATTGAGGAGTTTGGAGAAAACTTCAAGGTATTGATCAGCAGCGTGATCCCAGGAGAATTTGTTTTTGACTTCCCGATAGGCATTCTGACCGAAAACGAGGCGTTTTTCTGGATGATTGATCAAGTCGAGAAGTTTTTCTTTTAATTGCTCGATATTCTTCGGTTCGATGAGATAGCCATCATTTTTTCCGGAAATGACTTCTCTCGTGCCGCCCACATCGGTGGCAATGATGGCTTTCTGGCAGAGTGCGGCCTCCGTGACGGATGTTGGAAGCCCTTCGGTGTAGCTCGGGTTTACGGTAATATCGGCGGTCTTCAGTATGCTGATGGCGTCGCTGAAGGGAAGATTACCAAAAAAAACTATCTGATTATCGAGGTGATATTCCGATGTTATTTTTTTGAGACGATATTCTTCTGGCCCGTTACCGATGATAAAGGTGATGATATCTTCACGTTTCAATCGGGCGATGGCGGAAATGAGGTCATGGGTGCCTTTCCCATCGATGAGGCGTCCGATGAAGGCGATGATTGTTCTGTCGGAATATTTTTTTCGCAGATCGCTTCGTGGCTCGGCGTTTTCTATTCCTTCGACATTGGCGCCACGATAGATGATTTGACAATCTGTTCTTCCGGAAAGTTTTTTCACAAAATTGCCTGATGCCTGAGAATTGGCAACGAGGCCATCGGCATGACGAAGAATGAAGCGCCCCATTGTCCAATCATACAGTTTTCCCAAAGTGGTCTTGATCCAGCCGTTGAACTGCGCGAAATCTGATCCATGCTCGATATGGAGGAGCGGAAGTTTCTGTTTTCTGGCGTACCAGAGAGCCATCAGGGAAGGGAAGAAAAATCGCGTACGGGAAATGACGATCTCGTAATCTTTATCGAAGAGAGAATTCCATTGTCGCCAGAAATCTGCTTGCCAAAACTTCGGTACAGGATAATTGTGTATCGGCTCGAAAGCGGGAAAGCGAAGAATATTAATTCCGCCTGAGAGTTTTTCTGATCGAGGGGCATCGCCCGGTAAGCGTGGTGTGAAAACAAAAATTTCCACCCCTTTCTGTGCGAGATGTTTGTTGAATTCATCGCTATGACTTTCCAATCCTCCGATATGAGGGGGATAGAATGGTGGGAAGATCAGAATTTTCTTTACTTGATTTTCCATATATAAATGTGATTTTTCTCGTCAAAATAGATTTTTTCGAAGCGATCGGGGTAAAGATTGAAGATGATCCGATCTTCTTTGTTTTCAAACTTTTTTATGTACGGGCGATCGACATAGGGATTCTTTTCGCTTGGGGCGGCGTAGTAGACATAATAGGATTTATTTTCATTCATATTTTTTTCTTTTCTTGCCTGCTCTATGGACTCTATATGACTGAGGATATCTCGCACTTCATGGATGTTCGAGGCGGCGTTTTGTATATCAATATTTTCGACGATTATCTTGAGTGATTCGATAGTTTTTTCTTGATCTGATTCAGAAAATGGAATTTGTCGAATTTTGAATTCATTTTTGAATACTGTCTCATCGAATAAGAAATTTGGATCTTTGACCTTGATGACTGATGATCCTGAGAAGAAGCTCAGGAGGCGGCCACTCTCGACGGTGAAAATGACGCGGTTGTTGGGGAGATTTGTGCTGATCCATTCGGCGGAAACGAGCTGCTGATCGGTAATCATATATTTCTTGAGCGTATTGATATACACGGCTGCAGCGATATTAGCAGAAAACCCCAGAATAATGAGCCAGAGAAAAAAGCGATTTTTCCCTATAGGAAGCGAGAACAGGGGGATCAGAAAGAAGAGCGCTATCGTCCCGGCGAATACCCATGCCCGATCAGGAAGGAGCGCGATACCGGTGAGGCGCGGGAGGATCTCCGCGATGAAGAAGAAAACGAGAAATATACTGGTAAGTACTTTGCCTTCGCGAGAAAAAAGAAATGACTGGACGACTTTATTTTTGATACAATAGAGCAGCGCTACAAAGGTAAGAAGAAGAGATGGCCCGATGTAGAAGAGGTAGTATTTGGCGACACCAAAGAGATCGCCCCAGCCCATCTGGTTGCCATCGATATTCACATAATACTGCGGGAAAAGAAGATTGGGACGTGAATGAGAAAGGACAGACAAAAGCCATTCGGCGCGAGAAGAGATAAAAGAAAGCGGACCGTAAAGAGCGGGCAAAACGATGAAGAGAAGCAGGAGAGTGGTGAGCTTATTTTCTCTGGTTTTCTGAAAGATTTCTCGGCGGTAGTTCCAGAGAGAAAAAAGAATCCAGAGAGCGAGCGGGATAGCGAGTGCTTCGTGATAAAAAAAGCTGAAGAAGATCGTCGCGCCGCCAAGAAAATAAAAGAAGGCATCTTTGGCAATCAACGAATAGGCAAGAAAAACGAAAAAGAAAAATAACCCGACATTTGCGAGCGCTTGTGGAATAGGGAGGGTGAGAAAAATAATAGTAATGCCGCTTGCAAAAGGAAAGAAGAAGATTATTACTTTTTGCAACGGATGTGAGAATTTTTGTGCCAGTAGTGCCGATGGAAAAATAAGAAGGAGAAGAAAGCTCGGGAGAATATATTTGAAGTAGGCATAAAAATCAATATGCGCCCCTTGGGTGAAAATATAGGTGAGAGCTGAGAAAAGCGGACGATGTCCGCTCAGTGTCGTTATGGTTGCTGCTTGCAATTGGTTTCGGTATTCAGTAATCCAATAGTAGGGATCGAGGTCCGGAAGCGGATAATAGGCGGTGACGATGCTGATAATAACGGTAACGTACAAGATAAACGGGGGAAGGAAATTCTTCGAGAAAAATGTATTCCACAGAGCTTTATTGTTGAGGGGGAATTTCTGAGTATGTTCAAGCTTGCTTTTTTTATGAAAAAAGCATATTCCGGCAGTGATGATGAAGATGAATAGGGCATTGATGAACGGAAGGAAGGGCGAAAGTGTTTTCCATTTCGTGTATTCGAATGCGAGTAAGAATGGAACCAAGAAAAGGGAAAGAACAAGAGCAATGTTTATGAACTCAAGAAGAGAAAATTTTCTTTTCAGGAAATATTGAAGCAGGAATGCCATGTTGATTCCCGGAAGAAAGAAGATGAAAGCCAGTTCTATGGATGAGTGAATGATTCTTCCCGTAGCGACAGAATCAGGCGAGAAAAAAAAGAAAGCAGAAAAAAGAAAAAGAAAAACAAGGTTTGTTTTGATAAGTAATGGCATAATTTAACCCTTTTTTTCTTTTTGAATATCTGATAGGGCACGATTGCGAGTCACGATAGAAATTTGTTGCTCTATTCGTTCGATAGCGGAGAGGAGTTTGAAGATCATCAGGAAGACGAGGAGAAAGCCGGTCAGGATGACGGCATTGATATTGTCCTGGATGCCGATCATGTGGGCTATGGTGTTGCTGACACCCGGAAATGCGACAACGATAGCCATACCTCCCCAAACGAAAATACGAACCCCAAGCTTGATGATTGTTTGCCCGCTTTCACGTTTGAGGAAATTTTTAACACCTTGACTGATCATAACGCCTGCGAGGATGATAATGACAATCTGATAGAGTGCGAGAGACATAAGCATTGCAGTTAACAATTAACAATAAGTAGATAACAACGGACTGACTGGCTTCAACTGATAAGGTTCCAAATTATTTTGTAGAGCGTCTTGAGACCGTTTGCAAAGCTTTGTTTGTGAATTTTCCCCATAGAATACTCAGTATAGCGGACTTCTATAGGTACCTCCTTATATTGTAGCTTATAAAGATAGATCTCCCGAATAACTTCACTGTCGTATTCATAGCGGTCAGTTTTGGTGTTGATGAGCTCAGAGGCATGACGCGAGTAGGCGCGGAAGCCAGACTGGCTGTCGGACACCCAAAGACCGTAGAAATACCAGGTAACGACATTACCGATCCAATTCGCGAGAATTTTATGCTGTGGCATTCCTTTTGGGTCGATAAGGCGCGTGCCTAAGACGACATCGCAGTGGTTGTTTTTGATCGGGTCGATAAGGCGAGCAATATCCTCTGGATTGTGCTGGCCGTCACCGTCCATAGTGACGATGATATTCGCTCCGAGCATTTTAGCAGCCTCGATGCCGGTTTTGGTTGCCGCGCCTTTACCGCGATTGATGGAGTGTTTCAAAGCGATAACATCAGGTATCGCTTTCGCTTTCTCGTACGTCTGATCAGTGCTACCATCATCGACGACGATGATGTTCCGATAGCCGGCAGCCTGAATTTCTCGGATGACGTCCTGGATGACTTTCTCTTCGTTGTAGGCGGGGATGACTATCCACATAAAGCAGTAAGCAGTCAGCAATTAACAGTGAACAAATAACAGTTAAGAGGAGAGAGTGTTTTTGTATTTTCCGATCCAATCATTCCATCTGATTTTGAGGATGGCGAAGAACATATTGATCGGGTCTTTGATGGTGTCGACGTTCGTATTGCGGCAATCTTTGCGGATGGTGACAGGAAGTATAGCAACTCTCAGGTTAAATTTTCTTGCCAAAAAGAGAAGTTCGGCATCGAAGGCAAATCGTTTGATGGTAATCTTTTGAAAGAGTTTGAGGGCGGTTTCGCGTCGAAAAAGTTTGAACCCGCATTGGGTGTCAGAGAATTTCACATTACCCAAGAGAATGATTTGAAGCACATAGAATCCTCGAGCGAAGAGGCGGCGGTACCACGGGACAACTTCTTCAAATTGTGATCCGGAAATGAGACGTGACGCAATCGCCATATCTGAGGATGTGAGTGCGGAGATGAATTTTTCCAGTTCATCAATAGAGATGGTCAGGTCGGCATCAGTGAAGAGAATGGGATCGTATTTTGATGCAAGAATCCCGGCTTTGACAGCTGCGCCTTTGCCTTGATTTTTCGCGAAGGGGATAAGGACGAGAGGGATGAGGGGGTAGGCATTACCGAGACGCTGTATATTCTCTTGAGTTTGATCGGGGCTGCCATCGGTAACGACAATAATGTCGAAACGTCTAAAGTGTTTTTTAAGATATGCGTCAACCAAGAGGATATTCTTCTCAATAACTTCAGCTTCTTTGTAGCATGGGATGACAACGGATATTTCTGGGTGTTGCATAGGTATTCTAATCAGCCAGTACTCATTTACAAGCAAGTATAGCAAAAAGTCTGCGATTCTGAAAGGGTCGTTTTTACCGCATTTGCGGGTTTTTGATGGGTACGTTACAATAGAAGCAAATAGTCTTCATAATGTCACCTATGTCAGAAAATCAACCCTATTTGTCGATTGTCGTCCCACTCTACAATGAGGA
>CAZIBB010000013.1:14013-21402 GCA_964537075.1 uncultured Bdellovibrionales bacterium | reverse complement strand
GTCCGAGAGGATGAACCTCACCGAGAAAATACGGAAGCATCGGCTGCATGCCGGATCCAGTGAAGAGGGTAGTCGGATCATTTTCCGGAACAAGCGGTGCCGAAGGAATGATCGCATGTCCATGACGGGCGAAAAAATCGAGATAGGCGGATCGGATATCGGAATGGGTCATAGGGAGAGAGTCTTAGTAAGAGGTCATTTCGGCAGATTCAGAAGCTTTTTTTTCTGTCGTTTCAGTTCTGATTCGATCTGAAAAAACTCACGGTCTTTGGTTGAGACTATCTTTTGATTCTCGCGTATGTCCGTTGAGAGACGGGAAAGTTCCCTCCTGAGCTCGGTTTGCGTCCGATGCGCGAGGTCTCGCTCTTTCCCAAGTTTTTTGAGATCCTCCTCCATGATCTGGAGCTCATTCTGCATACGGCGAAAAGCAGCTTGGTTGCCTTTCTCATCATCCATATTCCTGCCAGATCGTACCCCGCCGAACATTCCCATAAATGATGCGTGAATGATTAATGTATTATTATATGACTGGAATCGGAAAAAAGGAAGAGGAGCGTTGTCGGGATCCTATTCCGATGGAGCGATGACGATATTGATCTGACTTTTATTCTTCGGTATGTATTTGATGAAGAAATTCGGTTTCACTTCGAGATTCATCTTCACTATTTCAGGATGCCTATTGAGGATCTCTTTCAAGGTGTCGGATTGTTTGCCGATGAGTTCCTCCAGAAGAGCATCATTATTTATTTCAGGCATGAGCACGAGCGATGCAGTTACTTTCAATTTTCCTCCGCCTGTCTGGAAATCAGGAATGATTTCCAATGTATCGACCGTAACGGTCTGCGGGATAAGTAGCAGTCCAGTCGTTCCTTTATCGCCAGTACCTCGGGCACGAAGTACGGCTCGCTCGACAGTGTGCTCCGATATGATGTATGCCTTCACCTTATAATGGAAGACTACTTCGACCGTGGATCCGGCAATTCCTTCATGAAGCAGTGGCTCTTCAGGAAGAGGGAGGAGTTCTATCCCGCTCTCCTCGATCTTCTCCCCATCAAGCAGTGTCTCGGAAATTTTTTGATGGAAGATTTCGAGTGCTTGTGTTTTTGCTCGTGTTCTTGACTGATCGATATCATCTTTGCTGAGGAGCGCGTCTCCCGAGCTGCTGTTTTTCGATCCTCCCGTCATCGGGGTGAGCGATTTTGCAGAAAACTTGGCATACTTCGGGCTTCCTTTGAATCCCGGAATAGTGAAGGTTGCCGGGGCTATATTAGAAGCATCTCCTGGCTGATCGGCGATAACTTCAGCTTCGATGGCACCCGGTTCTCTCTTGCCGGCTATGTCGGTCACTCCAGGAATGGTGACTCCTTGAGTGAGGCGGAAAACGAAGCCATCAGCCGTTTCAAGACGAGTGGTTGATACGAGCGATTGTGGTTCACTTCCGTATTCGTTATAAATAATCACTTTTCCGCGCGCCTTCCGTTCGCCACCTGTCCCGACGCCGGTCGATGTGATGGACATCGGAACATTGATCGAATCTTCTACGAGACGATATGGCATTTCGAGAGTCGATGAATCCATCTGTGTTTGAGACGAGTCTTGCGTATCGGCATGTATCAATCGGAATTCGATGGAGTCTTGCTCTTTCGTGTACACCGGAAATATGGTTATCGTCGCTTTCGGAGTAAGCAAAAAGAAGGCGGCCGTACCGATAAGGAGAAGCACGGCGATACCCGCACAGGTAATGGCGATTTTCACTCGTGAATGTATGGCGACCGGCAATTGTACTGGCACAGAGACTTTCGGTTGGGATGTCTTCCAGGAAGGAAAGAGTTTTTTCGGAGGGAGTGATTCCTTGTGTGTATTTTTCTGTACTATGAGAGACGGTGTCGGCGGTACGAATGCCGCTGCCGTTCGCAATGGTTGTGATTCGATTTTTGGAAAGGGTATCCGTTCCGATTCTGCGTGAAGAGTCGAATTGAGCGCGGTCTGGTATTTCGGGGTTTTATCCCTGATGGGAATACGGAATATGGAAGGTTTCTTTTCGGTTGTCGTCGGCTTCTGCGACATTTTTGTGATGGAATTCTGCGCCTGTCCCTGACTCTGATTGAAAAAGCTTTCAGAACCGACATTTTCCGCCTTCATACTATGGGAAAGTTTCGGCGGAGAAAAACTGACCGGAGGATCTTCTGGTACGCTATTATTCCGTGGCTTTATTTCCTCCTCTTGGCGGGACTGTTCCTCCTGATACGGGTGTGTTTGAAGACCCGCCTTTTCGGCCAAAGCCCGACCATTTTCATCCTGACTGACGACTATGACCATTTTTCCGATCTTTGTCGCTTCGCGTTCGAGCAGTTTCAGACTCACGATGCTCTGCATGAGAATGGCATGTTTCGGAACGATAAGAGCGATTTCCTTTTCATTCGTATGACGCAATCGTCCGATGATGGAAATAATTTCTTCGTCAGCTTCGATATAGAATGTCTGGGCCATAATATTTCTTTTGATTTTACCTTAGAACTATCTTGTTTCATTCGTATCGATGGACTGCATCGTCCGTTCCAATATGGCAGAAAGTGTTTTTTCATGTTCGGCGGTATTCAGGAGGACGAGATTCACGAGCCCAAGCGGGGTGATATCCTGCGGATTGTTCAATTCACCAGTTTGATCCATGACCCGCGTGATGTCTTTTGGCTGAAGGAAACTCACTTGCGGTGTGCGTGGAAATGGCAATCGTTCGACCCATTCGGTCTCCAAGAGCACCTTTTTTATTTCCGGGAGCGCCGAGCCTCCCCCGCAGAGAAAGATTCTCGCGGGAAGGACATCGGTTTCGGCGAATTCTGCGAGTGATATTTCCACCCCACCGAGCCAGACACGAGCGTCTTCAGCATAGAGCGCCGCGATTTTTTCCGTATTTTCCGCAGAGAGTTTTTTAAAAGAATAGGATATCTTCATTTCCTCGGCCTGTTCGAGTGTCAGTTCAAATTCCTGGCAGAGACGTTTGGTGAAGGCGCGACCGCCGAGAGCGAACATCTTTGTTCCTTCGAGACCGCCATTGCGGATGATAGCGATATCGGTCGTCCCTCCTCCGATATCGATGAAAATGGCGCCGAAATCAGACATGTCTTCCACCTCGATGGATCGGGCGACCGCATAGGGTTCGGCCGCGATGGAAAGATTCTGATGCAAATTGAGTTCCTGGGCGATGGATTCCAAGGCACCGAGATTGGTCAGCGGCGCATACGCATTGAAAACGCTCATCGATACGTCGTGACCCTGAAAATTAAGCGGATTGCTTTTCCGGTAGCCATCAATCCGTACATCGACGAGGGAAGCGTTGATGAGCTTGATCTCGATGCCTTCCTGTCCGGTTTCCCAGGCGAGCTGACGCTTGATCCGTTCAAAGGCTTTTTCCTGGACCTTGGTGATGATGGTTTTCAGTTCGGAAGTGCCTATGCGTATTTCCGGATTGACCCGCTCATAATGAACCGTCGTCGTCGTTCCCTTCACGAGCTCTCCGGCGATGCCGATGATGCTTTTCGTGATTTTCTTCACAGCGCTTTTTTCCAGGGCGATATTGATGGCTTCCCGTGAGGATTCGATGACACCGCTGATATCGGATACGGCACCGCTCTGCATATTTCCCGCGCGTTGGGCGACCCGTCCGACACCGAGAACGACGGCTTGTCCGTTCTCTTCATCCACGGCGAAAACAAGCGCCTTCACCACTTCGGTTCCGATATCGAGGGCGAGGTGATACTGGGAAGTGTTCCCCTTGGAAAGAAAAGAGAAAATACTCATAGATCATTACCTTTTCTCAAATTATATCATGTTTGAGGAGAGTACAGAAGGGAGGGAAATGGATGTATGAAAGACGAAAAAAGCGATTCGGTGGAAATCGCTTCCGGTGTTTTCGGATGAGGGACTCTGTTATCGTATCTTCTCTACCGTGAGATCTTTGGTCAGTATTTCAAGTTCGGACTGTGAAAGAAGCCCTTCGATGGCGCCATAATGTTGCACGACGCTTCCTCCGTTGCCAATCCCATAGCGCAGCGCGGTTTCCAACGGAAGACCGGAAATGAGGGCGCCGAAAGAGGCGCTCGCAAACGCATCGCCGGCCCCCGTCATATCAAGCACGCGTATATTTTGGAGAACGGGAGCATGATACAGCGAGTGTCCATCGGAAATCCATGCGCCGCGGGCGCCGTCGGTCAGCGCCACGGTTTCTGCTCCCGCCCGATGCAGGGTGAGAATGAGCGTCTCCTCATCGTCTATTCGTTCCTGCTTCTCTTTTCCGGTGAGAAGATTTGAGGCGAGGAGAAGTTCGATGGCTTCATCCTTATTGAGAACAAGGAAGGCAGTCGATTTCAGCGTCTCGAATATGAGCGCGGGATCCTCCCGTAAATTATGCTGACCAGGATTGATGGCTAACTTGAGTGATTTTTCGCGTGCTGCAGTGAGTATGTGACGGAGATTTTCTCGCCATGCGCCATTCAGTGCGGAAATGAAAATCCATTCACTCCCTGAAAGTCTCGATTCATCGATAGAAAGTAATTCATTCGCGTCGCGATTATGGAAGATAATCCGTTCACCTGATTTCATCAAAACGACGATGGAGGAAAGATCGGTTTTAACATCCTTTTGACGCACAATAAAAGAAGTGTTGACGCCGTTTTTTTCGAGTTCTGCGATGCACCAATCCCCGATGCGGTCGTCACCGATCGAAGTGTAGCACCCCACCGGAATGTCTTGTCGTGCCAGGCCAACACTGATGTTCGTCGCGACTCCGCCGATCGCCTCATAGCGGTCAGCAACACTGAATTTTCCACCGACCTCGAAAAGCGCCTTGCTTTTGGAGGTGAGTTCTTCGGGCGTGTCGAGAATGGTGTATTCGTCCGTCGGGAAGAAAATATCCTGGCTGGTCGAACCGATACAGAGCACTTTCATTTTTTTTGAATCAGACATGATTTTTTTATTATTTTGATCCGCCATCCGTCAACTGACGGAGGCGGATTGATTTTGACATTTCTAGTTATCTTCCTTCTCCGAGTTCTTCGGCGATTTTCAGGAGGCGATTGTACTTCGTGATGCGCTCGCCTCGTGAAAGCGATCCCGTCTTGATGAAATCAGCACTTGCACCGCAAGCGAGGTCAGCGATGAAATCATCCGTCGTCTCACCGGAGCGATGAGATATGACCGTTTTCATATTATTTTCCCGAGCAAGTTTCATACAGGCGAGTGTCTCTGAGAGCGTCCCGATCTGATTCACTTTTATGAGCACCGCATTGCAGGCACGGGCATCGATCGCTTTTTCCACACGCTTGACATTCGTCACAAGGAGATCGTCACCGATGAGCATCACTTTTTCCTTCCAGGATGGTATTTCTTTCTCGAGTTTTTCCTTCATCATTCCCCATCCTTCCCAGTCCTCTTCGCCGAGACCATCCTCGACCGAAATAACGGAATATTTCTGTATCCATTCCCGGTAGAGATTGACGAGACTCTCTTTCGAAAGGGACACGTTTTCCGGCTTGAGAGCATAGTAATTTTCCTTCTCGTCATAAAAAGAATTCGCCGCGACATCAAGTCCGATACCGACCATCGTTCCTGGGGCATATCCCGCCTCGGTGATTGCCTGATTGAGGAGCTCCAGCGCCTGAGCATGACTCTCGAGATGCGGAGCGAACCCGCCCTCATCCCCGACTCCGACACTCAGATTATTTTTTTCAAGAATTTTTTTCAGGGTATGAAAAATTTCACTTCCTGCCCGATACTGTTCTTTGTAGGATTGCACGCCATAGGGAACGATCTTGAATTCCTGTATGGAGAGGCCGGAGTCGCTGTGTTTTCCTCCATTCAAAACATTGAACATCGGCGTTGGAAAGTAGGCTGATATTTTTTTTCCAGCAAGTTTTTCAATATAGCGATAGAGAGGAATGCCCTGCGAGATCGCTGCCGCACGGGCGACAGCGAGGGAGATGCCGAGTATGGCGTTCGCGCCGAGTACGGATTTGTTCTCCGTCCCATCGAGATCCATCATAACCTGATCGAGACCGAGCTGATCGAACGGATCGAGGCCAATCACTTTTTCCGCCAGTTTTCCATTGACATTCTCTACCGCTCTTTCGACGCCGAGACCATGAAAGCGATTCGGATCATTGTCACGAAGCTCTACGGCTTCGAATTTTCCGGTGGAGGCGCCAGACGGGACGCCGGCCACCGCTTCGGTTCCGTCATCAAGGCTTACCCAGGTTTCTACGGTCGGATTTCCCCGTGAATCGAGGATTTCCCGTGCGCGTACGGCAGTGATGGTTGTCATAGGTTTGTCGTAGTGAGATTAATGATCGAGGACTTCTACACCGGGGAGAAGTTTGCCACTCAGGTACTCCAGCATGGCGCCGCCGCCGGTAGAAACAAAACTTATTTTATTGGCACATTTGAGCGTCTCAATGACGGCGAGCGATTCTCCTCCGCCGACGACCGTAAAGGCTGTGGTTTCAAGCATGGCTTGGAGAATGGCTTCCGTACCATGATTATAGGGAATGTCCTCAAATTTTCCCATAGGACCGTTCCAGATGATCGTTTGGGCTCCGGATATTTTTTCTTTGAAAAGTTTTATCGTTTCCGGTCCGATATCCAGTCGCTCCGTTGATTCGAAATCGATCGGGAGAATCACTTTCAAAGAGAAAGGAATTTTAAGGTCAATTGCCTCATTCGCCACTTTTCCGCCAAGCAGCACCCAATCATATGTTTTTTCCAATGTTTGAATCAGCGGGAGCTTGGTTTCCACCTTGGCTCCCCCAACGATAGCGACAGCCGGGTGTTCTGGACTCCTTTTGATTCGGTCGAGATTGTTTATTTCCCGCTCCATTTGGAATCCGCCATAGCTTGGCAGACAGAGCGTTACGCCCGTTACCGAGGCCTGATTCCGATGGCAGACACTGAAAGCGTCATTCACGAAAAGATTGAATGGCTTGGCAAGTTCCTGCGAAAAATGAAAGTCACGTGTTTCCTCCTCAGTATGAAAACGGACATTTTCCAGCATGAGCAGGTCATTCTCCGGAAGAGCTTCAAGACCCTGTACCACCTCTTCCCCGATGCACTCCGGTACGAAATGCATTTTTCTTCCAAGAATTTTCTCGATTTCCGGGATGAGCGGTGCGATGGAATATTTCATATCCAATTTTCCTTCCGGCCGTCCGTAATGAGTGATGAGGGCTACCTTGGTGCGTTCCTTGGAAAGAAGATAGTCGATGGTTTCCTTGACGGCTGAAATCTTGAATGTTTCATGTAGGGTTCCCGTTTTCTTATTCACTTCAACATTAAAATCAACGCGAACAAGTATCTTTCGCCCGGTCACATCGATATCCTTAATATGTCGCAGTGGCATAT
>CAZIBB010000013.1:0-13913 GCA_964537075.1 uncultured Bdellovibrionales bacterium | reverse complement strand
ACAAGTATCTTTCGCCCGGTCACATCGATATCCTTAATATGTCGCAGTGGCATATCTATGAGAAGTTAGACGTTAGAGTTGAGAGTTTAGGAAAGAGAGATGAAAGAAAATATTTTTCTATTTCCTATTCGCTATTTCCTATTTACTGTTCTTATTCCCCCATGCCTATTATACCGATAATCACGCCTATAAGCGAGGTAATCGCAGTAAAAACCCACGCTCGCATGGTTATTTTCGGCTCTGGCCAGCCCTTTGCTTCGAAATGGTGGTGGAGTGGGGCGGCGAGAAATACTTTCCTTCCAAAATATTTTTTTGAGAAGAGCTGAATCGCGACACTTCCCGATTCGAGAACATATATGAATACGATCAGGAAGAGGATGAGCGCCGAATTGGTCAGCATTGCCACGATGCCAAGGGTCGTTCCGAGAGAAATGGCGCCGGTATCCCCCATGAAGAATCTCGCCGGATAGATATTGAACCAAAGAAATGCGAGCAATGCTCCGGAAAGTGCGGCGCAAAAAGAAGCGAGATCGACCCTGTTCTGGAGGAAAGCGATGATAGCGAAGGAAAAGAAAGCAAAAAGAAGTACACCGGCATTCAGTCCGTCGAGACCGTCGGTTTCATTGGAGGAGATCGCCGTAAAGAGGATGACGAAAAGAAAAAGCGGAATATACCACCAGCCGATCTGAAAATCTCCGATTGCCGGAACATGCAGGAAATTCCAGCCGAGTTTGGAATAAAACCACCAGGCACCAGCACCCGCGATGAGAAAAAGCCACCAAAAACGAAATGAGAATCGCATCCCGCCACCCTTGTTCGTGCCGCAGCCACGCACGCTCATATAGTCATCGAAGAGCCCGAGAATACCTGCCGCAACAAGGGCGAAGAGAGGCAGCCATGTTTGGGAACGACTGAGAAAATCAAGTCGCGCGATGAAATTCATATTGAATAACTGCGCGATGAATGGGAAAACATATTCGGAAGAAAAGGCGAGCACGAGAACGGTTACCCAGATGATGACCCCACCCATAGTCGGCGTATTGGCTTTCCATGCATGGAGACTGCTGACATAGTTGAGTTTTTCCCCCTGGACAGAATTCGATTTGATCTTGATGCCGAATTGATACTTATAGAGGATATGTGTCCAGAGAGGCGTGATGAGAAAGGCGATCACAAAGGACAAAAAACCGGTCATCAGGACCTTGAGGATGTTCATGACGATCGGAAGCGTTTGAATTTGGGCCAGCTGGATTCCTTCCATAGATTATGTCGTTAACTCCCTCTTCGTATTATCGCTTGTTTCTTTCGAAGAATCAATTTTCCGAAATCCTCTTAGTATCTCTCTCAAAATCTCACCGCATCAATAAGAAAACACAAATTATTAATGCTTGTCGGCTAAAATTTCATCATTTCGGCTGCAAATCTCGAAAATCTCGTCGGAATATCCAGATATTCCTCCTCACTTTTCAAAATTTTCGCTCGAAATGATGAAATTTTATACTCGACATGAGATTTGAGAGAGATACTTACTTCCAGTCGAATGATCCGAAACTCCAATGGAACATCGAACGGATGCTTTCGAATCGGATGGTATCATCGAGAACGACCGCGATGATAGGATGTTTTCCATCATCATCTGTTGCGGCGGCGAGAAGCGATCGTCCGGCGAGAGGAGTGAAACCCGTTTTTGTTCCGAGGAGATTGGGAAATTGCCCGAGGAGTTCGTCGGTATTGAATATCTCATGCTCGTATTTTCCATCGACCGAAGTGAATTTCATTTTCTCGCTGCGCATAATCTCCCAGAGTTCCGGATGCTTCAGCGTCTCACTCCCGATGATTGCCATGTCATGGGCGGTGGAATAGCAATTCGTTTCATACCCGTCGGTTTCCAGTCCTGACGGGGTACAGAAATTGGAATTGGAGAGACCAAGCTCCTTCGCCCGTGCATTCATGATTTTCGCGAATCCGTCCTGGGTACCGCCGATATATTTTCCGAGAGCGGTGGCTGCATCATTCGCGCTATTCATGAGCATCGCCTTGAGGAGATTGTGTACGGTCACTTGTTCACCCTCCTTCAGTCGTTCTCCATCGCAAAACCCGGAACGCGGACAACCGACGCGCGTCCCTTCGATGTATATCTCATCACCGATGATCACGACGGAATCGAGATCTCTCACACGCTCGATGACGATGAGCGATGTGAGCATTTTCGTGAGCGATGCTACCTGTCGTTTCGTATTGGCATTCTGATCATAGAGGATGGTGCCGGAATCCGCATCAATGATGATCGCCGCATGAGCGGAAGGGATAGCTATATTGAGAGCATATGGCTTTTTGACCGGACGGAAGCTGGTCGTGAGAAATCGGTTCTCCTTGAATATGGGGGCGATATTTTTCGGTACGACCTGATCCGTCGCTCCCCGCACGACAGGCATATCTGTTGAAATATCCGTGGTCCTGCTTTTCTGAAAACCAAAATAAATCGAACCCGTGGTACCGGCAAGCAAAAGGAATGAAAAAAAGAAAAAAATAATACGCATAAGGAGATCAAACAACAGAGAACAATTAACAGGGAACAAAAATCATAGGAGTGGAAGTCTTCTATACGGCAGATTCGGGGATCGGAGGAGTTTCTTCTACTGATGTATCTTCGGCAAGAAGTTCGGTGAGTCGTTCATTCTGAGAGAGCATCTCATATTCCGGCAAGTCAGTGATCTTTCCTATACCGAGTATTTTCAAGAAATCAAAGGTCGGTCGATAGATATATCCGCGTGCGTCGAGAGGATTCCCCTCTCGCTCGATGAGTCCACGGATAAGGAGGTGTCGCAGGGTGAAACTGGAATTGACGCCGCGAATGGCATCGATATCGGCACGCGTTACCGGTCCGCGATACGCGATGACGGCAAGCGTTTCGAGAGATGCTCGACTGAGACTTTCTTGTAATTCTGCTTCACGCAAATGTTCGATCACCAAAATATTCTCCCCACGCGTACCGAGCTGTATCTTGTTTCCCAGACGAATAAGCATGAGACCGGATTCCGGCATCTGATATCTCGTCTGGAGCTCTTCCAATGCGAGATCGATGGTCGCGATATCGGTATCAAGCGTTTTCGCAAGTCGATCGGTACTCAAAGGAGCTCCGACGGCAAAGAGTGCGGTTTCAAGTCGAGAAAGGATTTCCGGTTTGATATCCATAAAATTATATTTGATTGGCTGGTGTGAGAGTTTTTGTTTCCTCGGTGATATTTTCTTCGAGGTTTTCAAAATGAATTTCTCCAAACATCTCACCTTGCTGCGCATGCACGATGCGTTGTTTTATGAGTTCGAGTAGCGCCAAAAAAGAAATGATGACGTGCACCCGGTCGGTTGCCCCGGCAATAATTTCAGAAAAAGATTTTTTAACCCGATTCTTCATTGATTCCTGCAGGAGAGTGATTTTTTCTTCAAGAGTCACGATCTCCACCATGCGTTTCTCTTCGAGTATTTCCATTGACGGAAGTCCGCCGAGTACTGATCGAAAATAAGAAGCGACATCTTCTTTGGTGAGATTTTTCGGTGGAAGGAAAACGGAGACGGTATCGAGAGATGTCTCCCTCGTTACGGTGATATGTTTTTCTGAAACGAGTACGCCGAGGCGCAGCGCCGCCTCCTTAAAAAGCTTGTATCGCCGAAGCTCTTCCTCAAGATCTCCGATCTCATCCTCCTCTTCATCCGTGAATTGAAGTATCGGGAGGAGCGCCTTTGATTTGATAAGAATAAGGCGCGTTGCGATAGCGAGAAATCTCGCGAGATTATCGAGTGAAATATGATCTTCCCGTGAAAGATACTCGAGATATTGATCGGACACCCTAGCGAGACTCACTCTCGTGATGTCGAGCTTTTCCCGTTCGATCAAGGCGAGAAGAAGCGGAAGTGGCCCTTCAAATTGTTCGAGTTGAATATGATATTCCATGAGGCTCTTTATTTTGGAACTTATTGAATAGACTTATTGCTTCACTTTTCGCTTAGAGGCTATTATAACACCTCGGATTCTTCTGTGGAATACTCAAATACGCGCTCCTTTTCGCTTATACTGTCCCGAAGTGAGAGACTCGAAACAAAAGTGACTACAAATATCCCTGCAACGACAAAAAAGACTGAGTGTAAAGGGAAAAAAACAAGAAATGGGGCAAATATGATCGCAGAAAAAATATTTGCTATCGGACGGGCTGTTCGGAAAAAAGAGATGCTATCAAGGTCATTTCCGTCGATTTGTTTGTAGAAATATGAATCTCGAAGCACCTCAAGTGTCGCTGCCCCGATTCGTGTCGCGAAAAGGATAGCGGACCACAACATCACAGATGGTGTTGTGATGAAACCGACGGCTATAGTCGAAATACAAGAGATCACGATACCTGCCAAGAGAAGTTCCTTCTCGCCTATTTTCTTATCCGCGATCCATCCGAGTGGATATTGCAGAAGCACAAATGGGATGAGCATGATAGTAAATATCGTCCCGATCTGTGACCATTCCATACCGATCGATCTCAGATATATCGGCATATAGATGGTCATGACCACGAAAAAGAATTCGAGCGAGAATGAAATGAGATAAATTCGAGCGAGATCTTTTTCTTGGAACACTTTTCGCACCAAGGCCTTGATATCAAGCGAGAGCGGTTGTATTCCTACTGCCGGCTCTTTTCGAAGAAAAAGCACCGTCAGGAGAAAGATAAGGGAAAATCCCAGGACAAGAACGAAGAATATTCCTCCAAAACCAAAATGTTCAAGTGTCTGTGTTGAAATGATCGGGCCGAAGAGTATCCCGATATTGAGAATAGTGAGATGGAATCCGCGTATTCGACCGGAAACTCGGTCTGTCGAATATGCCTCGATAATGATATCAATCGTCACCCAGATAATACCACTCAAAAAGAGGAAGGCTATCAGGAGAATCGCTCCCATAAGGGACACTGGAATTTTTGAAAGAAGTGCTAAAAGAAAAATGAGTATGGCAAAAGAAATAATGAGAACTCGTATTCTGCCAAATTTTTTCAGTATTGGACGAAGAAAAAAGAGACTCACAAGACTCGCCGAATACGCCACGAAATAAAATATTCCGATCCGATCACTTCCGACCACCTCGGAAAAATACGAGGAAAGGACATAGAGAAGGGATGATTCTGTAACTCCTATCAAAAAAGAAAGAAAAGAAAGAAAACGAGTTTTTGATGGATCGAATATTTCAGAATGGGACATGTTTGTTTTTCTCAGAATTATTTCAGACAACCTGACTGGTATCCTTTTGCGATCGCTGCTTCCTTGGAGGCGAAACAGACTCTGTTTGCTTCCTTGATTCTTTTTGCGGGAGCGCAACTCGGAAGATGATAGAGATTGGAATTTCTACTCCCGACGAAAGCGCACCCGGTCGATGCATTTTCAGAAACGCCAGTTTTCTTCGTAATTGCATCGCCCAATACTACTGGTATTTCAACCTGCGCTGCCTGTGGAGCGACGATATTCATCGTTAGAGGCACTCTCGCCACCGCCTGATCTCGCAGTATCCCCAAGGAATACCCCGTGAGCCCGGCGGAAAAAATGCCGATACCGAGGGCTAATCTGGTATGGTCACGCGAAAACCATTCTTTTACGATACGAATTACTTCATTCATACTCGTTGACAACCGACAGAAACATGCTATACTCCATTATACTTGTTTTTCGATTAAAAGTAAGAGATACAGACATATGGCACATAAAAAGGCAGGAGGAACAACCTCCCTCGGTCGTGATTCCATTTCCAAGCGCCTCGGCGTGAAGATTTACGGTGGTCAATTCGCAGAAGCGGGCAATGTCATCATCCGTCAGCGTGGTACCAAATACCACCTCGGAAAAAACATGAAGAAAGGTGCTGATGATACGCTTTATGCTCTCGTAAACGGCATTGTCGAATTCAAGACCAAGAAAGTCCGTGAATTCACAGGGAAGCTCGTCGAGCGCATCTTCGTCGGCATCATCCCAAAAGAAAGCCGGTAATATTTTTTGAAGAATCTTAAAAAGTCCAGATAATTTATCTGGACTTTTTTGTTGTTTTCATTTCGCGATCTATCAACTTTTTCATTTCCTTTGGCGACATGGCTACGATATAGAGATCGGCAAATGTATTCATGACTGTAACATTTTTGAATTTCCTCGGAATGATCTGCCAATGGAGATGTGGAATGGATGCCCCTGATTCGGAGCCGATATTCAGACCTACATTAAAAGATCTTGTTTTGAATATTTTTCCCAATATCGTCTGTGTCTTTGTCAGTACCGATCCGAAATCTTGCCACTCTTCTTTTGTAATTTCTTCAATCTTCTCACGATGCACTGTGGGAACGATCATGACATTGCCATCCATATACGGAAATTGATTGACGAACACGCGCCAGTACTGTCCGGCGAGACCGAGACATTCCAAGGTCTCTTTTTTCTTGCAAAAAACACACTCCTTAGAATTCGTGAATATGCGGCGATATTTTTTACGATTGGTATCCAGTATACGCATATACATTTTATAAAAAAGAATGGCTGTCCGAGGGAAAGACAGCCGAAAAAATATTCCTAACAAGCATTGGCTGATCGATTGATGATCCCCGTCGTCGAATCTGTTTTTCCGGAATCAAGTTCGATGATTTCAGAACCATGCTCGTTGAGGAGCGATACCCGCCTCTTATCATCCCATACCCTCACATGGGATGTCATCGATGCTATATAGATATCAGGCTTAACCGCCTCAATCAGCTCGTAATCGCAATCAAAAATGATGACCCTTCGAACGGGGAAGAACCCCGCCATGAGAAATGCTCGATCATTCTCCTTGCGAATCGGACGACCTTCACCCTTCAGCTTCCTAACGAATGCGTCGCTATTGATACCGACTATTAAAAAACCTCTTTCGCCGGCATCGCAGATATATTCAAGGTGTCCGCCATGCAGAAGATCAAAACAACCACTTGTCAGTACGATTTTTTTACCGAGTGTTCGGTCGGCATCACAGATGCTGGAAAGGGCGGAAAGTGATGCGATCACCTTATCTGTCGGATGCATGATATTTTCCTTCTGAGAAAGTACTGCTCAAAATATACAATCAAAGACGATTGTTGACAATATCAGTGAGAATCTATCTCTTTCTCCTTATCCCCCTCCTCCGCTTCGATCAAGCCTAACTTGACGAGGCGGGAACGGATGCTCCCGGGCTGGCGACCGAAGGAATTCATGAGTTCTTCTGCGGGAGTGCCGTTTTGAAACATTTTTCGGAGCTTCTGATCCTCTTCGATTTTCCATGGGCGATACGCATTTGGAAAGGTTTCACGGAGCTTATCGATTTTCGAAAGTCCTCCTCCTTTTTTCATCCGTTCACCTTTTTCTTTCGTCCCTCCGCAATGTCTGATGAAACTTGCCTGCATTTTCGCGAGGTCTTTCTCCTCGATCCGCGCGAGGGTGAATTGTTCTTTTTCCGAACGGGCGCGAAAAAATCGATCCTGATCGAAGACGACCGGATGCACCTCGAACGCACGCGCATTATGCCCAAGGAGAGTCAGTCCGGCGAGATTGCGCACACGAGAGAGTGCCACATACCCTTGTCCATATTCAAAGACACGACTGAGATCCATCACTGCCGCATCGAGACTCATCCCCTGGCTCTTGTGGATGGTAATCGCCCAAGCGAGACGAAGCGGGAGTTGACGCACCCGTGCTTTCGTCGTCCCTTCCTCTTCGATTACCCATTCAACCGGTTCAACTTCAATACTCCTGCCATCATGTGTTTTCACGATAGGGAGCCGCGTTTCCTTGTGAAAATCCATCACCGTGCCGAGCGTGCCATTCACATATTTTCCCTGCGGATGATTTTTCGTAAACATTACCGATGCTCCGATTTTCAGGTTGAGAGTTTCCGGAGAGAGACATCCTTTCTTGAGTGTTTCGACGAGATGCTTCGCCCCATGCGTCGCCATGGAAAATGCGAGAAGTTTTTCTGAAAGCGTTGAAAGAGCGGCATCATTCATGCGATCGACATCTGCATTATGCGAATACAATTTGGTCGTTTTCTTGTCATCGATGGTCTTCCTCGCACTATTCCGTGATTCAATATGACGGATATGATCCGGTTGCAATCTCCTGGAACGGATCGCGGAAAGCACCTCGAGAAACTTCTTGTCATCCTGACGATGCTGTTCCGTGAGATAACAGACCGCCGGATCAAGTGCCATCCACGTTTCGGATTGGAAAGCGAACACCGGTGCGAGAGGTTCATCCGATTGCGCCCAAAGCATATCTTCAGGCAGTGTAATCGGTCGCCTCGCGATAGGGGGGAGCTGAAAGAAATCTCCGACACAGACGATCTGCAATCCCCCGAACGGATCAACCGATTCGCGTACGGTGCGACAAGTCATATCGATCATAGAAAATATCTTCCCGTCGAGCATGGAAATTTCATCGATGATGAGCACCTTCGCTTTTCGTATGCGTTTGGTATAGAGCGGGAGATCTTTGATACGACGCAAATCTTCACGCGTGAGCTTATCCTTGATGCCAATACCGCTCCACGAGTGGATAGTCATTCCACCGACATGAGTCGCCGCAATGCCGGTCGATGCGGTGATGGCCGGCTCGATCCCATGGGAACGCAAATACTCCACATATTTATTTATGGTATGCGTCTTGCCGGCGCCCGGTTCTCCCGTAAGAAAAACATTGACGCCCGTCTTCAAGATTGTCAGCGCCTCGTTCTGGGTCATGATAATTTCGAACGGTCGTTCCGCTTTTTGAGCGGTGCGACCGCTATCGCAATAACTCTCTCAGTATACCAAGAAAGCGCTTTGAGGTCGCACGGAGGGGAATAGACTACTTTTTCTCCTTTGCGCAAGCTTTGAGAAAGGCGAGGAAGAGCGGGTTCGGATGAAAGAGTGAGGATTGGAATTCCGGATGAAATTGAGAAGCGAGGAAGAATGGATGTACTGATTTCGGGAGTTCTGCGATTTCCATAAGCATTCCACTTGGTGAGACACCGGAGAATACGAGCCCGGCTTTTTCGAGTTCCGCGACGTATTCCGGGTTCACTTCATACCGATGTCGATGTCGTTCGGTGACGGAATCTTGTTTCCCGTACGCTTCGTAGGCGATCGTGCCTTTCTTTAACTTTGCTTCATAGAGACCGAGGCGCATGGTCGCACCGAAATTCCGCTTCTTCAGATTTTCTTTCTGTTCCGGCATGATATCGATGATTGGACGCTTCGACTGTTCATCGACTTCCGTCGTATTCGCACCACTCAGTCCGAGTACATTCCTCGCATATTCGATCACCATGAGCTGCATGCCATAACAGAGTCCGAAATATGGAAGCTTCTCCTTTCGACAGAATTCTATCGTACTGATGATACCTTCGATGCCTCTACCACCAAATCCACCTGGGACGAGTATTCCATCAAACTCTTTCAGCATCGCAAGTTTCGAGGGATTCTTCTCGAATTCCTCACTTCCGATCCAATGGAGTTCCGGTTTGCGTCCGACCGCGTAGCTCGCGTGCTTCAGTGCTTCGATCACACTGATATAAGCATCTGCAAGCACAAAATCTCCGGTCTTGAAATACTTTCCGATTACCGCTATTTTTACCGTCTTCTTCATCTCATGAATCTTCTCGATATAACTCGTCCATTCATGCAATGTATCCTTGCGAGATCGGAGATTAAGCTTCTTGAGGATCGCTTTACTCAGACCATCCTTCTCGAAATTCACCGGTACGTCATAAATCGAATCCACATCCGGAGCACTAATCACATCCTCCTTTCGAACATTGCAAAATACGGCTATTTTTTCCTTACGTTTCTCATCGAGCGGACGGTCTGCGCGAGCGATGATGAAATCCGGCTGTATACCAGCGGCATTAAGTGTCCGTGCTGCATACTGTGTCGGCTTCGTCTTCATTTCACCGACTTTCGATGGTGTCGGGAGATAGGAGACGAGGACGAAGAGTACATCGTCTGGATTTTCTGATTTCAGCATGCGTGCCGCTTCGAGGAAGAGGACGTTTTGATATTCGCCGATCGTTCCGCCGATTTCGATAACCGTAATCTCAGCGCTATGCTTTTTTGTGGCTCTTTTGATCCGACGGATGACTTCCATCGGGATATGCGGAACCACTTCGACACATTTCCCATCATATTCAAGATTCCGCTCCTTATTGATGACCGTTTGATAAACGCGTCCCGTCGTCATGTAGCTTTCATTATCGAGATCGATATCGAGGAAGCGTTCATAATTTCCCATATCTTGATCGGTCTCATAGCCATCCTTGAGGACAAAGACCTCCCCATGTTCGGTCGGATTCATCGTCCCGGCATCCACATTGATATACGGGTCGATCTTGAGTGCGGTGATGGCATAGCCGCGTGCTTGCAATATTTTCCCGATGGAGGAAGTGGCGATACCCTTGCCGACGCCGCTCATCACGCCACCAACGATGAAGATATATTTTGGATGCACTCCTCGTTTCGCCATATGTTTTTTCTTACTCTCTTTGTAAATTAAAAAATCCCGATCAGGGGACTTAAAATGTCTCTCCGTCTGAAATGACGATGGTAAACACCGCTTTCACATCATGACCGAGATGCGCTTCTGCCGAGTACGTACCGATTTCCTTCATTTGCCTTCCGAGCATGATCTGTTTTTTCTTGAGTATGATTCCTTGTTTCGCGAATGCTTCCGTAATATCTCCCTCATGGATGGCTCCGAAGAGCTTTCCTTTTTCTGCCTTGCGGACAAGCATCACCGTCACGCCGGAAATTTTTTTCGCGAGTTCCTTTCTGAGTGACTGCTCTTTCACTTCACGCGCTGTTTTTTCTTTCTCCTCGATATCGATCTGCCGCAGGACATCGGTGGTCGCTCTTTCGGCGAGCTTCTTCGGGAAGAGAGCATTCACCGCATAGCCGTCAGCTACGTTTTTCAGTTCGCCTTTTTTTCCGACTCCTTTCACATCCGCGCGGAGAATCACTTTCATAGGGGGAGGTCCATAAAGGGTATTTACCCTGTGTTACCGTCGCTCGCTCGCCCCAATGAACATCGGGGTCTTACTCGCTCGGTAATAATTTCCTCTCTATTGTATCCGAGCATGCCTCCCCTGACAAGAGCCAAGAACTGCCCTCGAATCATTGACAGGGATGTAGAGGTATGTTTATTTAGTGGTATGCCCTTTATCAATCAGCCATACACCTACTCATCGGGAGAGTAATCATGAAAAGAGAACTTGATCATCTGGGGCGGCAGATCGGAGACCATATCCGTCGTCAGTACCCGTTTCCCAACTCAACATCGGCAGCGATCGCCCTGGTCAATTTCATACCAAGGGGAAATTACCTGGTGTATGAAGAATTCCAGGGACATTGCATGGATACCTTTCTCAAGGCCTATATCTGTAGCATTCTCGAGAAGCAGCCAAATATGGCGTTGCGAGAAATGGTGCCACAGATCCAGGCGCGGTCGCTCACTGACTTTTTCATCGAACTGGATGCCGGTGAATTTCCGCTCGCGTTCAGTGATTGCAATGACCTCGAACAAATGATACGGCTTGCCATTAATGAATTCGAAAATGCCCTCGAGGAAGTCGCCTTTGCGCGGGAAGACGCGAAGATGATTCTCGTCTTCATACTTTCCCGGACAGAAAGAGGAATATTGGTGCAACAGTGAATCATCCGCGCATGATCGAGCGCAACAGATGAAGCCCCATCCGGCAATATCGGACGGGGCTTTTACTTTTTTTTAGGCAATAAATGGTATTAACCCCGGAGCAAGCTCCGGACACTGAAACGAACAAAGTTCGTTTCATTTCCGCGGCCCGCCCGCAACGATTCGCGTAGCGATTCGGGCAGGCAAGCCGCGTGGTATTTACCCTGTGTTACCGTCGCTCGCTCGGAATCGAAAGTAAGAACTTTCACTTCGCTCACTCGTTAGGTAATAAAAACGGGGATTGAGTCATTGCTCTTTCCCCGTTCATATTTTGGTGAGGTGAGTTCATGCTATTGCCATGCCCTCCCACCCGTTTTCTTCCTGTTCCTGCGGGAACAGAGGAGGTGTTTCCTTCCGCACGAGGTGGAGAACGGCGGCTGACGGCCTTCTTGCTGCCAGCGCCTGAGGTTGGCACCCTGGGCAGGCAAATTCCATGCTGCCCTCGACGATCTCGAGACTGGGATCCCCATCGATCACCATATTGCAAACCTTGCAGTAGAAACGGTGTCCGAGAATGGCATCCAGCCGCTCCTCGTAGCTCTGAAAAAACGTGGTTTTCATCTTCTTCTCCTCGAAGTATAGTTAGAGATACTGGGGTGAGATTTTTTCACCCCGCCTTTTGTTTTTGGTAGGGAATACTTCCTAGCCCTACGAGTCCATTATACCACAGAAATGAGAACAAGTCCAGTATATTTGTCAAGTAAAATATAAAAATACCTCTTTATAAGCCATTTTTCGTATATTTCTACAAATATTCCCTATGACGTGAAATGGAGATACTCTTCCAATCGACGGCGTCGTTCCTCTGCAACCGATCTCTTCCCTCGTCCATCAAAGTATGCCGGAAAAAATAACGGATATTCACTCCCATCTTTGAGTGTCAGCAACACATAGTGAGATTGTAAAAAAATAATATAAGTAACCTCCGTGTATCATGTTGCTATTCAATAACCAATCCAGCGGGTAAACACCAACACATATATAATCACAAGAAGCCAAAAGCTCACTAAGAAAAATCGACGGCCTCGAATTTTAAGTGCGGGTTCAAGAGAAATTTCCTTGGCTGAGAAACCAAAGTCCTTGAAAATAAATATCGATTCATAGACACGAACAATGACTACCCAGGTAAAAAAGAGCATAACCAACATACCGAGCCCAGGTAGGAGTGGATGTGCAAGTTCTGCGCTCGGAACCCCAGACCCTCCCTTTGTAAGCCACTTAATCCAACCAGCCCATTTCATGTCGTACACGTGAATGAGCGTCAGCAAAATAACGATACGTAGTCCCCAGCGCTGAAAAATCCACCAACGCCTGGCTCCGAAATACTCAATCGCCTTCTTGAAAGAAATAAAGAAAAGGGCAGCAAGAAGCACTACTCCAAAAAGGCCAGCACCGAAAGTCATGGTTGTAAAATCAAATTTTACTTGAGGAAACTTGAGAGGGAGCAAATAATAGCTTATGATGCTGTGAGCGATAATCATAAACGCCGCCACAATGCCAATTTCTTTTCGATAACCAAGCCATTTATCAAAACGATCAAAATATCGCACTACAGGTCCAATAAGAAAAGTAATGGCCAATAGAATAGCCGCCGAACCGATAAGTATCTTGTTAAAAACAAAAAGCGTATCAGCGGTAGGCGGTGCGTCAAACATATAACCGCGCCGAAAAAATAGATACGAGCCAAAAAAAACGGTAAGTGAAGCCCCCATCAATATCGCTATAATGTAGTCCCGCATGCTTGATGGTTTATGCATATATTTTTATTTTTTCAATTATTTCTTATAGTATATCAAATTTCTTGCAAAAAAGCAGACTTCGATTCCAATACATACGCCTGCGCGCTGTGTCCTACTCAATTGGGACTCAATTATAGCAGAATTGAAGGCTTGGCAGGGATTGGGCAAAAATACTGAGATTTTCAACTTTATCACATCAGGCCAAGCCAGGCTAAACCCAACAACCACCACTCAATAATAACGATGTAAAATATAAGAAGCGAAATAAATACGCACCTCTTCAGTATCGGTTTTCTAGAATAATCTAGCCGCTTCTCGAAAAAAATAATATAACTCTCATTATAAGAATTAAATTATCATTATTAGATATAATAGTGGTGGACCTGGGGAGAATCGAACTCCCGACTCAGCAATGCGAATGCTGCGTAA
>CAZIBB010000012.1:10165-22457 GCA_964537075.1 uncultured Bdellovibrionales bacterium | reverse complement strand
TGATGAGCACAGCGATTAGAGTGATGGAGAGGGTGATGAAGAGGATGCCGATGGTGCCGATGAAGAAGTCCTTGAGGAACCAAGGTTTATACTGGGAAATGCGGTCGTTCAGTTCGCCGAGATCCTGCCACCAGTGGTCATTTCGATAGACCGTGCGGAGGGAGAGTGACTGGCCATTGACCAGCTGATCGTTGGCAGAATCCATGAGGAGGAGGTCTATATTTTCCTGTGAGATTGTGAAAAATTGCAGGAATTTACTTTTATTTTTCGTGTCTTGAAATGAGAGGAGTATGCAATATTTCTTTCCCTTGGAATCAGACAGACGGGGAAATGTGAATATATAGACATTATCTGTGTTGAGAAATGGTCTTTCGAGGAGACCCTCTCGCAATGTATCCGAACAGGTTTCGTCTGCAACTTTGACTGTGACGGTATCGCCACCCTTGAGTCCAGGGGTGCGGAGGAGAAACTGGATCGTCTCGAGATTGTCTCGATCGGCGATGAATTTTTGGGAAAATGTCTGTCCTGGGAGTATCTTCTGAACTTCGTCCCGATCGAGCGTGTGCGCATCGGGGAATGACATGATCGCGAAAAGCCTGAAAGAGATCAGAACGATGGATATCCCGAGGAGCGCGAGGAGAATATTTTTCGATGATGGGAATTTCATATTTATCGTATCATTTTTATGCTGTAATTGTATCATTTATGATACAATACCACGATATTGATGTTACTTAATCCATTTTTAAGAAAAAGACGATGAGAGTAATGGTTGGAAATGATCTGTCTAAAAGATAAGCCAAAAATATGGTTTGATTTTGACATATTACTGGAACCTACTATCATTGAGTTACTAAAATCACCCGTCCTGACCCTTTGGGCATGGCGGGGTTTTTATTTTCCAAAATTAAAAAATATGAATAATACAAAACAGGGTTCAGGGAAAATAAAGAGAGTAGCTGTGTATATTGATGGCAGGTTTTCCGCAAGGAATAGGCTATTCCCCCTATGAACGGGGGTTTTTGTTTTTTAGGCACATTCTCCCTGTCACTTCATCCATCAGCGGCAGTTGTCGAGTATTCCTCGGTAACTGAAATTCACATCCCACCGCCATCCACAGTTATCAACGACCGCTTACAGTTGTGGATATGAAAAAGCGCTTTTGGAGAGACCTTAGTTTGTCATCCCGGACATGCCTGCCCGCCATGCCTACGGCAGGTAAACCTTGGGAGGGATCCAGGATCCAGGTTATTTATTTTTTCTTCCTGCTCCCCTTTCCAAGGGGAGCTCCTGAGTCTTCGAGGGTGAGGGGTGTATTTCTAGAAATAAAATCGGAGGATTATCACATTGAAAATGAGATACATCATGAGAGAGAACATGCCGATGAGTATCGCGAGGAGTGTCGGTTCGAAATAGCGTTCTTTCTTGAACCAGGCGAGAATCGCGCCGAGTCCGGTACCGAGAAGCAGGATATGCGACACGAGGTTGGGGAGGAAGTATCGTCCCGGGGTGCCGAGGCTCATCTTCATCCCACCGATTTGGCTGAAGACGGACCAGTCAGCGGTTCGGATGCCGATCTGAAGCGCGACGATCATACCGATGAGGAAAACGATATATTTTCGTGCTGGGAGGAAATCAGGATATTTGAGCGAGAGTTTTTTGGAGAAAAGAAGCATACCGAGGCCGACAATGGCGATGGTTTCGATGACGAAAATGATATTGGTGACATTGCTGAGGAGCCAGCTATTCACCCAGGAAAGCGTTCCCCAGTAGGTTGGAGAGGGGAGAATGAATCTGTTGAAGGTAATTGTTTTAGAGATGTATTCGCCGAGAGAGTCGGTCGCCTTCCATAAGCTACTTGCTCCGAAGAGATGAGTGAATAGAAATGAGATAATGATGAGGAATGTGAATACACAGGCTCCGTAGATGCCGTATCGGATTTTTTTGCTCTGCGATTTTATCTTTTCGTAGAGTAGGTAGGCGATGAGAGCGAAAAATATAGCCATCAAAACGTATCCCGTACCTTTGGTTTGGGTGGCGATGAACATTGATCCGAGGATGAGCGTCAGGGTTTTCCAATTCAGGCCTTGTTTCAATGTGAGCACCCCAGCGTATGTGAAGAGGAAGAATGAGGGGATGAGGAGCGCATCGTAATTAATATTGGTAGAGTAGAGAGAAAATTTCGGCTGAAAAGAAAGTATGGCTGTGAGAATGAGACTCACTTTGGAAGAAAAGCCGGCGGTCTTCGCCGTGAGATAGCAGAGGTAGACTGCCAGAGTAGCGAGGAGAACGGAGAAAATTCGAACGAGATAGAATCGGACGAGAATATCCTGTCCTGAGAAGAGTTTCTCTATCTGTGATGCTGTCTTATGATAGAGTGACGTGGTCCCGGCGATATCCGGTTGAGAATAGTAATTATATGGTTTCCAAATCTTTGCATTGATAGCGGACTCATTTACTCCTTCGGAAGAATCGGAAAAAAGAATCGTGTTATAGAGTTCACCCCGAAGAATATCGGTATCGGTAGCATCCGCCGTTTTCTGGATTTCCTCGGAGAAATTATAGGTATCGAAATTATCTTTGTCCCGCAGGAGTTCATTGTTCTTCTTTTGAATTTTCTTGGCTTCCGTTACCGCTCCCTCAGGCTCGGCGAGGTACTGCACGGTGTCATAATGCCTCGCCTCGTCTTGTCCGACGAAAATAGGTTGGATAGCAGCCAAAAAAACGCCTTTCAGGAAAAAGACGGAAAGAACGAGAATCAAAATAAATCTCGAATCTTTCAAGAAGGCCAAGAATCTAACGCTATTCATGCCTCTAGTATATCACAATGAGAAATGGCGCGTCTAAGTGCTTGCCCGCACACCAATGTGCGGGTGTATTTGAAAAAAAGCTGAAATTGAAGTATACTGAAATGGCTAAATAAAGCCGTTTTTAGAAATACTTGACAAAATGTATCAATTTAGTAAACTAAAGGTAAGAATAATTAATACCTACAGACTACAATAATGATATGGATAGTTTCCTAACAGTCATTTATGGATCGAAACAAACGGTTTTCACGAGCATGGAGATTGCTCTTTTGATTGGTGAAAAAAGTATGGATAATCTTAAATCCAAACTCTCTTATTACGTGAAAACAGGAAAATTGATGCGACTGCGAAGAGGCCTTTTCATAAAAAACAAAGACTATAACAAAAATGAATTGGCAGTCCGTATATATACACCAGCATACTTGAGTTTTGAAACGATACTTGCCAGGGAAGGCGTAACGTTTCAATATTACGAATCCATTTTTGTTGCGAGCTATCTTTCGCGAGAAATTATTGTTGGGGAAAACAAAATTACTTATAGGAAGCTCAAGAATGAAGTTCTTACCAACAAGAAAGGACTTATTGATCGTGGATATTATTTCGAAGCAACGAAGGAACGAGCATTTTTGGATAGGCTTTATTTGTTTCCTGATTACTCTTTCGATAATCTTCGAGGGATTGATTGGGATGTTTGCCGTGATATCGTACCAATATACAAGAGTAAAAAACTCAAAAAAACATTAGAAAAATATCAAAAAGAATACGCTTATTAATAAGAAAAAATATGTTTAATAAAGACAAGCACAAGGTAATAATGACTCAGATATTGAAGGATATCTATTCTGATGTGACCATTTCTTCGCTTTTGGGTTTCAAGGGCGGAACAGCGGCATATTTATTTTATGCATTGCCGAGGTTTTCTGTGGATTTAGATTTTGATTTATTGGAAAATTCCGAAAGGAATAGGGATCTCGTCTTTGAGAAGGTTCACGATATATTGTCGAAATATGGAGAAGTGAAAGATGAGCAGAAGAAGTTTTTCACCATATTTTTCTCGCTTTCCTATAAAGTAGATGAACATCAGATCAAAGTTGAGATAAACACTAGGGAGACAGGGGCTCGTTATGAGATGAAAAGCTATCTCGGCATCCCTATGTTGGTAGCAATAAAAGAATCCATGTTTGCAGGAAAGCTTGTGGCGATGACGCAAAGGAAAGAGTTTGTTTCACGCGACCTTTACGACGCTCACTTTTTCTTGGCACAGATGTGGGATATAGATGCGAATGTTCTGATTTCTTATCAAATCAAATCTCTGAAGGCATATCTTGAGACTTGTATTGCCTTTATCGAAAATATTCCGGACAATGTATTGCTGGCTGGACTTGGCGAATTGATTGATGAGAAAGAAAAGATATTTGTGAAAAATAAGCTGAAAGATGATACAATTTTTCTATTAAAAGCTCGTGCTGATATAGCTAAATGAGAAATTTTTCCCGATTTCAGCTGGAGAAATCCCTCACGGAAAGCATCGAAAGCCTTCGGAAGTGGTATACACGGCATTCAAACGGATGCGAGAAATAATATGTGATGTCGCTCAATAGTAATCAAATATGATTACTAGAAGCTGATTTTATCGAATAGCGAGGCGCCCCCGTTTTCTTTCAAGCCGGAGTGCCGTTTTTACTTTGGAAAAATGGGAAAAGAGTGCTCAAAAAAACGCCTTTTGTGATAAAGACAAAAAGTAAAATAGAGAGCCAAAACAAAGGCTTTTTGGATATGTGAGGGGTTTGATTCGTATCCATAAAGATAGTATAATACGGAAGCGAATAAATTTCTATTTTTTGGCTTTTTTGAGAGGCCTATGAATAAACAGAAAGCAATAATTCTTCTTGGTGGAACTGGGTTCATCGGATCGGCCTTGGCAGCTGAGCTTGTTCATCGAGGAGAGAATGTGGTGAGTATTTCAAGAAATCTTCCAGAAAAAAAAGAAGAAGGGATTGAATATTATGCTTGCGATATCGCGACTCAGTCAGAAAAGCTTACGGAAATTTTCGGCACCGGCAATATTATTTTTTTGCTGACGGGACAGATTTATGCCGGTTTCGATGCAGAGAAAGAGAAAAGTATTTTCTTGAGAGTTTTAGATACCGTAAAGGCATCCTTTCCGGAAAAGGTTTTGTTTACCTCTTCGGCACTCGTATACGGAGATTGTGACGCTCCTGTAAACGAAGATTATCCAGTAGGACCAAAAGAAGTCTATAGTATCTTTAAAGTTGAATGTGAAAAAATGATTCAGGATAAGCTTGCGGGGATTCCTGTCGGCATATTGCGACTCGCAAACGTGTATGGATCTGAGAAAAATAAGGGATTTATCGGGCTTGTTTTTAAAAAAATACTTGATGGGGCGGATATGAAAGTAAATGGTGATGGGCTGCAGGAGCGGGATTATATATTTATTGATGATGTCGTTTCTGCTATGATTGCTGTTCGAGATGGCCTTCATGATCCTGATATCGTCAATGTGGGAACAGGAAAGAGTCTGACGCTCCTCGATGTGATTCGTTTGGTGGAAGAGGCTTCGGAACGAAAGATATCATATGAGATAACTGGTGTACCAGTTGATGAAGTAAATATCAGTCGTATCGATGCTACGAAGCTGAAAGAAAAATATGGATTTGAAGCAAAAGTATCCCTCGCGGAAGGACTTCGGAAAACATGGGATCGATATAATCAGAAAGATTAGAAAATTATTATGGACGAAAAGAATATATTGATTATTGGTGCTGGAAGAGCTGGACAGTTGCTCGCTAAGGATATTGATACAAATGTCGATGGCGCCCATGTCATCGGATTTGTTGATGATCAAGTTCCGAAGAATACCTCGATGAAGCATCTGGGCGGTATTAATGAACTTTCGAAAATTACAAAGATTTACCAGGTAGATGAGATGATTATTGCCATTCCATCGGCTGATGGAGTATTGATTCGGCGGATTCTCATGAAGAGCATGAAGAATCGCGTACCGATTCGGATCGTGCCACGCAATCTTCGCATCATCAGTAAGAGTGATGTGAAATATTCCGAAGTGAAACCGCTCGATACGGAGGATTTCCTGGGGCGTCCGTTCATCGATAAGAATATAGAAAGATTGAAGAAATTTTATCGAGGGAAGACCATCTTCATCACTGGTGGTGCAGGGTCGATCGGATCAGAGATTGTCCGACAATTGATCGACCTCGAAGCGAAAAAGGTGGTCGTGTACGACAATTCCGAGTATCTCATATTTCTCTTGGAGCAACAGTTGAAGGAGCGTGGGGTGCGCGATAAGTGTGATCTCATCGTGGGGAATATCTTGCATAGTAATAAATTGAATGCCTTGCTTGCGAAGATCAAGCCGGATATCGTCTTTCATGCCGCGGCCTACAAACATGTACATCTCATGCAGGACAATATCGATGAGGCGATTTATAACAATGTCATCGGTACGAAACGCGTGATTGACGCTGCGATGCAGAATGGCGTGAAGCTCTTCACTTTCATCTCGACGGACAAGGTGGTGAACCCGACGAGTATCATGGGTGCGACGAAGAAACTCTGTGAATATTATATCCAGTGCCTCCGGTCGAAGACGACGAAGTTCAATATCGTCCGCTTCGGTAATGTGATCAATTCCAATGGCTCAGCACTCCCACTCTTCGAGCGACAGATGGCACTTCATAAATATGTGACGGTGACACATAAGAAAATGCAGAGATTCTTCATGTCGATTCGCGAGGCATCATCACTGGTCATTGAGAGTACTGCGGAGGGAAAATCGAATAGTATCCATATCCTCAATATGGGGGAGCTCATCAATATCTATGAGGTGGCGCTGTGCCTCATCCGCTCCAAGGATCTGATTCCAGAAGAGGATGTCGAAATGCGCATCATGGGGCTCCGCAAGGGTGAGAAGATGATTGAGGAACTCTATACCGAATCCGAAGAGGGGAAAATGGTGAAGACGAAATCAGGTCGAATCTTTTCTTTGAAGAATCATGATCAGTGTCCGGTAGATATTGAGAAGATACTCGTTGAATTGGAGGAGCTGGTGAAGAGTGGAAGAGATCAAACTCAGTTGATGTCGAAAATAGCAGAAATATTTCCTTCAATTAAGCCTAAAAAATGATTATTCTATTTATGATAATTAATGCTAGAATGATGGTTGAGGTGGTAAATATATGAAAATAATATGATTAAGAAAAATATCGAGTCAATATTAGGGGAAATAAGGGTTGTTTTTGAGCCGCTTGATGAAAATCAAGTTTCAGCGTTGTTGGATGAAATTTTGAAAGCGAATAAGATCGTGGTCTGCGGTGCTGGTAGGGTGGGAATGGCGATCCGTGGGTTTGGGATGCGATTAGGACATCTCGGTCTGCAGGCATTTACTCTCGGAGATTCAGTGGTACCAGGAATCGGCGCCGATGATTTGTTGATTGTCGCATCCGGATCGGGTGAGACGCAGACGATTTATGACCTCGTTGAGATTGCCAAGAAAAACGGAGCGCGTCTAGCGCTCGTGACCGGCAATCCCGCATCGCGGATGGGGAGACTGGCCGATATTATTGTTCAGATCCAAGCTCCTTCAAAAACAAAGGCTGTAGAAGGCCTTGTCTCTATCCAACCGATGACGACGCTGAACGAACAAAGCCTTGGAATATTTTTTGACGCACTTGTTCTTGATCTTATGGAAAGAATGGAAGAAACACACGATACGATGTGGGCTAGACATTCTAATTTAGAATAGATATATTATGCACGATCACAAACGCTGCCAGTTGGCGGCATCGATAATTTGCGGGAATCCACTTAATCTCGAAGCAGACCTGGCAGCTTTGGAAAAAGGAGGGATTGACTATATCCACTTTGATGTGATGGATGGAGTATTCGTGCCGCGATATGGACTATTTCCTGAATATTTGAAAGCTATTCGTTCCAAGACTGATATTCCTATCGAAGTTCATATGATGGTGGAAGATCCGGAACCGTATATCGCTGACTTCGTAAATGCAGGAGCGGATATCCTGACGCCTCACATTGAGCCGCTCAAGCATGTACATCGGACTATTATGCGCATCAAGGATGCTGGTGTAAAAGCGGGACTAGCCTTGAATTATGGTACTTCTCTTTCGGTGTTGGATTATATACTTGAGGATCTTGATATCGTAATGCTGATGGCAATCAATCCTGGTATAGTCGGGCACAAGCTTATTCCGGGAACGATTCGGAAAATCGCTGATTTGCGTCAGAGAATAGATGAGATCGGAAAGGATATCTTGATTGAGATCGATGGAGGAGTCACTCCTGAAAGCGGCATTCAGATGGCTAGTGCCGGAGCGAATATGTTGGTTTGTGGAACAGGGACTATTTTTCAGCCACCGGCAACGTTGGATGACAAGATTCGAGAGTTTCGGGCGACGCTGGTATAATCACTAGAAATACTGAAATGACAAGCAACAACGCATACAAAGTTTTGATTACGACGTCCGGTACCGGATCACGGCTTGGCGATATCACCAAATATACGAATAAATCCCTTGTAAAGGTCGGTAAAAAGCCGGCCATCTCGTATATTATCGAACAGTACCCGAAGAATACGGAATTTGTCATTACGGTCGGATATTTCGGTAATCAGGTCCGTGATTTTCTCAAGCTCGTTTATCCGGATCGAAAATTCAAATTCGTGGAAGTAGATAGATACGAAGGTCCGGGAACGAGTCTCGGATATTCTATGCTGCAGGCGGAGGTTTTGCTTCGTTGTCCATTCGTCTATCATGCATGTGATACGATCGTGTCCGGAAAAATACCGGCACCGAAAAAGAACTGGACAGGCGGCTTTCGTGGGGATGGGTCTTCCCATTACGCTTCATTTGATGCTGTCGATGGCAAGGTACAGCAGATGTATGACAAAGGGATGATAGATCCTGATTTTCTGCATATCGGATTGGTAGGCGTGTGGGAGTATGCATCCTTTTGGAAAAATCTGAAGGAGATGTATAAGAAGGACCCGTCCAATAGCGCGCTCAACGATGTCGAGGTGATCAGCAAAATGATAGGAGAAGGGAGCGAGTTCGGAGTGGTTGAATTCGAGAAGTGGTATGATATCGGCAATGTCGAAAGCCTCAATAAGGCGCGAACAGAGATCGATGATTCATTTCGGATCCTTGATAAATCAGATGAATCGATTTTCATTTTTGATAAATTTGTTGTGAAGTTTTTCTATGATGAGAAGGTGGTGGCAGAGCGGGTAGCGAGGGGCAAGATTTTGCGGGGATTGGTTCCTGCGATAGAAGGAGCGACAAAGAATTTTTATCGTTACAGATATGCGAAAGGGCACCTGTATTCGAAGGTTGCCACACCGAGCGACTTCTCTCGTTTTCTCGAGTGGAGTAAGAAGAGTCTTTGGAAACCGAGCAAGGAAGTAAGTGTGGAAGCTTTCAAGAAGGTTTGCTATGATTTTTATTACACGAAGACGGTAGAGAGGGTGGAAAAGTTTCTCAAATCGCGTGCTATGAAAGACGCGGAGATGCTCATCAATGATGAAAAGGTTCCGACGCTGAAGAAGATGCTCAAAATGATTGATTTCAATGAGCTCTGCGACACGGAGCAGAGCGGATTTCATGGGGATTTCATTCTGGATAATTTGCTGAAGTCAGGGACCGGCTATACGCTTCTTGATTGGCGTCAGAATTTCGGCGGCTTGCTGAAATCCGGCGATGTCTATTATGATCTTGCGAAGCTGAATCATAATCTGACGGTGAATCATGAGATGGTAAATAGAGACCTCTTTACGATAGAAATAGGAAAAAATGATATCCATTGTGATATTTTGCGTAAAGAGAATCTTGTTCAGTGTCAGAAAGCGTTGTTTGAGTTTTTGGAGAAAAATGGCTATGATAAAAAGAAGGTCAAGATCCTGACCGCGTTGATATGGCTGAATATGTCACCGCTTCATCATCACCCGTTTGATCTTTTTTTGTTTTATTTTGGGAAATTGAATTTGTGGCGTGCGCTCAACGAAAAATAGGAATTATGGAAAAGAAAACAATCAAAAATTTCATTCTCGATGTCGACGGCGTTTTTACGGACGGGAAGTTCTACTATACCGTCGACGGCAAGGTGATGAAGAAATTCGGCCCGGAAGACAATGACGCCCTGTCTCTCCTCGAGGGAAAGCTTCACATCCATGCCGTCTCAGGAGACAAAAATGGATTCGCTATCAGCAAGAAACGGATCGCCGATGATATGAAACTCCCGCTCGATATGGTGAGCACCTTCGAGCGGATAGAGTGGATCCGTGAGCGATTCGACCCGGAAGAGACGATCTATATGGGGGATGGCATATTCGATCCGCTTGTCTTCAAATATGTCGCTTATAGCATCGCTCCTGCAAACGCCTTTTCCAAGACGAAGGCTCAGGCAGACTTTGTCACCGAGGCAAGAGGGGGGGAGGGCGCAGTCGCGGAAGCGTGCCTCCATATATTGGAGAAGTTTTTTGACGAATCATTCGATGTGCATTCGCTCGATCTCAAGGATGGATCGGGCGCATGGAAGGAATCAAAAGGATTAGGGTGAAAATATGGGGAATTTATGCTACAATGGCACGTAGGTCATTTGTTCTATTTAATTATTGTGTGTAAATATGAAGTATGACGTTTCAAGAAATCAGGATGGGAATAGAAAAGATCGGTTTGATTATAAAAAATAGAAACAACCGCCCACGATGCAAAATGCTTGATACAGCGATGGATTTCGTCAGACACAGCAAAGTGGATGGGGATTATTTTGAATTCGGTGTATTCCGAGGTGTTACGTTCCAGTATGCGTATCACGCAGCTCAATTGCGGGATCGCAAGTCCATGCGTTTTTTTGCTCTCGATTCTTTCCAAGGATTCGCTGACCCAAAGGGAAACGATACGACCGGTGTTATAGTGAAGGGAACACGAAACTGTTCGGAGGAGGAATTTCTCAAGGTCCTGCGTTCGTACGGCGTAAATGTAAAAAAAGTACAAACGATACCCGGCTGGTTTGAAGAAACCCTAATTGGGGAAGGAAAGAAAAAAACTATTGAAAAAATAGGGGAGAGAAAGATCGCTATAGCATACCTTGATGCAGACCTCTACGAGCCCACAGTGCTCGCGCTGGACTTTTTGGTAGATTATCTTACAGATGGCACGCTTTTAATTTTTGATAATTGGTTCCTCTTTCGTGGTCATCCAGATAGAGGGGAGCGACGAGCTTTCGAGGAGTGGTGTGCGAAACATCCCGAACTTATTATCACGCCTTATAACAATTTCGGCTGGCACGGAGCGTCATTCATTGTGAATCTTAAGCTAGATTGAATAATGTAGACCAAATGATATTTTGAGATTTATTTTGTATTTATTAAAGATTTATAAAAAATTATGATGAAATATATAAAGCGTGCTTTTGACAAGATGCTAGAGGTCCCTTTTTTGTATAAGCTATATAAAACAAAATTAAGGAGACCGCAGAAGAAAAGGCTTTTTTATAAGCCAGAGGATTTGAACCCTGAGTATTACGCAAAGGTGAAGGTTTCCGGTAATAATGAATTGGAGCATCAGATTGGAAGGCTCACGAATTTCAAAGCTATTATCCGGGACTGCGCTGCCCTGGAAGGGGATTTTGTTGAATTCGGATCTTGGAAGGGATTCTCTCTCCTTTGGATATCCTACTTTATGGAGAGAAACGCGATCTTCAATAAAAAGCTCATCGGCCTCGATGGTTTTATTGGGTTGCCATACACTGATGGAGATTTTCGGAAGGGGCGATTTGCCAATACCTCAGTGAACGAGTGTCGGGAAAATCTCTCCAAAAGTGAGGAGCTTTATGATGAAACAAAGAAGAACGTTTTTATTGGCAAATTTTTATATAGGGAAAAAAAGGGTATTCTTAATTATCTCAGAAAACTTAATGCAAAGAAATTTTGCTTTATCCACATTGACTGCGATGTCTCACAATCGGCGCGCGAGATCTTCGATATTCTTGTCGAGAGGGATCTTATAGCGGATAAAGCGTACATTTTGTACGATGATTATGGCATCGAGCAGTCTTTGCGTGATGAGGTAAGCAGGTTCAACGAGAGTCAGAAGTCGAAGTGGGATATCGAGGTGCACTCTGAGACAAGACTGACAAAAAACTTCCTTTTCACACGGAAGGGGTAAGGATGATTTGGTGAGGAGTCCGCCTTCAATGGCGGGCTCCTCTCTTAATTAAGGAAATGCAAAATAACATGAGATTAGTGCTTGTAAATCCACATACCTTTGCTTACGGAAAATCGATGTCCGCATTCATTTTTCGCAAGAGAATGTTCATGAAATATGATTTTTTCATCCAGTTTTACATAAAAAATAGACGAAGGGATGTAGCATTTTTTATTGATGGAGCAAGAAAAAAGTTTATGGTGAGAATGGCACCATTGGAGT
>CAZIBB010000012.1:0-10155 GCA_964537075.1 uncultured Bdellovibrionales bacterium | reverse complement strand
ACCGTTTCTTGCAAAATCAGCCGCATCTATCGAATTGTTATTTTGGATGATCATCAATGGAATAAATCCTTTCAGGGTGAGGGTATATTCTGATATCAATAAACTTGATCCACGCAATGACGTTCTTTTCGATTTTTCTCGATCTCTAGTTGATGTTGACGAAAAAACTGCGCCAAGATTACGATTGAATCGATTTCAGGGGGTCGTTTTCATTCACTTCACACATTATTTTAAGGGAATCACGAAACTTGCGGAATATATCAAAACCATCCCACACTGTATCATTGCTGCGGAAAGCGATCTCGCAAGTAATAACTTTTTTAGGAAGTTCTTCCCCTCCATACAAGAGACATACCAGCTACCGTATTCTTTTAGTGAGAGATTTGTTTTGCAGAAGGAGTACAATAACAGAATAAACAAGTGTCTTGCAGTTGGGACAATGTGCATGGTAAAGGAAAAGGAGTTCGTTGGTTTTTTTGGAGCGGAAAGAACACTTCATCCGATGAGGAAGGTGATTTTTGATAGACACCAGGAGCTTACGGGGGAGATAGATTCTTTGATCAAAGGATTTGATGATGTCATGCGGCTCAGACAATCTAATGATACCGATTCGCTTTCCCTCAAATTTTTGAAAAAATTTCTTCCATATATCATTTTGGAGAAGTTCATTTCAAGCCGACAGAAGGACTATTTCAAATTCGATATCGTCAAACAATTCAATAACTACAGGATGTTTATTTGTCCTGAGGAACTCGTGGGACTACCATCAGTTAATGCTTTCGAAGGAATGGCATGCAAATGTGCTTATGTAGGGATAGAGGATCCTATGTATACGAATCTGGGTCTTATACCAGGCATCCATTACATAACCTATAAGAGAGATGATATGGAGGATCTGCTTTTGAAGATACGATATTATCAGACGCATCCAGAGGAGCTCGAGAGAATAGCGGAAAATGGGTATAACTTCGTTCGGAAAAACTTCAATCGGGAAAATATAGCCAATCTTCTTTGGAACGATATGGAAGCAATATCGAAAAATTTTTTCGAACACAGGAAGGCTTCTTTGCATTGTTCTTTCAAGCGGAAATTTTAGTATATATTTTGTGAAAATCCCAGAAAAAAAATGTGATTCTTTTTTTGAACGACTCGGCAAGAAAATTGGACTTGACCTTTTATACCTTGTCAAGAACGGAAACTGGGTCTCCTTAAAGTTTTTTGTGGTAAGTGCAAGCGGATTCATGCTCTCGCTTGCTTTTACGAAATTTGGAAGCAAAGAACTTTTAGGCCAATATCAGCTCGTGCTCTCCATTATGGCTATGGTTTCGATTTGTTCTCTTTTAGGGTTAAACGCTGCGGCACTGGAGGCAATTGTACGCGGAAGAGACGCGGGAATATTAAAGGCGGTTCGACTCATTTTTTCCTTTAGTCTGATTGGCATACCATGCATGATTGCCATTGGTTTCTTTTATATTTTTTTTAAGGACGAGGTTCTTTTAGGAGAAACATTAATATTTGCAGGGCTTCTCTTCCCAATCTTTTATGCTTTAGGGGCTTGGAATAATTATTACGAAGGGAAGTTACTTTTTAAAGAATCTTCGTTGAGAGCCATTCTTTTGAATCTTGTCTTAGCTGTGTTTCTTATGATCGGAATTTTTTATCAATTAAACGTTTTTTGGCTCGTTGCTTTATTTTTAAGTGGAAGTATCTTATTCCAGGGAGCTTACTTTATTGAAATTTTTCGAAAGATCAAAGATCGAAGCGATGTCCCTTTGGATATAAGGTTTGGATTTCTTTTTTCTCTACAGAAATTCTCCTCAGGATTGTCGGCTAATCTTCCTCCTCTAGTGCTTTCCTTTTTGTTCGGTATCGAATTGTTGGCTATCTACTATATTGCCTATTATGTCATCAGCGCTATCGCCTCTTTTTTGGGAAGCCTGATCACTCTCTATATGCCAGTTTTATTTAAGGGAATAAAACTAGATCACAGGAGCATCATACTTAATAATGTGTTTGTCGGAATGGTTCTATGGCTTATTTTTATCGTTTTCTTGAAATATTTCTTCATCCTAATTTATGGGGAGGCATATCGCGAGAGTTTGGAGTTGGCTTATGGAATTTCCCTGTTACTCCTTTTCATGCCCTTGCATACCTATCTAGTCAGTTTTTTTTCGACACAGAAAAGAAACGGGTTTTTGGTAGCTATTTTTTGTATCGCCAATGTAGCAGGGCTCCTCGCCATACATTCAGCGAAAGCATATGGGTTTTTTGGAGCTACAGTGATATATCTCTATATTCTTGAACTTGCCACCACTCTTCCCTTGCTGGGGTATTACATTTATAATGCAAAGAAGCAAATGCCTCTTGTGAAGAGCGCCTAGCTACGAAAAGTAGCCTCTTTCAGAGAGGTATTTTTTTAATCGTGGAAAGAATGTCTGAATATTCTTTGCCACTACATAAAATCGGTAATATCCAGCTTTTTCCTTGAAGGAAGCTTTATCAAGGTACCATGGTATTACCAATCCGAAATCCTCAGAAGTGTATCGGGTGTGTAGTTTTTCATTCATCTCATCAACCGCCTTTTTGAACGTTTCCAAATAGAGGATATACATCTCCCATGATTCATTTTTTGGACGATTAACGGTAAAGTTTCCTCCGAAAAAAAGAATGTCTCTCCAGCCGCCCTTGTAATGTATGACATGGGTTTTTTCTGTCACGGGTGCCGAATAGGTTTCATTGAGATGTTCGCAATGTACGCCATGGAATAAAAGTGGTGCAATATGCATAGGCACCAGATAATCATTTTTCTCCAAAGAGTAGCCAAGTATCTGCTGCAAGGACATTTGATCGGCTCCACCATAATGAAGGGCTTTGTCGTTTGCCTGGGAAAAAAGTTTTGGATCATCAAGAATTTCCTGTGTTTTTTTTCTCCAAAGAGTAAAGAAGCTAGCTGTTTCCGGATGATTACGACAGGCGAGGATGCCACTATTGATCCAAAACTGTCCTTCGCGATAAGTAAAGACCATGTCAGCATCAATATCGCTCAGAAAGGGCTCAATCACCTGTGTCACGAGCATATCAGCATCCATGAAGAGAATCCACCCAGATTCATTCCTTTTGTCATGCGCCGCTAATTCCCAAACCAGCGTTTTGCTAGAAATGCGCTTGGTGATATCTTGAGTAAAATCGAAGTGAGTTTCAACAAATTCAACCCGAGGAAAATTCTTTTGAATAAGTTCTTTAGCTTCCTCTCCAGTGTCTTCCCAGTACACACTTACAGCAGCTTCCGGGTTAGTCTGCTCTATGGAGTAAAGAAGTGGAATGAGCATGTTGACATGCCGATCCCCAAATACGGAAGTGATGAAACGTATTCCCATATATGCTATTATTCGTTAATCGTCTCTTGAAAAACGGATTCTATCTGCGCCGATATTAAATCTTGGTGGAATTTTTTGTCATACGTGTCAATTGATCCTTTCGAAAATTTCTCGAGTAAAGACGGGTCAAGAAGAAATCGCTCAACGGAATGGTAGATAAAGTCCTCAACGGGCTTAAGTTTCCCTTGCTTCTGGAGGTGGAAGAGATCAGAATAAAATGCCTTCGGATGGTAGTACCGACCAAAAAGGCGAAATGTCTCGGTATCGTAGTCTTTTAGGGGGTGATTTGGATAAATCATTGCATTATAGTTATCGATCGCGACTTCCGTCGTAGCGTACTGATCCGTACACACGATAGGCATACCATAGGAAATCGCTTCCACAAGAACAAGGCCGAAACCGTCACGAAAAGTAGGAAGCATGAATATATCGTGGGTTTGATACATTTCATTCATCTCGGCCTCAGTAAGCATCGCGTCCAGGATGGTGAGCCCGGGGATGCCGTCCTCCATTGTAGTTTTGTCTGATTCGCGCAGGGTCTGAAAGGGGGTGATGATTGTCAGCGTGATATTTTTATATTTTTCACGGAGCTTCACAAAGGCATTCATTAGCTCAAGGCCGCCTTTCATGTAAAACATACCGGAAAAAAGAAGTTTGATGGTACCGTTATATTTTTTCGGAACGACGTCTTTTTTCTCGACTAGAGGGTAAATTTGTACCGATTTCTTTTCAGCGATAGCCCGTGTACGTGGGCTATAAGAGACGGTAGAAAAAAAGCTTTTTTTTCCGGCATCACTCATGAAAATGAGTTTTTTACAGTTTTTTCGTTTTATGAGGAATGAAAAGAAAAAACGGGCCAACGGGTTGGTTGCAATGGCTGTGTCATAATTGTATATTGCCACGCCATTTTCTACATACACGCAGTATGGTTTGTTTGTGAGAAGCATACAGCCATATGTAAAAAATATATCTGCTTCTTGATCAAATTTAACACGGACATTGAGAATACCAAAAAAGCGTCGCATCTGATTAACCCGATTTATCTTGATTCGCTGGCTTTCTTGTTCAAACGACGGGGGAAGGGATTTATAGAAACTGCCGGTGCTCATCGGCTTCTTGATCACGAACTCAAAGTCATGCAGATACCTACCGAAACTTAAAATATGTTTTCGCAAATAAGGTTGAAAAAGGACAATTTTCTTTTTTTGACTCATAGCTTTTTTCTCAATACCAACAGAATGGTATGTCCGCACACGGGTGCCAAAATAGTGGAGAGCATGAAATCGATGATACGACACAAAAAATACTTGCAATCATATATCTTCTGCAAGAACTTCTTGGCACTTGGCGCAACTTCTTCTTTCAATCCCTTGAATCCTTCGAATGGTTTTTCTTGGACGCACTCAAATCCGAGTCTCTCGAAGTATTTCCTGGTTTGTGTAGAGTCGAGTGCGAATTGATAGAATCCGTCAGGCTCAGTTTCCTGATGAGAGAGCGGGGGATATGATTCGAATTTCGCCTTTAATCTGCGTAAGGGTGACATGTATGGAAAGGTAAGGAACAGGTATCCACCTGGTTTGATAACGCGTGCCATTTCTTCTGCAATTTTATTGTATCCCTCATAAAAGTGTTCAATGACACCAAGCGACCAGTATCCATCAAAATAATTATTCTCAAAAGGAAGCTTTCGAACATCCGCAACGATCACATTCAATTCTGGCATCGCCGAGTTGATCCGTGCAACCGTCTTTTCCGCAAAATCAACACCGTACGCATCGTATCCTCGGCAGGAGAGTGAGTAGACAAAATTTCCTTTCCCGCATCCACCCTCGAGAATTCTCTTCCCCTTACCGGCAAAAATATATCTTGTCGTTGTCCTTGATACAAAACGCTCATGTCTTCCGGCCTCGATAGCTTTACGAAAATTGGCAACGTTCCATTGCTCGTCCCAAAAATCAGGCGTTGCACTGCGTTTTACGAAAACAAGCCGATTGTTCTTCTTATCGTAATATTTCATGATATTTCGTAATCATCTGAGGGAGGGGAAATCTCGAGCGTGCGTCGACTTCTGTATTTTCGACATACCGTTTGTAATCTCTGACTATTTTCGTGATCTTCGTGGTAAATGCTTCATACTCGGTATCTCCGAATGGATATGCGTCCCTGAACGGACTGGAGCCTTTTTGAATGGAGGTGACTTCCCCATTATAACCTGAAGTGATCAATTCGTTAATGCTCCCGCGGTCGAAAGCGACAACAGGGAGCCCAGCAGCAAGAGCCTCTAAGACACTGTTTGGACAAGCAGATTGGTCGGAAAAAAGGAAGATGTCGTGTTCAGAAATTCTCTCGAGTAGTTCGGAATTCGGAAGCTTGCCGAGAAAACGAATATTCGGAGACGAGGACAGGTGTGAAAAGGTGCCGGTAAGATTGTCCGTATATGATCCGTATATGTCGAAAGTATACTTTTTTGGGTCAAGTAACTTCACTGATTCGATAAGAGGTTCTATCTGGTCGCGGCGGCGGAATTTTGCGAATGTCACGAGGCGAATCTGGTCGGAATCGTTCCTTGAATGGTCACGATGCTCTATGGTCGGAATCTCAACTCCATTGTAGATGATTGTGGTTCTTTTTGCTCGAGTTTTTCCGAGGAATTTTTCACAGGAAAGTTTACTGAACTCGCTTTGGTAAATAACGGTGTCAGCGAGCCAGTTGTGGATGATCTGCATCTTCAGGTTGTAGAGCGGGTAGAGTCGACCAGCAGGTGTCGCGCGATGGTAAACACCATCGAGTCGCTGTACAACTTTTTTCCCGAATAGCCTGGCGAATATCGGATAACGGATCGGACAATCCGCGACAATAAAGAGTATATCGAAATCCTGGCTAAACGCATGAGTGACCACGGAACCGCTTTCGAGGATTTTTCGGGAGAATTTCTCGACAAACGTCGCGGTTCCGCCGATGTCCTTGATGGTAAATGGAATAAAAATCTTCATAGGAATCTTCTTTTCAGGTCGCGAATGAAGGCTGGTGTCAGTATGACTACGAGTGGCTCAAGAAGGAACCGATATTCAAATGGAGATCGACGCAGTTCTCTGATGTAGCGCATCTGTGTCTTCAGGCACTGAAACATCTGTTCATTCTGCCTTTCGAACGATATACCGCTTTCGGCATTTCTGAAGCAGAGAAATTCCTGGATGTTGTGAAACTTCGTCTTCAGAGAGCATCGGAGCCAGAGCTCATAGTCCTGCCCGTAACGAATACTTTCGTCGTATCCCCCTATATTTCTGATGATATCAGTTCGAAAGACCACGCAACTATGTGCGAACGGATTACGCCGAAGCATATCTTTCTTTATCGCCTCGTCTGTTTTAGGGACAACGATCCGCTTCTCCTGGCCGTTTGCCATATTGATATAGTTGCATCCTATAATGCCGTGATTGGGGGAGTGCTCCAGGAACGAGACCTGTTTTTCAAGTTTTTCCGGATGCCACCAGTCATCCGCATCGATTCGTGCAGCATAGGCTTCCTTAATCGACGAAAGTCCCTTATTCAGAGATTTGGTCAACCCGATATTGGTTTCATTGTCGATAATAGTAAAACGATCTCCTCCGAAGACATTCCGCCATTCTTCAAGAAGTTCTAGTGTGTCATCATTGGAATGGTCATTAACAGCAACAACTCTAAAGTCCTGAAATGTCTGCGCATTCAGGCTTTCGAACGCTCTGTCGAGTGTTTTTTCAGCGTTATAAAGGGATATGAGGATGGCGCACTTCATAGTGTTGAAAGGAAATCATTCCAGAATTTCTTGATGGACTGCAGGCTGTATTTTTCGCGAGCAACCAAGAGGACATTTTTGGAGAGCTTGTCAGCGATGGGCTGATTTTCAATGATATTTCGTATTGCAGAAGCAAGAGAGATCGTATTTTTTGGTTCTACGAAGAGTCCAGTAGAGGCGTTCTCAAGAAGGATTCTATTTTCTGGTATGTTGGTGGTAATTATTGGTAATCCGGCAGCCATAGCTTCGAGGATGGCGTTGGATTGTCCTTCGAAGAGGGTGGGGAGAACGAAAATGTCAGATATCTTGAGAAGACGAGGGACGTCGGTGCGTCGACCAAGGAAGATGATGTTCTTTTGGGATTGATAATTCTTTATCTGTTGCTCGAGATTTTTTCTTTCGCTACCTTCGCCGACGAGGAGGAGTTTTAACCCCCTCTTTAATTCTCCCCCTTGGACAGGAGGAGAGGGGATGGATCCCGGGTCAAGCCCGGGATGACAATGGGTGGGCGACGTGGATGAATAGACTTGTTCGAAAGCTTCGAGGAGGTACTGATGGCCTTTGTTTATATGGAGGTTGGCGACACAGATGATCACGAAATCTTCCGGTTCGATACTGAGGGATTTTTTGAGCTCTGGATCGGATATGATGGAGTCGAAATATTCGATATCGATACCATTCGGAATGACAGTGATTTTTTCCGGGTGTACACCGATATGTTTGATATAGAAATCTTTGACCGCATCGGAGTTGGCGAGATACTGATTGACCAGTGGTCTGGTCATCCATTCGAGGATGCGTGCGATGAGGTATTTGGGGTGATTGTAAGTAGTGCGGAGAAAGGGGATGATGGGTACCTCGCTTATTCGGAGGAAAAGGCGACCGAGCATATCGGCATGAAAGAGATAGGTGATGATGATATCAGGACTCTCGTCACGGACGAGCTTTCGGAGGCGGAGAATACCAGGAATATCGAATATACCAGTGCAGGAGACGGTTTTGACAGTGATGCCTACTGATACGAATTTCGGAGCGAGTTCGCCAGGGTTTTTCAGAGTGATGATGGTGTGATCGAATGTATCGAGCAGGGGAAGTGTTCGAAGGAGCATGTTTTCACACCCGCCGTTTCCGAGTGATTGGATGATGTGAATGATTTTTTTCTTGTTTTGAGGCATAAGAGGGCTGTTGACAAATTCATTTTTTTCTGCTAATATTTGGGTACATTTGGGGTTACCCACTGATCCCCGCTTCGGCGGGGTGACCATTATCAAAGTCCGAGCAATGTTGCTACGGACTTTTTTAGTTCTTCAAATTCTTCTTGAGATAATGTAGATTCACGCACCCAAAGACGGTTGGCGGAAATAAGACGAACCTGATTCATCATGACCCATCGATTCTTATTTTTGATATTCAAATGATGATACCAACTCCCGTCGCGCTCTTTCGTCGTCGTCGGCATCACGATGCAGGAGTTCTGAGAAAGCTTTCGTAAAACTACGACTGGACGACGAAAATATTCGCCTTTTCCATAGACTTCCTCGCCTACATTTATTCCGATAGAACACCACCAAATCTCACCTTCTTTAAAAAGAAGCTTTCGCCTTGCGGTATCGAGATATTTTTTCTTCTCATTCCACTTGTCGAAATCTTTGAGCATAGCTGAATTATTTGACGGGATGAATTACCTGGTACCTACGCAGGTGATGCCGGCTTCGGGGTGTTCGAATGTCCGGATATCTTTCAAAGAAGCATCAGCAAACCATTGCTTTATTTCTTCAACATAGTAATAGTTGCTCTTTGGCGTCGCGAGGACATCGAAAGCGTCATTCAGCTTCATGTTGAAAGGGAAATTCGCGTAGTAGGCGAATGGGAGTTTGGATGCGAGGGATTTGAGGCCTATCCCTGCGAGGAAGTTTCCGAAGAGATTGATGAGATGGACTCCGAAGCCCGGGATATAGCAGAACTTGAAGAGAATCGGTTTCGGAAGTTTCTTCAATATATCTCGAAGTGGTTCGTAAAAATAAATCGCACGAGCATTGTCTCGTCTGTTGTAGACCCAGATGAGCATCTTTCCGTCCGCCTTGAGCGTCTTCGGAAGGCGTGAGAACCCTTCCTGTGGTTTAGGGAGATGATGAAGTACTCCGATAGAATAAGAGATGTCGAAGGTATCGAGAAACGGCATGTGATAGATGTCCGCCTGGATGATGCAGACATTCGGGAGATTTTTGGTCATTTCATAGGCGACTTCGACGGTTTCGCCGAGGTCGGAACCGAATGAGACTTCCGTTCCGGAAAGAGCCGCCCATTTAGTGAAGCGTCCGGAACCGCAGCCGATGTCGAGAGTCTTTTGTCCTTTCAGATTTTCTTCCTTCAGGAATGGCGAGAGAAAATGAAAGAAGTTGTTCTTCTCATAGGTATTTTCCTTGTAAATGTATTTCCATTCGTAGGCGAAGCTCTCGGCTGTTTTCTTCTGATGTTTCCAGAAGGCATCGAGATCAGGAATGGCATCGATCGCTTTCTGCCATTCATCGCGAATGTAGGTCGGGAATTTCTCCTTCCAGGTATTGAAGAAATCCTGATGAGATTGAAGAAGATTTTCCTTAAGTTCCTCAGTGAGGATTCTCGGGATACTGCTGATGATCGGATACCAGGAATTCGCGGTGGTGATGATACCGGCTGTAATATGAGCGTCTTGTTCCGCGAAGACAGTAATATCGAATGGATTGTTTGTAATCGGATCCGAGAGATACTGGAGGTGGTTTCGTCGCATAGGGTGTTTCAGAAATTATAAAAAAGAGCCTCTACTGGCTCTTTTTATTATATCACAGACATTAGTATTGTCATTTTTCCCCTGAGTAAAGATTGCAAAACAGCGGACGCACCGCTCAAAAAGCGGAACGACCGTTATTTTTGGAAATACTCTTCGAACCAGAGCTCGAGGGTGAGGAGGGCCCAGATATGGGGCGAGAAGTTGATTTGGGTGTTGCAGTGAGTATCGAGGAT
>CAZIBB010000011.1:15581-23495 GCA_964537075.1 uncultured Bdellovibrionales bacterium | reverse complement strand
TTCACTTCTTTGCGCTGATAAAATTTCAATCCGCCAATGATGCGATAGGGTATCGATGCGCGGAGAAATGTTTCTTCAAGGAGTCGTGACTGTGCATTGGTTCGATAGAGGATTGCGAATTCTCCGTAGCGTCGTCCACTCTCTTTCATTTTCTGTATTTCCTGCGAGACGAAACGGGATTCTTCTTCTTCATCACGCGCTGGGTAGAGCGTAAGCGGTTCACCCGCCGCTTTGTCCGTCCAGAGTTTCTTGTGTCGTTGATTCGTATTGTTCTCGATCACGCCATGCGCGGCATCGAGGATGACCTGCGTCGAACGATAGTTTCTGTCGAGCGTAATCACCACCGCATCCGTATATTCCTTTTCGAAGTCGAGGATGTTCCGGATATCCGCTTGTCGCCATCCATAGATAGATTGGTAGTCATCGCCGATGACGAAAAGATTACGGTGTTTGCCCGCGAGCATCGAGATGAGGGTATACTGCAATCGGTTCGTGTCCTGATATTCGTCTACCATAATGTATTGGAAGAGGTTCTGATATTTTTCGAGCACCTTGGTCGATGTCTGGAGGAGCTTCACCGTGAGCGCGATCAGATCATCGAAGTCGAGCGTGTTTTCCTTGCGGAGCGTCGCTTCATACACGGCATACACTTTCGCGGTGATTTCTTCGAGATAATTTCCTGCCTGCGTCGCATATCCCGATGCGTCGAGCAGATCATTTTTCGCGCGAGAAATTCTTTCGAGTATTCCTCGTGGCTTTATTTGATCCGGATCGATTTCATTTTCCCGCATCGCCTTCTTGATGATGGAAATCTGATCGTCCGTATCAGAAATCGTGAAATTCTTCGCATAACCGAGCACTTCGATATCGCTTCGGAGAATGCGCGAACAGATACTATGAAATGTTCCAAGTGTCGGCATGGCCGCACCCGAGAGACCGATAGCCGGATCCTCAAGGAGTTTCTTCACGCGCTCCCGCATTTCCTGCGCCGCCTTATTCGTAAAGGTCACCGCGAGGATATTCTGCGGACGAATCTTGTTCTCTGCCATGAGATAGGCAATACGATGCGTAAGTGTCTTCGTCTTCCCAGATCCCGCACCTGCAAGGATAAGCACCGGCCCTTCGGTCGTCTTCATCGCCCTCGCCTGCTCGGAATTCAGTTCCTTTTCCAATGGATGCATATCATTTTTCTTCAGGACTTTTTTGTTTGGCATATTTCTTCGCCCGCCCGCAACGATTTGCGTAGCAATTCGGGCAGGTTACAATTTCCGGTACGAAACGCGGTACATCTATAGTACTCCGTCGGCTGACGGATTTTTTCGTTCCTCAATTGCGCCTCGAACTCTGCTCAAACAAAAAAAGTCCCTATAGTTACTTCAAAACCATCCTATTGTACCATGCCTGATGGCCTCTGTCGCCCGTCATTTCCCATAAAAACACTTGTTTTTAGCGGCTTTCCGCCGTACAATACATGAAATACCGAACAGTCTTTTATGAAAAATATCCTTACAAGAGCCATTTCCTTCATCGAAAAAAATGAACTCACCTACGGCTCATTTCTCTCCGCTTTCTTCGTACTAATTCTCCTTCGTCTCCTCATCGAAAATATGATCGGCGGCTTTCCCACGCGTCCCTTTCATTATTTCTTCTTCGAGTTTTCCCATACCTTCCTCTTCTTTCTCTTCTCCTTTCTCCTTTTCCTCCCCTTGCTCTCCCATTTCGCGAAATCCTCCATCAAAGAAGCCGCCAATATCCTTCTTTTCGGCTTCCTCATCATCCTCATGCCGCCCGTGCTCGATTGGTATATCTCCGGAGGAGCAGGGTACTGGAGTTTTTATGAATTCGACGGAATACGGGGACTCATCGCAAGGTTCTTCACCTTCTTCGGAAGCACCCCGGAGATCGGCATCACCTACGGCGTCCGCATCGAAGTCGCACTCTCCGTCACCTTCTTCGCTCTCTACATTTTTCTCAAAACTAGAAACTCTCTCCGCGCTCTCATCGGAAGCCTCGCCTCCTATACCCTGTTCTTCATTCTCGGCACCTTCCCATCCTTTATCACCATCCTCGTAAGCGGCTTTTCCAAAGGATTTCTCGCCGTCACCGAAACCGATGTCGCAAGTCTCTTTCTCTCTCCGAACAACATCTTCTTCCGCCCCCTCATCGACCCAGTCTCCGCGCTCAATTTCAAAATGTCACTCGTGTATGGACTCCTCCTTGTGATCGCCGTCGGAATTTTCCTGTTTATCGAGAATCGAAAGCTTTTTCTCGCACTCTTTCATAATGTACGTTTCCCACAAGTCATTTATCACGGCGGACTCGCTCTGATCGGCGTCGCCGCGGCCTTTTTCTTTCTCGAACTCCCGATTGATCTTTCCTTCTTCGATATCCTCGCTGTGCTCACCCTCATCGCTTCCGTCATCTCCGCATGGATAGCCTCCGTCATCATCAATGATCTCCACGATAAAAATATCGACATCATCACCAATCAGAATCGCCCGCTGCCGAGAAATACTATCGATGCGGAAATGTACCGCGCCATCGGCACATCATTTTTTCTCGCCTCGCTCATTCTCGCCGGGAGCATCTCTTTCAAGATTCTCCTCCTCCTCGTCTGCTATCAGGCCATCGCTTGGATTTATTCCGTCCCGCCGTTCCGACTCAAACGTTTTCCTCTCATCGCGACTTTTTTGGCGGCCTGCGCGAGCCTCCTCATTCTCCTCTCGGGATTCTTCCTCATCGCTCCCGAAGGTCTCTCATCGCTCCCGAAGCCGCTTCTCTTTTTTCTGCTCCTCTCCTATGCCCTCATGCTCCCCCTCAAGGACTTCAAGGATATCAAAGGCGACCGCGCCGACGGCGTCTTCACGATCCCCGTACTCCTCGGTGAAAACACCGCCAAGCTTTTTATCGGCGGTGCGGCGTTTCTCCTCTTCACCGGGAGCGTCGTCATACTCCGAGATTCATCACTCATGCTCCCGGCATTTCTTTTCGGCTCTCTCACATTCTGGCTGATTCAAAAATCCACCCTCGATCATCCGACATTCCCCTATCGACATCTCGCGGGCTGGCTCATCACCCTCGTCGGCGGATACGGGCTCTGCATATTGTTCATCCTCTTGTAGAACTTTCTTACCTCCCCTTCAAGAGTTCGGAAAGCTGTATCCATTGCCCGATCGAAACCTCCTGCGCCCGAACGGTCGGGAGAAGGCTGAGTTCTAAAATCATCGACTCCGCTTCGGGGCGTGGGAGATGAAAGGAATTGACGAGATTATTTATCAGCGTCTTCCGCCGCGCCGAAAATCCTGCACGCGCCACACGAAAAACCTTCCGATCTTCCTCGGAATCATATTCGCGCTTCGGCGTCACCTGAATGACCGCGCTATCGACTTTCGGCACCGGCTCGAATGATTCCTTTTTCACAAAAAATTTCTTTTCCACATCCGCATAGTACTGCGCCATGATGGAGAGAAGCGACATGGCGCCCGGTTTCGCCGCCAAACGGTCCGCCACCTCATCCTGTACCATGAGCGTCATCGAGCTCGGCTGCAGCCGGAGCGAGAGCAGGGTACGGATGATCGGTGCGGTGATATAGTACGGGATGTTCGCCACGATCTTATATTTCCGATGTTCATACCCCAAATTCTCGAGCAATTCCGCGAGATGGATATCCAGGATATTTCCCTCGAGGATGGAGACGTTTTCCGATTCGATAAACTGCTCGTTCAGATGTTCGATCAGATCATGATCGAATTCGATGGCGGTTACTTTCGCGCCGGTTGCCGCGAGCGCTTTCGTCAGTATTCCCGTCCCCGGTCCGATTTCCAACACACGATCTCCACCTTTTACTCGGGACGCAAAAAGAATCTGCTCGATAACCAGTTCATCTTTCAAAAAATTCTGCCCGAGATGTTTCTTCGGTTTTGCTTTTTCCATAGATTCATTCCTTAGATCCTTCGACAAGCTCAGGATGACATGTGGAACATGTCAATTTACAATCTCTTCCATCTTCACGTTGATCACGCCTGCACCGATACTGGCAATCTTGGCAAAGGCCACCTTGTCGAGGTCGATGATACGCCCCGGAACGAACGGCCCGCGGTCATTGATGACGACGATCACGCTTTTCCCATTCTCGAGATTGGTCACTTTAACATAACTTCCCTTGGGAAGCCAGGGATTGGCCGCAGCCATGGTTCCGGTCCAAGCATACCACGATGCTCCACCTACATGCTTTTTTCCAAGTTTTACAAAAGTTCCTTGAGTCACGGTTTCTGCTACCGGATCTTTCGTCACTTCTGTTTTCAGAATTTTTCGACTCACTTCCTTCCCATCATGATATGCCACCCGATAGGTCGTCTCCTTTACTCCGGGTACACCTTTCTCTGTCGTGACTTTTTTTCGCCATGACAGATCATCATCTTCCACTCTCTTTGTTTCAAATGGAATTGCTATCTCTTTTATTTCTTCATGAATCTCCACTCTCGTCACCGATATCTTCAATCCTTCGGTGAAAGAGGTCTCCCGTTCGGGCTTTACGATATCATCTTCATCCAAATCAATATCACTCGAAGAAAACATTTCCCCGATGGTTCGTGCCTGAGAAATAATTTTTTGTTCACCGCCATCAATTTTCACGATCGCCTCACGGGCACGCGTGATACATATCGATTGTCCCGAAACCGCTCGCGCCGATACTTCCGGCCACACGCTGTCCTCCGCCCGCAAACGAATTCTCGACTTTTCCAAAACTTCCTGAACCGTAGCTCCATCGATATCCTGTGATCCCAATACGATACCATCATCATTTATAACCACTGACTTTATTCCGCTCGAATTAAAACTCGAATCATCACGAAAAAGAAAATACATTCCAGCTATAATGCCTATCAAAAAAACAAGAAGAATTATTTTTCTTCTTTTTTTTCTTGTACCCTGCTCTTTATTCGTTGTTCTTTGTTCTCTGTTCATTGCTCCCTGATTAACTCTCTTCTTCCGTAAACCGATACTGGAGTGCCTCAGCGATATGCATCTTGATAATTTTTTCTTCGACTGCCAAGTCAGCAATCGTTCGAGCTACTTTCAATATTCGGTGATACGCTCGCGCAGACAGCCGATACTTCGAAACGGCATTTCGGAGCACTTCCTTCGAAGCTTCATCAAGCGAACAGAAAGCGCGCACCATCTCGCCGCTCATCTCCGAATTCGAGAGACAACTCGAGCCGGCGAACCGTTCTCTCTGTGTCGTCCGCGCCCGCTCCACGCGCTCCCTAATATCGGCGCTCTTTTCCCCATCGGCATTTTCTTCCAATTTTTCCACCTTCATTCTCGGAACGGAAACCTGCAGATCAATACGATCGAGAATCGGTCCGGAAATCTTTCGCCGATATTTGGAGATGGCAAACGGAGGGCAGATACATTGTCGTTCCATGTCGCCATGAAAACCACACGGACACGGATTCATCGCGGCGACCAGTGTGAATCGTGCTGGGAAACGATGCGTCCCCTTCGCTCGTGAAACCGTCACGGTTCCCTCTTCGAGAGGTTGCCTCAAATTCTCGATCACAGCCCGAGAAAATTCCGGAAATTCATCCAGAAACAATATTCCACGATGGGCCAAACTGATTTCCCCGGGTCGAGGAAATGTACCTCCACCGACGAGCGATACGGCACTCGCGCCATGATGCGGCGATCGAAAGGGACGTTCCCGGACGAGTGAATCCGTTTTTGAAAGGAGTCCCGCTACAGAAAAAATCTTCGTCACTTCAAGGCTTTCCTCGAAGGTCAGCTTGGGGAGTATGGACGGAAGCGCCCGTGCAAGCAAGGTCTTCCCGGATCCGGGTGGTCCCGACATGAGTATATTGTGGCCACCGGCCGCAGCGATTTCGAGCGCCCGCTTCGCTTGCTCCTGTCCACGAACCGATGACATATCAGCGACACTCGGATCATGTCCCAGTGGTTCAAACTCTGTTTCTGGAAGCGGTACGATAACCTGCTCGCCGGAAAAATGTTTGGCGAGCGAGAGGAGGTCCGTCACTGGAAAAACGGAGATACCCGAAACAAGCGCCGCCTCCCTCGCATTCTCAGCCGGTAAATAGAGTTCTTCGAATCCCGCCTCTTTCGCAAAAAGCGCGATCGGGAGAACGCCATGAACGCGTCTCGTCTCTCCGCTTAAAGAGAGCTCTCCAAAAAAGAGCTTCTTCGTCGGATCGATAGATATTTGTCCCGTCGCGATGAGAAATGCTACGGCCAGAGGGAGATCATAAATCGGCGCATTCTTCGGCACATCGGCTGGAGCCAGGTTCGCTGTCACCCGCCCAGAATAATGCGGCGGTTTGAATCCGGTATTTTTCAATGCGGAACTCACGCGATCACGAGACTCTTTCACGGCAGTATCCGGAAGGCCCACCAAAGTAAACTGATGCAGTCCCTGAGAAAGGATGTCCACCTCCACTTCCACAGCAAGTCCGTCAAGGCCGATCGTTACCGCTGAAAAAACTTTCGAAGGCATACCATTAAGCAATGACCAATTACCAAAGTCCAATAACCAAAAAAGAAATTCGAAAAATCAATTATCGGAAGTGCTCGCCTTTATTTTCCCATATGAGCGCGAGAACCGCCATAGTCAGAAAAACATCAGCCAAATTGAAAACAGGAAACCAGATAAAAGGATGGAAATAATCCAAGGTACAGCCGAAAATGACCCGCTCATACAAGTTCGATGCTCCTCCCGAGAGAAACAGGAGTCCCCAGATAAAATTTCTCCTGTCTGCGAATAATGAAATCCAGACAAAAACTCCTATCAGGGCGGTACCACCAATGCCTATCAGTACCAATGATGGGATCGCTATGCCAAAAGGACCGAATGTATTGCAAGCCGATCCACCAAACATGGTTCGTATAGTCTGAAGCACCAGAAAAAGAAAGAGAACAGCAAGTGTAAGTCCTACTGTTCTCTCTCTCTGTTTCATAAACATAAGTGATTCTATTCCGCGTGTTCAGTGCAGGTCCTGGCTGATGGATAAGCCTTTAGCCGTTCCGGATTGATAGCGGCACCGCATTTTTCACATTTTCCATACGACCCTACCTCCACACGTGAAAGTGCTTCCGAAGTGGCACGAAGCTGCCCCTCGAGATTTGTTTCGAGGCCGAGGTTGTCGACATATTCCTCTACTTCCGAAGTATTTTCATCACGTTCATTTCCCATGTCTTGAAAAGTGGTTTCATAGTCACCAGCGATGCCGGTCGGCTTGGCAAAACGGGAAAGCTCAGCCTCCAATCGCTTTTTTTCAACTTCTAATCGAGTTTTCAATTCTTCCAAAAGTTTCGCATCCATAACGGGTTTATTATTCGTTTAAGCCTCTCCATTATACCCTTCACGCCTTCCCTTGTAAATACGGCGACTCCTCCTGATCCCATTCTAGAGAAAGACCCTTTCCAGATGTCGTATTTCCACAACCTTCCCCCGCGGGGAATCAAGAAAGATGGCAATCACATCGAAATGATACGCTGACGCTTCCTTTTTCTTCGCCTTCAGATATGAAACGGCTATTTTTTCCAGTCGATGGAGCTTCTTTCGATTCACACTTTCCTCGGGCAAGGGAGCATCTTTCTCCCATTCCCGAGTCTTCACTTCCACAAAAACGATTTCTCCCTCATAAAAGGCGACGATATCGAGCTCGCCGAGCCTCCGTCCCTTGGTATTGGCATAATTTCGCTCCAAGATCCGATATCCCTTCTTCCGCAGATATTCCTCCGCTATCGTCTCACCGAAACTCCCGGTATTTTTCACTTGTTTTCTCCAAAAGAGTAGATTCATAGATTCAATTGTACCAAAATATTCTGCTTATTCGAAACCACCACGCAGAAAATGCGGGGTTTGTTGTTTCTAGCGACGCCAAAAGCGTAATGGAAACT
>CAZIBB010000011.1:0-15481 GCA_964537075.1 uncultured Bdellovibrionales bacterium | reverse complement strand
GAAACTACCCCGCAGAAAATGCGGGGTTTGTTGTTTCTAGCGACGCCAAAAGCGTCGAGAAACAACAAAAAAACGGCCTTCCTGAGCCATTCTGTATCTTTTCACCCGTATATTCTGCCTGACACTCCTTAACTTAATGAAAAGCTGTTGGTGCCAGGCGCTACTTCTGCGCCCTAATATTATATACTTTGGCTGAGGGTAGCGCCCAGCGAGATGCGCCAACACGTATTTCGGTTATTTCGCTCCGGGTGAGAAGCAAGAATAATCCAGTAGACACGTGTGTTTTGTGCGTATCTATTATGAATCCTTTCGACTTTTGGATTCGCCTCCCTACCGTCCTCTGGCACTGTGGCCTTTGTTGTTTGAAAGAACTATTTTTTTCTTTTTTTGTTTGTTTTGATCCACCGTATTTTACCGTGGGTGAATTTTTGTTTTTGTTTTGTGTCTCGCATGTCGATTGCGAGGTGATTGAGGCAGATTCACCTCAAATCCTTCGGACAGTAGAAGGGTTCCAGCGATAATATAAGCGTATTCTCACCGAAACCCTTCCACTCTAGCGTCACTTGTTAATATACTCTCTTCTTCGCATGCTTTTCTCACTTCTGTAGATTCATTATAGCAGAAAAATCACCTCGAGTCAATCACGGAAATCAATCTTTGAAAATCACTCTCTTTCAGCCAAAAAAAATAATTCCGTTTTTTGAAAAAAATAATTTTCTGACGCGATTTTCTTCCAAAAAAATTTAATGCGACATTTTTCCATGGCTCAACCTAAGGATATCTAGAGATCCTCCTCAAAAATATCCAGTATTTTTTGGAAGGCTTTCTGACTCGTGCCGATAACCCAATGTTTTCCAGTAAAAGTATAATCATTCGAAAGCCCGGAGTCGTCTATATTGAAATAGCGCGTGTCGTATGTCTTGTATATACCCTCCCTAAATGTTCCAGTCGTTATTTTCGTCACCGAAGGGTCAAGATAAAGCGACTGAAGGGCGAAGGGGATGGCGCTCTCATCTTTTTTAACCACAGACTGAAGCGCGTCCTTGTTTTTTACGGAAAGTGAGAGTCCGACACGCGGGATGCGATTATCGCTGTACAGATACACAGAAAATGATTCTTCAATCTCGTCCAAAACCTCCTGCGGAAATGTTATCCCCATAAGCGTCGCGAAGCGCGTGAAGGCAATCGGGTTATTACTCTTATCCGTGATGAAAAATTCGACCGCGGTGTTTATTATATTATTCGATTCAAAGAGCGCCTCCTTTTCACGGAGGTCCATTCGGAATTGTTCAGCAGTGATGGTTTCCACATCGATCGACAAATAATTCGGTGAGGAAAGTGAGAACGGAGTGGTTTGAGTTGTATCTTTCACTACCATGGCATCGCTTAGATTTTCACCCAAGGACATGTCAGGGGTAACCTCTATAGGAGCCACATCCACCGGCTTCTTGGCAAAAAATGTGAAGTAAGCGAAAGCACCGCCTGCCACGACCGCAAGTACCAATAAAATGATGCCGGCCATGAAGATATGGGTATTCTTCTTCACGGGAGCGGCATAGACGGGAGTTTCCGCGCCCAAGGTGGCATTTTCATTCACAAACGATGCACCTCTCGCTCTCTCCTTCAACGGATTTGGTTTCGGCTGGAGGGTATCCAATGAGAGAGTCGTCGCCTCCGGTCGCGAAGCCGATTGATTGACATCCGATGTCAGAAAGGGGCTCGACTCCTTCGGATCCGGTTTTGCCTGACTCGTATCCGTATTCGTGATGGTGATAGGCGATGTCAATCCATTCTCATTCACTGGCTCCATATTCTTCATGGCCGGAGCCGCAGAAAAAGTAAATGGACTCGCGCCTTCACTGACCGGAAGCATGCTTGTCTGCATCGATTGAGGAGTAGCTGCTTTGCCGTCGAGATCATCTTTCATGGTATGCACCGAACCAAGAATTTCCTGAGGCAGGGAAGACTTCGTTTTATGACTGAAGAGACTCATAAGATATTTGTTTTATTACCAAGCGAGTGACGACCCGCCTCGACTCGCGGACTCATCGACGCGAGGCGAGTAACACAGGGTAAGTGCGATTCATTAGCGAGAGAAAAGGAGAGGAATATTCCTCTCCTTTCATTATACCTCTCTTTCTTTTTTTTCAAAAGATACCGATGAGGAATTCTCCGACTATTCCATATCCTTGTCGGTCGATGCCTGATGCAACGCCTGTTTATGAGACAGATTGATGCGTCCCTGCGAATCGATTTCCTTCACGATGACCGGGATGATATCACCCACATGCACCACATCTTCCACATTTTCCACACGATGATCAGCCAATTCCGAAATATGAATCAGTCCTTCTTGATTTGGGAGCACTTCAGCAAAAGCTCCGAAGTTCATGATACGCGTGATACGGGCCTGGAAAAGCTCCCCGGCCTTCACCTCACGAGTGATATTCATGACCCAATCAACGGCTTTCTTCGCACTCGTTTCGTCTGTCGAAGTGATAAATACTGATCCATCATCCTCAATGTCGATAGCCACGCCGGTCTCGTCGATAATCTGGTTGATCATCTTGCCGCCCGGTCCGATGACATCGCGGATCTTCTCCGGATTGATATGAAGCGTGATGATTCGTGGTGCATACGGGGACATTTCCTTGCGAGGTTCCGGAATAACCGCCAGCATTTTCTCAAGAATTTCCATACGAGCGACCTTTGCCTGCGCAATGGCGATGGCGAGCACTTCCGGCGTCAATCCATCGATCTTCACATCCATCTGCATGGCCGTGATACCATCACGTGTTCCGGCAACTTTGAAATCCATGTCTCCATAATGATCCTCGAGTCCTTGAATGTCAGTCAATACCTTGTATTCACCATTCGCACCAGTCATGACACCCATCGCGATACCGGAAACCGGCTTCTTGATAGGCACACCGGCATCCATAAGCGAGAGCGTTGATCCACAGGTCGATGCCATCGATGAAGATCCGTTCGAAGCGAGCACCTCAGAAACGAGAATGATCGTATAAGGGAAATCCTCACGGCTTGGCAGCACCGGAAGCAAAGCTTTTTCAGCGAGCATTCCATGGCCGACTTCGCGCCGTCCTGGCCCACGCATCGGCTTCACTTCACCCACGGAATATGGAGGGAAGTTATAGAAGTGCATATAACGCTTCTTCATATCCACTTCCATGGTATCAACGATCATCTCATCTCCTGGGGCGCCGAGCGTCGTCACGGTCAAAGCCTGTGTCTCACCACGGGTGAAGAGTCCGGTACCATGAGTGCGCGGAAGCACGCCAGTCTTGCACCAGATCGGGCGGATCTCCGTCAATTTCCGACCATCCGGACGGATATCGCGATGCAGTACATTTTCATGCACGATTTCATCGGAGACTTCATCGAAAATGAGCGAAAGCAGATCCTTCGCATTCTTTTCATCAGGGTATTTCTCCGCGACAAATGCGGCGAGCTTTTCACTGATAGCGGCCATAGCTTCTTCGCCGGCTTGTTTCGGTCGTACATAAATAGCGTCCTTCAATCCGCTTCCCATGAGGAATTCTTTCATATCGGCCTCGAAAGCCTCCGATCCGGCAAGGAGAATCGCATTCCGCTTGTCCTTTCCTATTTCAGTGCGAACGGTATCGATAAATGTGGCAATCTTCTTCATAGCCTCGAATCCGAAGGTAAATGCTTCGGCCATTTTTTCCTCTGTTATCTCACTCGCGCCCGCCTCGATCATATTGATCTTTTCCTTCGTTCCTGAGAGAAGGAGGTCGAGCGTACCGACTTCTCGTTCTTCCGTCGTTGGATTCAAAACAAAAGCACCCTTGGCATCGAGTCCCACGCGTACCGCGCCGATCGGTCCGTCCCATGGTATATCAGAGATAGAAAGTGCGGCCGAAGCGGCATTCATGGCGACGAGATCCGGATCATTCTCCCCATCAAAGGAGAGTACGGTCGTAATCACCTGTACATCGCTGCGCATGCGCGCATTGAACAGCGGTCGTATCGTGCGATCAACCGCGCGACCCGAAAGCACCGCTTCATCGCTCGGACGGCCTTCTCGCTTCATGAAGCGAGACCCCTTGATCTTCCCTGCGGCGTAATACCGCTCTTCATAATCCACCATGAGTGGGAAATATCCCATCACATTGGAGGCACGCTTGCTCATCACCGCCGTCGCCAGGACGACAGTATCGCCATACTGCACCGTCACCGATCCGCTTGCCTGACCCGCGAGAAGTCCGGTCGCTATCGTCAATTCGCGCCCTCCGAGCTGGAGGGACCATTTCTTTTCTTCCGCCATAGTTCTTTGAGACCGTAGAGACTGCCGCCAGACACATTCATGAGCTCAAAAATTGAGTTCATTCGAGTGCCAAGCGCCCTTCTCTGTGAGTCTCTCTTGACAGGGACATACCTACTGTACTCTCCCATCTTCGGCGTAAAGTCTCGAAACTCTTGGCATCGTATCCAAGGATACGCCTTCGCAAGTTTCGCGTCTTTCCACTCGAAGCTGAAAGAGTTCGTAACGGAGACCCTATCCAGAGCGACTCTAAGCCAAAATTAATATTTATGAACTTCTTATACCTTACCCTATTTTAACCAGACTGTCAAAAAAATATTGACAACTCACTCTTTTATTCTCTACACTCCCATAAACTTCAGAATCTTAACAATAACCTCACCAGGGAGGCTTCCATGGCTGAATCCATTTCCGTCTTCGCTATCGAATACAGTTCGAACGGACTGCCTCTTGCCATTCAAGGGGAGAACCTTTCCATACGGCGATTCCAGGTCATTGATGAAAAGCAAATCAACAGGGTGGTCAGGGAAATGCCACCTACCGCGAGGGTCATCGTCGATACCGAAGCCTTTCATGGGCATGGGTCACTCACTGCGCGCAAATACGTCCAAGCCATCCGGGCGGCACACAATGGAAAACCCTCCGTATTATTTCTACGCTACGGAACGCCGAGCGACAACATCATCGAAAACGACAAACTCGCAGGGGCTACCGACGTACTCTACCATAGCGCACTAACGGGAACCATCGATACCAGGCGCATGAATCATTTCATACGAGATGGTGTATTACCACCGCCACCGGAAAAGAAGCGCCCTCCTGGAAACGCAGCAAATCTCATCAATGCACTCAACCGCCATGCGAGTGACGCATCGGAATCTGTTGATGATCACGATGAGATTCCTCTTCCTGACTCTCGCGAAGAGCCCCCAAGGATTGCAAAAGAAAAGCCGTCTGAGACTGCGCGAACCACACACCAAGGACGCATGAGACCACCACCTGTCTCAAAATCGATTTTGCAGCGGATAATGACCCCTGCCGAATCCAAAACACCCGACTTAGGAGAAGTAGAAATGAAAGCACTCCTCACTGCATTCGAAACCCTTATCGGACAGAATGCTCAGATTCTCACTGCCCTCGAAAAAATACAGGGCGGCATAAATGGTCTGCGCGCCGACAGAGAAGTCGCATTGCTCGCGCAGATGCAGGAAAAAGTCAGTACCGCCATGAACGATGTCTTCGCTCAATTGCAGAAAAGTGGCGAAACTCCCTCACCCGCGATGACAGTAGCATCAGCTGACAGCATTACCAGCTCCACTCTAGCAGTATCCACTGGGGCAAAAGACGCGCCAGCACCGGATGCTGCTCCCGAGAAGAAAGAGCCGGTCGCCATACTCACCAAGCATGGTCGGAACGGTACGATAACTCTCTTCGGCAAAACAGTGGGTCTTCCATATAGTTCTGCCGAGCTCCTTACCCATTTCGTCAATACGGGAAAAACCCTCGGCACGACGGATATCGCCTCACTTTACAAGCTCGGAAAACAAGGAGGGTACTTCCGTATGAGCCACCTCCTCGAAGGGCTTGATGCATTCCAAAAAGGGCTTTCTTCCTGCCTTACGCTCGTCCAATCCGGCAACTCGAAGAACTATCGCTTCGATGCAGACGAATTCTGCAGAATCATGAAGGTCAAGTGACCGCTTCGCAACAAAGACCGCCCCGATGAATATCGGCGCGGTCTTTTTTTCTCAAAATCAGGCGATGAGGAATCGCTTTTTATTATCCGAGAGGTTCGTATACTTGTCGGCTTCTTCAATGACCTTCCCATTCGTGGATTCCTGGAAAGCCATCACTTCCACCCGGCACCCGAAGGTATTCTGAAGATACTGCATGAGCGGGATATAATCGCCGTCGCCGGACACGAGTACGATTACATCGAGCTTGGCCGCCATCTTGATCGCATCGACAGCGATTCCGACGTCCCAATCCCCCTTCTTTGTCCCATCGGGAAATACCTGCAGATCCTTCGTCTTCACTTCATACCCACTCTTCTGCAAAGCCTCAAAAAATTTTTCTTCTGTCTGCTCCGGCGTCTTCACACCATAGGCAAATGCACGGATGAGTTTCCGATCACCCACTCCCTCCTCGAGGATTGCCTTGAAATTCACTTTTTTCTTATGGATGATGCGCCCACTATAATACATATTCTGTATATCCACGAGGACACCCACTCTCTGTTCCGAAAAATTTATCATACTTTTTTATAAAAAGCCTCACTTATACCCACATCATACCATAGAAAACAAAAACCATCCCTGAAATAGGATGGTTCTTGCCAGATGAATCGTGAATTTTTATCTTTGAATGCAGTTCGAGGCATAATCGAGGAACGCCTGCCTACCGGTAGGCAGGGAGTAAGGCATACTGATGAAAGTATGTCGTCGAGCACCAGAGATTATAACAAAGAAATGCGTCAAAGATGGAAATTCACCCTTAGAGTCCGAGTTCGGTCATGACTTTAGCATGAGCCTCTGGGTTGGTTTTCTCGAGATAAGAAACCAGTTTCTTTCGCTTGGAAACCATCTTGAGGAGCCCGCGACGAGAGTGAAAATCCTGCTTGTTTTTCTTCAGATGAAGGGTCAGTCTCTTGATCTGTTCAGTAAAGAGGGCGATCTGATACTCCGGAGAACCAGTATCCTTCTCATGCCGCTTGATTTCCTTGGTAACTCGATCTTTCTGCTTGTTCGACAGCGCCATAGCGTTATTCAGCCATATTCTCGTACCCCATGAAATGCGGCACCAAAATACGCTACAAAAAAAATAATTACTTCATCAGAGTACCATGCTCTTATTTTTTTGACAAGATGCCAGGAAAATGTTTAAATGATTTGTCCAAATCCGTGGACGATTAATACTTCTAGGAGGTTCACATGCAGCTCAGTTTGAAGGATCTTCACCGGCAATATCCGACTCCGTTGGTGCTCTGCGCCAAGACAGCAACGCAGCATACCCTTGGTCCAGGGGTGCTACGTGGTTCACAACAGGTGCTCGCCAGAATCTTTGATGGCGGTCGGTTCCGTGTATTTTTCCATGATGACGGCGTCGAAATCCAATCCGACAGGATACCTCGCTGGTCCTTCAATGGTGAACCGAAGCAACAGGGCGATGTCATCAACATCGCGGCCGGAGCCGAAGTCGGTATCCTCGAAATTGGTGGCCTCCGCTACGAAATCAGCGCCACGCTACACTGAACGGTTATCGTCGCAAAAAATCGGCTCGAGCAGGTATCATCCGCTTGAGCCGTTTTCATTTGTCTCTCTTCAATATTTCTAGAGAATCGTAAATGCTCCGACCCGATCCCCTGCCTGCGGTTTCATCACGCGCACGCCCTGCGTCACACGGGAAAGCACCGGGACGGATTTGAATGGCACGCGGATGATCGTTCCCTTAGCCGAAGTGATAATGAGGTCATCCTCAATATTCCCCATACTCGTGATCATCGCACCGACGAGCTCTCCCGTCTTCGGAGTTATCTTCATCGTCTTGATACCGGAACCGCCGCGCTTCTGCACCTTGTAGGATTTCAAATCACTCCGCTTACCCAATCCGTTCTGAGAGAGAATCAGAAGCTCCATCGTTTTCGCATCATCCTTGCGAACGACCTCCGCACCGACCACATCATCGCCAGAACCGAGCTTGATACCACGGACACCTGATGCGCTTCGGCCCATCGCCCGCACATCGGTCTCCTTAAAACGGATAGCTTGCCCATGACGCGTCGTCATCACCATGTCATCGGTTCCCGTCGTAAGCTGCACCCAGCCGAGCACATCACCCTTGTCGAGATTGATCGCGATGAGACCGCTCCGACGCACATTGGTGAAATCCTCGATCTTCGTCTTCTTCACCGTCCCGAATTTCGTCGCCATAAAAAGATATTTGAAATCATCATCCTTGCCACGGGAAATCATCGCGGTGATGCGTTCTTCCGGAGATATCTGCAAGAAATTCACAATGGCCTGACCCTTTGCGGTACGAGAGGACTCCGGAATCTCATACGCCTTCGTCTGGAAAATCTTTCCGGTATTCGTGAAGAACATGAGATCGTCATGTGTCTCGATACTCGCCACTTTATCAATACGATCTTCTTCTTTCGTTACCGCGCCAATCACCCCTTTGCCACCACGCTTCTGCACCCGATAGACATCGGGATTCATGCGCTTGATATAGCCGTCATCGGTGAGCGTGATAATCGCACTTTCATTTGGAATGAGATCTTCTTGGCTAAATTCTCCGATTCCACCCTTGATAACACGCGTTTTCCGAGCATCACCGAATTTTTCACACAGCTCGACAAGTTCGCTCTTTACCAAACCAAGAATCTTTCCCCGATGTTTGAGGAGGTCTTCCAAGTGAGCAATCAATTTATATTTTTCATCCAACTCATCCTCGATCTTCTTTCGTTCCAAACCAGCAAGTGTCTGCAAACGCATTTCGAGAATTGCGGTCGCCTGACGATCAGAGAGCTTGAACTTCTTCATCAGGTTTACATGAGCCGCTTCTTTTGTCGGCGACTTGCGAATAGTATCGATCACCTGATCGATATGATCGAGTGCAATCTTCAGTCCCTCAAGAATATGCGCGCGATCCAAGGCCTTGCGCAAATCATATTCCGTTCGTCTCACCACCACCTTCTCGCGATGCGCGATATAGTATTCGAGGATCGCTTTCAAGTTGAGTACCTGCGGATCGATACCGTCCACGAGCGCGAGCATGTTCACATTAAAATTCTTCTGTAAATCCGTCAGCGAGTAGAGCTGGTTCAGTACTTTCTGTGGATAGGCCTCTTTCTTCAAATCAATCACGATTCTCACGCCGTCCTGATCGGACTCATCGCGGATATCCTTAATACCGAGGATACGTCCCTCCTTCACATGATCGGCCAGATTCTCGATAAGCGTCGATTTGTTGGTCTGATAAGTGATCTCGTTGATAATGATTTGAAACATTCCTGCCTTCGGCTCGATAATCTCTGCCTTACCGCGAGTCACGATACGACCACGACCGGTCACGTATGCCTCGCGAATTTCTTTTTCATTATAAATAATTCCACCCGTTGGGAAATCCGGTCCCTTAATGAAAGCCATGAGATCTTCAATGGTCGCCTCCGGATGATCGATAAGATGCACGATACCGTCAACCAGTTCATTTAAATTATGTGGAGGAATATTGGTTGCCATACCAACCGCGATACCGACGGTACCATTAAGCAGAAGCTGTGGGAGTTTGGCAGGAAGTACGGTTGGCTCCTCATGCATGCCATCGAAGTTCGGGATGAAGTCAACGGTATCCTTGTCAATATCGATCAACATCTCTTCCGCGATCGCTTTCAACTTCGCCTCTGTATATCGATACGCAGCAGCACCATCACCATCGAGTGATCCGAAGTTACCCTGACCGTGCACGAGTGGATAGCGCAAAGAAAAGTCCTGCGCCATACGAACCATGGTTTCATATACTGCTGAGTCACCATGTGGATGCCACTTTCCAAGCACCTCACCGACGACCGTCGCCGATTTGCGGAATTTCGCCGTCGAGCGGAGACCCGTCGACCACATGGAATAGAGGATGCGTCGATGTACCGGTTTCAACCCATCACGAACATCCGGAAGTGCCCGCGACACGATGACGCTCATCGCGTAATCGAGATAGGATTGTTTCACTTCCGTCGTGATACTCCGTGCTTCAATTTTTCCCTCATGAAAAGCAGTTTTTTCAGCCATAGCTATGATCATTATTGTCCTGGATTAGCATTATTCCCCGTGTCCCTCAATCGTTCCGACTGAAAAAATGTTTCTCCGTCAATCGGTTTCGCCGCTCCGATATTTGTTGAAAAGTCATCAAGCTTCGGCGATTTCGGAATATCTATCCCAGGAGGGAGGGTTGACGGCGATGTTACGGCCGATTGAAATCCCTCGTATATCGAAAAGATCCACAGCAGAACAACGAACGCCATCGAGACAGCCACCGAAAGAAAGACATAGCGCATTCGCACATGTTCCGGTTCCTTTCGGATAGCCTCAATTTTATCGAAAAGCCTCTCCATACTTTATTTTCCATGAGAACATCTCTACCCCTTCTCAAGAAAGACCACTTCCATGCGCTTTTCCTCGATATCCTTTTTCTTGAGAATGAGTTTCGCAATTCGCTCCGTATTACAGTGTTCAAGCTCAGCACAAAAGGCATTCTCATCACCGATATCTCCGGTCATGCCCGGCAAAGAATAATGCATCGGAATAACGAGTTTCGGCTCCATCTTTCGAATTACCTCGCCAGCATGCTTCGGATCAAGCGTATCCTTACCACCGATCGGAATGAACAACACGTCGACGCCATTCACCTTCTCGATAAGCTCGGCGGACATCTCATGGCCGAGGGCTCCAAGAAAGCAGCAGTGAATCCCTTCCGATTCAAAAATAAAGACGGTATTCTGTCCGCGGGTCGCGCCATTTTCTTCGTCCCGAAAGGAAGCGAAGCCAAGTGCGGTCACACCATGCGCAGCATACTCCCCCGGAGCATCAAGCAACGCCGGCTCACTTTTCAGGAGTCCCGACAGATTATCATCATCACGATTCGTATGTGAAAGCATGAGCACATCCGCCTGCCCGAATGGTGCGCGAAGACCCACTTCTTTTCCGCATGGATCCGTCCACAAGACGACGTCTTCGGTCGCCCGGCCGGCCGGTTTGGTCGTAATCTTAAAACAGTAGTCCCCGTAGTATTGTATTTGCATATGGCAAGAGGTGGGAGTTTAGAGATTAGGGCTTAGAAAACAGAGTAAGAATTTTTACAACGGTCGTTCCGCCTGCGGGCGGTGCGTCCGCTGTTAAAAATTCGGAAATGAGAGTTTAAGAGCTCAAAAAAAGGATAAAGAAAAGAACCGTATCCCATACCAGCTCTAACGCAATCGATTATATCAAGAAGGAGGCACAAAATCAAACTCCTCCCTCTCGCTACGAGCGCGATTCAAACAGGTCGGTTCCTGATGTATCGGCAGCGACCGACAGCGCCTTGCCAGGATCGCAAAAACAGGATATACTGTCCCGGTAGTCAAGAAATGAGATTGTCCGCCTCGTAATCCATAAACAATTGAATAGAAGGATGCTTTTAATCCTTTCGTATTCTTTCCTTATGGCTTTGCACGGCCATTTTTTGTTTTTATGACCCTTGCTCTGATGGAATCAGGGAAGACGCGTTAATTATTCACTGAAATGAGGCGTCCGTTTCACAAGGAGACCCAATTATTATGACAACCGCAATTGATACCGAGGTACAGAAGCCGCTTTCCGCCATGGGAATGCTGCTTGAAAAGGAAGAATTGACTATCCCGGAAGTCGGGGATGTCATCACTGGCATCGTTTCTTTCGTCTCATCGAATCATGCGCTGATCGATCTCGGGCCGCTCGGCACCGGTATCGTTCTCGGCAAGGAAATGCGCGATGGAATGAAGAGCGGGGTGAAGCTTCGTATCGGCGATGAAGTAACCGCCACTCTCGTCTCTTTCGAGGGGGAAGAAGGATATATCGACCTTTCCATTCGTGAAGCCTCGCATGAACGGTCTTGGGAGGATATCGAGGCCAAGCGCAAGAATATGGAGGTGGTCACGACCAAGATCATTGAGGCAAACAAGGGCGGACTCATGGTGGAAATCAATGGCATCACTGGATTCCTCCCTGTATCCCAGCTTTCAAGCGAACACTATCCTCGCGTCGAAGATGGCGATAAGATGAAGATTTTTGAACTCTTGAAGAAACTCATCGGGGTCGAAGTACATGTTCGCATTCTCGATGCTGATCGCTTGACCGAAAAACTCATCGTGAGTGAAAAGGCTGCACAGAGCGAAAAAGAGCGCGCCGTTATCAATAAGCTCCGCGTCGGTGATACCATCTCCGGAGAAATCAGCGGGGTCGTCGATTTCGGTGCTTTCGTGAAATTCTTTCCGACCGTCGCCGAGGGAGAAAAAAAGCCGAGCGAAAAACTCGAAGGGCTGGTACACATTTCCGAATTGGCCTGGCAGCTCATCGATAATCCCCGTGAAATCGTCAAGACGGGTGATCATGTCGAAGCGAAGATTATTGGTATCGAAGATACCCGCATCTCGCTTTCGATGAAAGCGCTCAAAAATGATCCCTGGTCAATGGTAACCGAAAAGTATAAGGTAGGTGATACTGTTTCCGGAAAAGTCGACAAGATCAATCACTTCGGTGCTTTCGTCTATCTCGACAAGGACATCCACGGCCTCGCACATGTCAGCGAATTCCATGATGTCTATCCAAATCGCAAGATGGAAGAGCTCTTCACTATCGGTGAAACCTATTCCTGGAAAATCCTCTCTATCGAAGCGAAATCCCACCGTATGGGACTGCTCCCGGTAAAGGACAAGGCTGAAAAGGCTGAAAAGCCTGCGAAGATAAAGAAGGCGGCGAAGGAGGAGGGAGTAGACAAGACTGAAAAAACGGAAGAGGTTGGAGAATAATCCGGCCGTCATCCAAAAGGAAAATACCCCCGATATACATCGGGGGTATTTTTCTTTACTTTTAGCCACTAATAAGGTAAAAATGGAATATGAATACAAAAAATCTTTTCATTCTTTCCGGTCCTTCCGGCGTCGGGGAAGATTCCGTCATCGATGGCCTCGAAAGGCGATTCCTCCTTGAGCGTGTCGTCACTACTACGAGTCGCGACAAACGCAGAGGCGATTCCGAGGGGCATCCGTATTATTTCGTCAGCAAAGAGGATTTCGAAAAAGGCATACGAGAAAACAAATTTTTTGAATGGGCGAAACAGTATAATGACAATCTCTACGGAGTAACCCATGAGGAAATACGCCGCGTTACCGAAAGCGGACGCATTGGCATTTGGAAAATTGATTATCAAGGGGTCATGACCGTGAAAAAACTTTTTCCGGACATTGTCGCCATCATGCTTACTGCACCAATCCCGATCATGGAGGCTCGCATACGCAGGCGCGATCATGTTACGGAAGCCTTCATCAAAGAGCGGATGGATTATACTCGGGAATGGTTGAAACATACGGATATTTATGACTACATCATCGAAAATGAGGAAGGAAAACTCGATCAAACGATCGAGAAAGTTGCCGCTCTCATCGAAAACCATCAATTATAAAAATTTTCCGATTTCCGCGAGGCGGTTGATTCGTCGTGTGCAAAACTTTTCTTCCACACATCAACTCTTGGATTATGGGGATTCCTTTGTTCTCGGTATCTCCGGCGGACCGGACAGTGTTTGTCTTCTTGATATCTTCGCCTATCTTCAGAAAAAATATGATCTTCGGATCACTCTCGCTCATGTCAACTACGGCTTGCGTGGGCGTGATTCTGACCTTGATGAACTTTTCGTCAAAAAGCTCGCCTGCCAATACGACCTTCCTCTTTTCATTTCCCATTCGAAAATCACGGAAAACAACAAATCCGAAGAAAAGCTTCGTGATATTCGCTATCGATTTTTTGAAAATATCCGCAAAGAAACGAATTCCGACCATATCGTCACAGCCCATCATGAGGATGATCAGGCAGAGACATTCCTCCTCCACCTCTTTCGCGGCTCAGGACTCAGAGGACTCTCAGCCATGCGCCCAAAAAACAACACTCTCATTCGCCCACTTCTCAATACCTCGCGGGGCGACATCCTCGATTATCTCAAGATTCGAGATCTCTCATTTCGTCTTGATAAGAGCAATGCCTCAAATCAATTCCTCCGCAATAAGATCCGAAACAAACTCCTCCCCCTTCTTGAAAAAGAATACGCACCAAAACTCAAGAAAAAACTTGCGCAAACGGCATCCCTCGTAGCAGAAGATATCTCTCTCCTGGAACAAAGTACGAAAAAAAACATTGAGCAGATACTCCTCACAGAGGATTCCTTCTCCTTAAAATCATTCTGCAAACTCAATCTCTCCGAGCAACGCCAGTTTCTTGATATTTTCTTCAGGAAACACTCAAAAAAAACACATGGCACATGGATTATTGAAGCACAAAAAATGCTTACCCTAGCCAAAAATAAAAATCAGATCCTCACCTTCCCGGGGTTGAAAATTCTTCGCAAAGGTGATACAGTATTTCTGATACGCACCCATTAAATTCCTCCCGGGAATCGTGTTTTATAAGTTTTGAGATCGCTTCACAGCAAAAACTCTTTTTCCGAGTTGAACAGAGAACGATCGAGAATCTTATAAAAACATAATTCCCTCTAAATCAACTCTATGGAAAAACTCCTTCGTCATCTCTCAACGGCCATTCTCGTTTTTTTCGTTATGGTCGGGATGGTGATTCTCTATCAATCACCCGAAAAGAAGCCGACCGAAATTTCCCTGAGCGAACTCGTCAGCCAAATCAATAATGGAGAAGTCAAAAAAGTATCAGTAAAACTGAATGAACTCTCTATCGAAAAAAATGACGGTACTATTGAAAAGGCCACGAAAGAAGGTGAGGCATCCTTCACCGAAACCCTCCGGAACTACGAGGTGAACCGCGACAAACTCAATGAAGTTTCCATTATCGTCGAAAAGGAATCCGGCGCATCCTACTGGACGGCAGCCATTCTTCCTATCCTCATCCCCTTCATTCTTATCGCAGGCTTCATTTGGTTCATGATGCGTCAAGCTCAGCGTGGGAATGCGCAGGCACTCTCTTTCGGTTCTTCTCGCGCCCGGATGCTCGACCCAAAGGACAAACGCAAACGAATTACCTTCAAAGATATCGCCGGAGCCAAGGAATCGAAAGAAGAACTCTTGGAAATTGTTGATTTTTTGAAAGAACCGAAGAAATTTCTCAATATGGGCGCCAAGATTCCTCGTGGTGTGCTTCTTCTCGGCCCTCCAGGAACGGGGAAGACACTTATGGCCAAGGCTGTAGCCGGTGAAGCTGGTGTTCCATTTTTCAATATCAGCGGATCAGAATTCGTTGAGATGTTCGTCGGCGTCGGCGCGAGCCGTGTCCGCGATCTCTTCAAACAGGCAAAGAAAAATGCTCCCGCCATCGTCTTCATCGATGAAATTGATGCCGTGGGTCGGCATCGAGGCGCTGGCCTCGGCGGCGGTCATGACGAACGCGAACAGACTCTCAATCAGATACTCGTTGAGATGGACGGCTTTGA
>CAZIBB010000010.1:0-23885 GCA_964537075.1 uncultured Bdellovibrionales bacterium | reverse complement strand
TTATGAAAAAATTCGCGAACGCATTTCTCTGGCTCACTGCCTCGGAAGTCATCTTCAATATCGCGGCCTATGTCGTCCATGCGGTTGTCGGCCGCGTCCTCGGACCGGCGGATTATGGTCGTTATGGACTCGTCGTCACTCTCACCACCATGGTCATCGTCCTCATCGGCAATGGCATCCCGACTGCCATGGCGAAATTCGTCAGTGAAAAAATCGAGGCGAATCCCGCCGATATCCGCTCCATCAAACGCCAGGCAGCCAAATTGCAGATGCTCGTCATCGGATCCATCACCATACTCTTTTTCTTTCTTTCTCCGGTCATCGCCTGGGCACTTCGTGATCCATCACTCACGCCTCTCTTTCAACTCTCCTCTCTCGTCATCCCGGCGTTCGCAGCAGCCTCTTTCTATCATCATTACTTCACCGGACTTCACCTCTTCAAGCTCCAAGCCATCGTGAAAATTGTCCGGTCCATCGCACGCGTCGGATTTATCGTCTGTGCCGCACTTCTTTTCGGAGTCGAAGGCTCCATCGGTGGATATATACTTGCCCCACTTTTCACCTTTTTCGCGGCGATTGCCATCGACGAGTTCTATGTGAAACGAAAACTGGGAATCGGAGCCGAGCTCGTTGGTCACACCTTTCACTTTCCGATGAAGACCATCGCCATCTATGCCGGCCCGCTCACCCTCTTCCTTATTTTTTACGAACTCCTCCTCACGCTCGATCTCTATTTCGTGAAAGCGCTCCTCCATGATGACCATCTCACCGGACTCTATAATGCCGCGATTACCGTCGGACGCATCCCATACTATCTCTTCTATGCGCTCGCGATGATCCTCCTTCCGGCAATCTCCAAATCAACATTTGAAGCGAAGAAAGAAGAGACCGAGGCACTCATTCAAAAATCCCTCCGTTTCCTCCTTCTCCTCCTCACTCCGATGGTCACTCTCCTCGCGATTTTCGCCACACCCGCCCTTCAGTTCTTCTTCGGAAACAAATACCTCGAAGCGGCTCCTGCCATGCAGATTTTTACCATTGGCGTCGGATTTCTCACCGTATTCTATGTTCTCGCATTCGCTTTCAATGGTGCCGGAAAAGTGAAGACGCCGCTCTACATCTCTCTTATCGGTCTCATCGCGTTCATTCCACTCAATCTCTTCTTCATCCCGAAGTTCGGTATCATCGGAGCAAGCTCCGCCATGGCGATCGTCTCATTCATACTTATGATAGGGATTCTCTTTTCCGTTCGGAAACATTTCTCCGCCCTGATTTCCCTTCTTTCGTTTTTCCGCGTGGCACTATCGATATTCATACTCATTTCGATCTCCTTCATCCTTCCTCAGGGGCAATTCTCTTTTCTCTTCTCCGGATCGTTCCTCTTTCTCTGCTACTTCACCCTCCTGAAAATCTTCGGAGAACTGGAGCCTTCCGACATCGAACCGATCGCCAAACTCTTCCGAAAGAAATCCTGACAGAGCAGAGGAAATTTGACGAGATTCTCAATATTCCGCATAATTGACACAGTACTTTCAGAAGAATATCCCGTTTCGGATCAGCAGATTGGATAGCGATTATGGTATCCACCCTGCTGATCCGAGAATATCTGGTCAGCATATCCGTTGTCCAACCTGCACGAGGAGAAGACCACCATGAAACATACGAGACTCGCTTTGCTGCTTGTGGCCACAATTGCCCTGCCGGCCTCTGTCGCGATTGCCTACCAGCCGCCGACCATGCTGACGACCTCTGCCTATGCTGCCCAAGGCAACGTCATCGCCTCGCCCGATCCGGCCTGGGGAATTCCGCTCATCGCCAAGCTCGACAGTCAGGCTGCCAGGGTCCTCATCGATGAACGTTTGGGTCCGGTGCCGTTCTCAACCGCGCTTGCCGGCGAGCGTACCAACATCGACGGCGCACTGGCAAGGTTCTGCTCCGGCAGTATCCTCTCCATGACGGCACCACCCGCACTCGGCTTCGCGCGTGAGGACCTGGCGGCGACCGACGGAAACCCCCTCTACGGCATCGGCGCGACCTAAACTGCCGGCGCGCCGTACGACGAAAAGCAATATGAGCTCCCAGAAGTTTTCCCCTGAAAATTCAGGACACTTCTCGGGAGCTTTTTAATTTGCTATTCTCAATGTTACAAGCATACTGATTTGAACTCCCTGAAATTTTTTAAAGAAATCATGCGGAAATACAATCCTTTTATAATGGGTATTCTCCTTCTCATGGCTCTTGCCGTCCTTTTTTTAATGTTCCGGGAGAATATTTCAAATAATCCCTTATTCAAAGACAACAAAGAAGAAAAATCCGAAAGAGGATTGATTGAAAAAAAATCCGTCGCGATACCCTTTCACATGCCCGCTCTTCCGGAAATTCTCTTTCCAGAGCATACCTGCGCCATCACCGATTATGGGGCTATCGGGGATGGGAAATTTCTCAATACCGAGAGTTTTCAATCTGCTATTTCCGATTGTGCGAAGCAGGGTGGCGGAACCGTCATCATTCCTCCCGGAATTTGGCTCACGGGTCCGATACGCCTCGAGAGCAACATCAATCTTCACCTGGAGGAAGGAGCACGATTGCTCTTTAGTGATGTATTCTCGGATTATCTCCCTCCCGTCCTCACTCGATTTGAAGGGATGGAACTCTATAATTATTCCCCGTTCATCTCCGCGAAAGACTGCACAAATATCGCCCTCACCGGAAAAGGAGAACTCGATGGAAATGGTGATGCCTGGCTCGCATGGAATGACATCATGCAAAATTCCAATTCCGATGTCTCCCTAAAAAAAGGAGCGACGAACAAACTCTACGAGATGTCCGTTCGAAATATCCCTGTCGAGAAAAGGGTGTTCGGAACGGAGAAAGATGCGATTCAACCATCATTCATAGAATTCATCAATTGCGAAAACATTCTCGTGGAAGAAATAAAGATTTTCAATAGTCCAGGCTGGACGCTTCATCCGGTATACAGCAGAAATATCACCATCAAGAATATTTCCATCGACACTGAGAAAAGAAATACCGACGGCATCGTCATCGACTCCTCACGCAATGTCATTATCAACAACTCCTCTCTCAATACGGGAGATGATGCGGTCGTCATCAAATCAGGAAAAGATCACGACGGATGGAGAATAAACAAATCATCCGAGAACATCATTATTCATGATCTGATAATTGAAGATGCGAACAGTGGTATCGCCATCGGAAGTGAAATGTCAGCCGATATACGAAATGTGCTGGTATACAACATCGATATCCAAGTGGCTGATTTTGGCATCCGTTTCAAGTCAATGCGCGGAAGAGGCGGCATTGTCGAGAATATCTGGATAGACAATGTTTTTATGCGCAGAATGAACCTTGGCGCCATCCAAGTGGACCTGAATTACGGCACGCCGATCAGTGGTTATGATGAAAATAAATTACCGATTTTCCGCAATATAGAAATAAAAAATGTGGAATGCCGAAGAACGAAAGACTCACTTCTGCTCTCCGGCCTTCCGGAAAGTCCTCTGGAAAATATCACTCTGGAAAATATCTCCATATTTTCTTCGCGAGGCACGACACTCGAAAATATAAAGAGCAGGCTCTTTAAGAATGTTACCGTCACCATCAAGGGAAAACCCCTCTTGATTGAGTAAAAATCACGCAACCAAGCAGCTCATCCATTCCTAAAACGAAGTTTTAGGAATGGGATTTTTGACTATTTTCACGAAATTGCCCGGTCGCCGATCAATCACTATCGTATGACCCTCGAAATCATCGGAGGTATAGAGTTCCTGCAAGCGAAGAAATTCCGGCAAAACGATATTTCGGATACTGATAAAATATCTCGTTTTCGGTTCACGGCCATTGGAAATGACGAAATAGTCAAAATAGATGCCTTCTAAGTTTTTTTGTTTCAAACTCACTTCGCAACGACCGATAAAGTACTCGCATACCGCAACCTTATCAGACCAAATATACAAACGTCCTGCATCTGGCTGTGCATTCAAATACTCCGCCGCCTCATAGCTCCCATCCCCCATATCCTTCATGTTGAGAACGTATCGGTGAGGAAGAAGCTCTGAAGCATAGGCGAAATAATACGGGCGAATGAAAAATAAACTGAGTGACAGCGTCCCGATGAGAAATACCCCCGCCATCAAATGAGACATGGCGCGCGTCACCGAAAATTTTTGTAAAAATTGATGGAGACCGATCGCGGCTATAATCGCGGCGAGCGGATACAGTGCAATTTGGTAACGAACCGTCGGCTGGACACCGTTCATCGATGAAGCCGCATAGTATGAAAGCATGAAAAGAAAAAACACGCTGACGACCATCAATTCATCGCCGGATTCTTTTTTCCATATCATAAAAACCGCGTTCCCAAGCGCGAAAAGAATAAGGAACAGTATAACGGGAGGAATGCTGAAAAGAAGCACGAAAAAACCCGTAGCGATACCGCGCAAAGCAATCAGAGAAAAAGAGAGGGGGACATCCAATATCCGAGCGGAAGTGAGCGCAGACTGAAAATCATAGAACTTCATCCCGGAATACGCATTCATGAGTGAGAAGAATATTCCGGCAAATACCGCCAAGAAAATCGCGCCGAGCGCTATTCTTCCGTATGGAGCAACCAACTTTGCCACTTTCGCGCTGACGAAACTTTTGAAAAGAAATATGTCTATAAAAAATATCCCGGAGACGATCGCGAAATATCTCCATATCGGCTCGAATGGGTGACTCAAAAAGGTGGTCGTGAGAATAAGCTCCGGTCGCACCCACGTGGCCGGATACAGTATGAGAACGGTCGCGACGGAAGCGAGAAGCACCTTGCCATAACCGATGAATGATCGTTTCAAGAAATTCCGCGCATCACTCGCGTTGGTCGAAAAAATTGCTCCGAAGAAAATAATGACCGGCAGATAGACATAAAGGATGGCGGATACATATTTGGTCAGAAGCGCCAGTCCGAGGAATACTCCACACAAATATGCATACCTGCTTTGCATATGCTTCTGAAAAACGAGGAAGCTTATGATCGAGAGCGGAAGAAAAATCCAGAAAAGCGAATCCGGATTAATGATAAGGGATATCCCCAGAACGATCGGCGAGAGGTAGATGGAAGCAGTCGAAAAAAGAGCGATGGAAGGGCCGAGAAGTTTCCGCAGGAGAAAGTAGAAAACCGGAAGCATGCACAACGTGAAAAGATAGATCGGGAGTCGAAAGGAAAAATTTATCTTTTCCATGAGCGCTGCTTGCACGGATGTCTTTGGTTCCACGCGAAGAGAATCGAAAGGCTCCGGGTCCACGGCCAGCATACCGGGACCAGAAACCAGAGCCACGGTAATCCCCGGCTTGTCATTGATATTCGTTTTTTTCCAATGAGACTCCTGAATCGCGTTCCAAAACTGCGGGATTCTTTCATATGTCCACAGATGCTCGTCTACGGCGGAATATTCGACCAGTCTCGGGAGACCGAAAGAAAGCTGTATGACAACTATGAGAGCGAGAAACAAACCGATGATTTTCTGTTCGCTGTTTGGCATATCGACAAGTGATGATTGATTCTTATGATTCTCCCTACTCTCACTTCCGGACGATCTTGGCGATGGCTACATTCCCGAAAACGGATATTTCTTCGGTAGAAAATCCCTCTATAATCTCCTTCGAACTGAGTCTCTCATTTCCTTTGTTCGCAATATAAAAAAACGGGTCGTCTCGTCCGATCAATTCCCTGTGGTTCGCATTCCTCACGACTTTTCCTTCTTGCGCGGCGAAATAATTCAGGGAAGCGTCAAACCGCGACAGATAATCCGTTCTGCCATGGAGATATATCACTTCCGCATCCCCTGAACGATCCAGTATGTAGCGGCTCATGACTTTTGTTTCACCAAAAATAGCGAAGTCCTTGGTGCTCGCAGTCCCGGAGGCAAGCGCATGCACCTGCATACTGATCGCCTGCAGATGCAATGCCGTAAGAATGAAGACAAAAAGTGAGACGCTCGCGAGAGCCACCCGGGTATGACGCAGCGACTCCCCGATAAACCGGATCCAAAAACCGGCGAGGACGAATGGGACAAATTCAACGACGATGAAATACCGCATCGAAATCGCAGACGAAACAGGCAGCAAAACCATGAACGTTACGAGGCAATAGGTTGTCAGCAACCAAAGGGCGTACATTCTTTCCCTGCTGCGTTCCTTGCTCGCATACCAGAATAAAAGAGCCCATCCACCGGAGAGAAAAATAGCGCCGATACCTATGAATACCACCTTTTTCAGATTAAAGAGCCACCCTTTTTCCCCGATACGCTCCGGAAGTGTCGTAAATTCACATTTATCACCGCCTCCCTGCGCGGAGAGGATATATACCATTCCCTGAATATGGCAGAGCGTATCGTTTGCAATGGATCGCCACTGACTCTTACCGGAATCAAGCCCACTCCCCTTCATATCGGAGAAAAGTACCTTCATATTGAACCAATCGTTTTGGACTTCGGAGGAGAGTTGGCCCGCATTACACAAAAGGAAAAACAAGAACGCGACGAGCATGCTTTTCCAGATAAATCGCCTCTTAAAAAATAAATATGCGCAAACGAGCACCGCCATGGCTGGCATGCTTATCAGGAGTATCGTGTGCAATTGAAAGCCGACACCCATCGAAACGCCGAGAACCGCCGCCCAGAAAAACTTTTCCTTCGGAGAATCACTCATGATTTTCAACAAGGCGAGAAGAAACAGGAGCACGAAAAATGGGATAGAATTCGGATTGAAGGCGAATCGCGAATACGTTATCACAAAAAAAGATATGCTGAACAGGAAGGTAAGTATGAGCGCGATGTTTTCCTGAAAAAATTTCCTGAAAAAGAAATGAGCGAGCACTATCGCCAATATCGAAAAGAACAGGTCTGGATACGCCATACTTTCCACTGATGACCCGAAAACCAGGGCCGAGGCGAATTCGAAATAATAAAATATCGGCCCGAGCGAAAATTCGGTATTCCCTGCCTGCGGTCCCATGAGCGGAAATGTCTTCCCATCGATCATATCCTGTATCAGGAATGCATCCCGTGCCTGATCCGGATTGAATATCATCCAGTCCCGGAACTCATATGTCCGCAAAAAAATACCGAAAAGCAGGATAGCCAGAAATATCCAGTGATGGATCGGCACCGCCTTCGCTCTGGCACTTATCCGCTGTATGTGTTTGCGCATATGATTATTTGAGAGAGAAAATTGTGAATCGACCGAAAGAGAGAAACTCCCCTATCTCCCGATGCTTCAAGATATCATCCGTATGCTTCGTATTTTCTATGAGAAACACAGGGGAGCTCGGATCTGTTTTCTTCGTCTTCTCGACGAGCCTGATGCCGGATCTGCTCGTAAAGTAATTCATGGACTTCAATCCTTTGAAAAGGTATTTTTGATCCCCGTCAATCGCGATTGTATCCGCACCGAAGGCATGCGATATGACAAATGCCGAGGCAAGCTCCACTTCTCGGAGCATCATGTTGTCCATCCCCTCATTTGAATCCGTGAGATACGATTTCGAAATTGAGAATGATCGGAAGGAAGCACTGAGATTGAGGATCATCAGCGCGAAAACGAGAATCATCACCATATATTCCGCATATTTTGGACACTTCTCCAGTGCATATTCGATCCAAAGACCGAGAAATATGAATGGCATGAATATCATCGCGAGGAAAAACCGCATCGAAATTTCATAAGAAAACGGGAGGAGAACGAAAAAAGAAAGAGCGAGATACGCGAACACTATCCCAAGAAAATATTTCCGTGAAATATCTTGTTCCCTCCGGAAAGCCCGAAGCGCGAGCCATATACCGCCGATAAAAAATATTAAACCAACAAGAAATACGGGAAGATTCCATCCCTTCCTCACGCTCTTCAGTCTGCATCCGTCATCGCTGTCATATGAAGAAAGAATATATGCATTTGCCTGCGTATAGCACGCGATATCCTTCAAGACATTGTTTGCCATGCCACCGCCCTTCTTTTCCTTCGTTCCGATGCCATGAAAAAATGCCGTAGTGTTCGCTCCGCCGGTTTGTATCTCGCTTATGATCTGTCCGGTATTGAGAAGGAGCGCTATGCCAATCGTGATGAAAAATAATTGCCACTGCATTTTCTTCTGGAAAAACAAAGATCCGAATACGAGCACGGAGATGATGGGAAAGAAGATCAGTGAAAGGGTGTGAAGCTGTACTCCCACCCCGAGAGCGATACCGGCGAACACTGCCCACTTTTTCTTCACGACACCCTTTGCCGTAGCAATCTCATGCAAGGAAAAGAGGAAAAGGATTGACCAAAATGGCAATGAATTCGGATTCCACGCGAAACGGGAATATTTGACTGCATAGAGGGACACGGCGAAAAGTGCGGTAAGCAAAAGCGAAGTTCGAACATCAAAATATTTTCGAAGAAAGAAAAAGAGAAGTGGCATGACGAGAAGAGAGAACAGCAAGTCGGGATAAGCTACGACATCTGGCTCATTCCCGAATATTTTTGCCGAAGCTATCTGAAAGTAATAAAATATCGGACCGACGCGAAAATCTGTCCCCCCAGCCTTAGGTCCGAGGAGCGGGAGCGGCGACGCTCCATCGATGTAATCGCCCACAACACCAGCATCACGGGACTGATCGGCATTGAACCGGAGAAAATCATGGAACTGATACGTGCGAAGAAAAATCCCCACACTGAAAACACCGATACATATCATTATCAGCCATTTTTTCTCTTTGAATTGTGAGAGCAGTTTCTCCATTATTTTTCGCCTCTCAGGAGATTAAAAATATCACCCCAATACACACGACTGTTTCTCGTTCTCTTCTCTGGAACGAAAGTTATTTCCTTTTCATCATCCTTATCTGGTTCATACGTGCCACTCATACGCACGGGATAGAACCGTGTCAGCAAAATACCGCCGAGATCGAGCGGCTCATCCGCCGGTTCGCTTGCCATCAATTCCGGCATCACACCATTATGCGGAAGCGAGACGAAAAAATAGCAGCCGTCGAGTACTATTGGATCATATTTTCGTTCCAAAACTATCGGACGGTCCGGATTTCCCAGAAGCAACGCATACTCGATAGAATGACCGTACTCCTTGATGTTTTTTGATGGAAAGAAAAAAATCGGAGCAGTGCCCTGGCACGAGTTATCCATCGCCGACGCCGCCCTTTCAAAGTGAGTCCATACGAGCCAAAAACTCCTCCCCTTGATATTTTTCTCACCTGTTCCGGCAGACTCCGTTATTTGTTCGGATTGGCGCAATTCCGCAAACCATCCCAATACCGAATGCATATTGCTCAGTATGACGATACTCACACCGATGATAGCGAGGATTTTCAAGAACATTTTCCGACCGAATCTTTTTTCGAGAGCCAATATGATATAACCACAATAAAGATATGGGATCATCATGAAAGGAAGAAAGAAACGAGGACGATCCACTGTGAATGCCAACGGAATATACAGGATGAAATACACTATTATCAGAAGGAGTGTCCACTGGAGAAAATTCCTCCTCGATTCATTTCGTTCGCCGCGAATCAGGTACATATTCGCGAGAAATCCCAGCGCAAGGAAAAAAGCGGAAAACAAAAGCATCTTTTTTCCCGGCTCGACGATACCAAGCGTGATACGGATGTTTTGATTCGCGAATACACGAACGATTCGAGTGATATTTTCCTTCGCCCCGTGCACGGATGGCTTGCTTTCGAGCGCTGAGATGAAACGCTTTGAATTTTCACCATGCTTAAAATACTCACTCATGAGAACCGGCGTGTAGATAAGGAGGAAACTTACCAAAAAACATGCGATGACCTTAAGAGAAATGACTTTTTTCGTATCCGGAAAACGCCAGAGGAGAAAAAACGCGATCACGATCGGCAACCCGAGAAACGAACTGAAATGGAGCTGCGTCGCTACACCAAGAAATACGCCGGCGAGGAGCGCGGGGAAATACCGTTTCCGTGAAGCATCATCCGGCGCATCGTATATCCTGAGGAAAGCAAGTGAGAAAGCGAGTATGAAAAAAATAGTCGAGTTCGGATTCCAAGCGAACCGACCATACTCGATCGCGAGAAACGATGTCGCAAGCATAGAAGCGAGCACTAATGACCACGGAATACCGAAGTATCGTCGCGCGAAAAAATAAAAAAGCGGGATGGCGAGAATGGAGAAAAACACATCAGGATATGCCAAAACTGGTGCGCTCATGCTATCGAACATCGACACAGCCGTGTACTGGAAATAATAGAATACCGGACCGAGGCGAAGCATGGTCCCTGCCGCGCGAGGCCCGAGGAGTGGGAGTGACTCGATACCCACTCGATACGAATTTGAAACCATAATCGCATCACGGAATCCATCGCCCTTAAATGGAAGCCAATCATGAAAATGATAGATGCGGAAAAAAATCCCAATAAGAACGATGAACGCCAGTACCCAAATATGTTTGGGAACCATTCGAAACAATACGCGAATGCGATCAATCATAAGCTGGTTTCCCTACTGTTGAAAAACATCCTTCCAATAGAAACGATCATCTCCACCGCCGCCACTCTTCCATTTGAATGCCGATGAAGTGGCACGATTCGGAATACGAAGTTCGAATACCATAAGCTGTCCGAATTGTTCCGAGGCGACGATTTCCACTTCTGTCTTGAATTTTTTCGTAAACGGAGCGATGCCATTCTTCGCTGGCGTGATAGCGAAGAATTGCGCATTCGGGTCCTCATTCATCTTCATGGTCGTAAAAGAAAGTTCCGCATCCTTTTCTTTGAGCAAAAAGTTGATCGGGCGCACATGCTCCGGTTTCACATAATAATAGAGATTGTTCCCCGGAATATATCGTGAATACATCCAATCTGTCGCTTTCTGTAACTGCCCGAGGGTCACGCCGTCTTTATTTTTGAGAATAAGAGTCCGCTTCGTATCGGTAACAACGTGTTGTGCACGCGTCATCTCCTGAAACCACAGGCATGTCCCCCGAATATTCATCGCAAGGATAGAGAGCGTCATGAGGAATGTCGCGATCATCGCCCTCTTCCCAAACCGCTCCTCGAGAAATTCATACAAGAATCCGAGGAAGATGAATGGGAGCGCGAAAACGACGATATAAAACCTCGGACGAAGTTGAAACGCCACGGGAAGCGTCAGGATGGAGAACACAGCAAACCACAGAAGTGTCAGCATGAGAAAATCTCTCGGGAGAGATTTTCTTTCCGTTCGCAATTTCCGAACCGCGAGAATGAGTCCGGCAAGCATCACAAAAATCGAGACAGTAATCGGGATGGCATGCGATTTCATATCGCCGTTATAGCAAGACGACGTCGTAAGCAAACAATAGTAATTCACATTTTCCGATATGTCTTTCTTCACCTTTTCAAGTAATGGTTTCTTCTCGGCCTTTGAGCCCAATGCCTCGAAGAAATTCTTCGTATTCTGCCATCCCTCCATCCTGTCGCTCAGAATAACCGGGGAATACAAAACAAGAAACACGGATAATGCCACCGTAGCAAAAGAAGCAAATTGTCGAAGTGCCTGTCTTGTCAGGCAAGCCATTATTACTTCCCGTTTCCAAATACTCATATGAAACAAGATGAGTAAGGCGGAAATACCGATGAGACTGAAAAATCCGAAAAAGTGAAGCTGCGAACCGATAGTCACTCCAAATGTAAAAAGCGCCAGCCACCATTTCTTCGGCGTCGGTCTCGATTCATTGAGAAAGCGAAGGAGTCCATAAAAAGAAAGGATGATGAAAAACTGAAGCGAATTCGGATTCCATGCAAATCGTGAATATTGGATGATAAGAAACGAGAAAGCATACATCGTCACAATCAAAAGAGAGTGCCGCTGTGAAAAATAGAGCCGAAGCAAAGCATAAAGAAGCGGAATCACCGCGACACCAAAGAAAAGGTCCGGGTATGCGAAAACTGATGGGTGGGTGGAATCAAATATCTTCCCCGAAAGATACTGGAAATAATAATAGGCCGGCCCGAGACGGAGAAATCCATGCTCGAGATCCGTCGCCCCCGCCCGTGCTCCGAGGAGAGGCAAGTACCCCGGCCCATTTTCTATGGCATTGCCAATAAGAAGTGCATCGCGAGACTGATCCATCTTGAAATACAGCCACTCATCAAACTGATAGAATCGCACGGAAAACGAAAGAAAAATAAGAATAAAAAGCGATATCGCGACCCAATATTTTTTCCCGAAAATAATATATTCACTCATAGAAAAATATTCTTAAATATTACCCATAATACCACGATTTACCCTCGAGAGTAAAGTGAAAAATACCACCATTGAGCCTTCTTTTGTTTTGCAAGTCATCATTTCCATGATAGTATGAAAGATATATTTATATTTGCTTCATATGAATACCGCATTCAAAAAATACGTCGCTCCAGCAATTATCGTCATTGTTATCCTTATCAATCTCACTCTCGGTCTTGCCCGCCTCGGAAACTATTCTTCCGTCGACGAACCGTACTGGACCTATGGTCGCATCACCAAATTCTGGAACGGTATCAAGGCTCATAACTGGAAATCAACGAGCGTGAACGACAAACCTGGCATCACCGTGGCCATCCTCTCCGGTGCCGGACTCGCCACGATAGACCCCATGCCCTACAAAAGCCTCCGTGGCGATGTGAAAACCGATGCCGAGCTCCGAGATATCAATACTATCAATTTCGCTTTCCGCCTTCCAATATACCTCTTCTGTATTATTCTCCTCCCCTTCTTTTATATTCTCCTTCGCAAACTCTTTGATAAGACCACGGCGCTCATCGCCTTTACCCTCATTGGCCTCTCCCCTATCATTCTCGGGATCTCCCTTATCATCAACCCGGATTCCCTTCTCTGGATCTTTCTCCCGCTCTCATTCCTCTCCTATCTCGTTTTCCAAAAAACGGAAGCGAAGAAATATCTCTATTGGAGCGCCTTTCTCCTCGGTCTTGCTCTTCTTACAAAGTACGTCGCCAATATTCTCTATATCTTTTTCTTTTTCCTCCCCTTCCTCGAATATATTCTCGCAACGAAAAAGCCCGAACTTCGCCCCTATCTGAAAAAATCGCTCTTTCACTATACTCTTCTCGTTGGCGTTTCCATGGCGACCTATTTCGTCCTGTATCCCGCCACCTGGGTCAATCCGAAAATCCTCCTTGAAGGAACCTTCCTCAGCCAGGCTTTTCGAACCACCTGGCCACTTTTTGTTGGCCTGGTAATATTCATCCTTGCTGACATTTTTCTTTTCAAAGAGAGACTCACACAATGGAGTCTCGATACTCTCTCGAAATATAAAAATGTCCTTCTTCGCTCCGTCGCTATTCTCTTCCTCTTCGGTATCATCTTCACTCTGATGAATACCTATGCCGGCATGAGAATATTTGATACCGTCGCCACCCTCGCATCACCAAAGGGCGAGGGACACAGCCTTATTCTCTATGCCGATAAGATTACCGCTGATATATATAGCCTGATTTTCGGTATTTCACCGGTTGCGCTCCTTGGTTTGATCGTCGCGCTCCTTCTTGGTTTGAAGAAAAAGTGGATTGACTCCTACGAGGCAAAAATTGTTTTCTACTTTTCTCTCTTTATTCTGTTTTATTATCTCGCGTCAACGGTCAATAGCGTCGTAGCGACCGTCAGGTATCAGATCACGCTCTATCCCTTCGCTTTCATCACCTCCGCCATTGGCCTCGCACACATCCTCTCTCTGAAAAAAATAAGGAAGCATATTCCCTCCTTCGTCGGTATCGCTCTTGTTATAATATTCTCTCTCTGGAGCCTTCTCTATGTTCGACCGTTTTATTTCGCCTACACATCAGTACTTCTTCCGGAGAAATATTTCGTGAACCTAAAAGATATGGGCGATGGAAGTTACGAAGCAGCCGAGTATCTCAATAACCTTCCAAATCCGGAAAAACTCACCGTTTGGTCAGACAAGGGCGCTGTCTGCGCCGTCTTCAAAGGAAAATGCATCATCGGATTTACGAACAAGCGAATCAAGGGCGTATCATTCGACTATGTCGTCGTTTCATCCGGACGAAAATCCAGAACTCTCAAGCTTTCCGGAAATGCAAATAAGATTATTGATTTCAAAAAGGCCTATGAAACGGAGGATACTGCGATGACGATTATCATCGGCAATCGTCCAAATAATTTCGTCAAAGTGATTCCCATCAGCAGCGTATCGCCCGCTCAATAACTTCTTTATATGAAACCCCCCTTCATTATAAAAAAATACCTGTCTGAGAAATCATTTTCCAGAATGCATGCTTTTCTTGCCCTCCTTACTTTCATCGCGATACTTTTCATTGTTGCGGGAGCATTGATTATTCGAAAAGCTCCTCAACGACAACTCTCTGCCGAACCAATAATAGAAACCCCTCAATATCCAACCCAACCGCTCTTTATCGATACGCCCTTCGCAGAGAATCTCAGTATCAACGAGCCATTGTTCCCCGATACCCTCTGTTCTATCGCGGACTTCGGTGCCATCGGTGATGGAACTACCTCCAATACCATCGCCTTTGAAAAGGCAATAGAAAGCTGCGATCAATTAGGAGGAGGAAAAGTTATTGTTCCAGCGGGAGTATTTCTCACTGGCCCGATTCATCTTCGAAGCAATATCAACCTGCATATCGAAAGAGATGCGACTATTCTGTTCAGTCCCAACCCTAAAGAATATCTTCCAGTCGTTTTTTCCCGTTTCGAAGGGATCGAATATTATAACTATTCCCCTCCAATCTATGCCAAAGATGCTACCAACATCGCTATTACGGGAGTTGGAACCATCAGAGGACAAGGAGCTCTCACATGGTGGAAATTCACACCGAAAGCGACAAAAAATATTAATAAGCTCTATGCCATGGGTGATGACAATGTCCCTGTAGAAGAGCGTGTTTTTGGAACTGAGACCGACGCTCTGCGTCCATCATTTATTGAATTTGTGAGTTGTAATAATGTACTTATCGAAAATGTAAACATCTTCAATGGACCGATGTGGACTATTCATCCGATATATAGCAATCACATTGTCATTCGTGGCGTCAATATCGTCACCAGCCCAGGGCCAAGCACTGATGGCATTGCTATCGATTCATCTTCTTATGTTCTCATCGAAGATTCTACCTTTAGCACTGGAGACGATGCTATCGTTCTCAAATCCGGACGAGACCGAGATGGCATGCGCGTGCATCGCCCGACAGAAAACATCGTCATTCGCAATAATTCTATTAAGGATTCGCACGCGGCTATCGCCATAGGCAGTGAAATGTCTGGCGATGTTCGTAATGTCTTTGTGAGTGATATTACCATAAATAAATCTCAATTCGGATTTCGTATAAAAGCATCCCTCGGTCGAGGCGGAATCGTCGAAAATATCTGGATTCAAGATATGGCGATGCGCAATATCAACATCAGAGCTATACAACTCACAACTTCCTATGGAACCCCATTCCGACCGACGAGCACCGCCATACCGATTTTTCGAAATATTCATGTCAAAAATATTACTGCGGGAAAAACTGCTGGGTCGATAGAAATTATTGGCCTCGTCGAAATGCCTATCCGAGATATTTCATTTGAGAATATCAGCCTTCCATCAAAATATGGCATATACATCAAACATACGGACGCTATCGACTTTACCAACACAAATATTACGCTCGGAAAAGATCGGCCTCTTTTCACCATCGTAAATAGCGCACATACATCTATGAACCATGTTCCTTGCGAAGAAGGTCTCTCTACCTGCCTCTTAGTTCAAGGGGAGAAAACAGAGAATATAAATATTCAAGGAACCATGTTTAAAGAGAATACAATCAATATTTCTGAAGAAGTCCGCCCTGATGTCATTGCTCAGTAAGGCAATATCATGCTCACACGCCTCACCACGATTCCCGCAAAACGAAAATGGGAAATCGCCATATTCTGTCTTATTGTCGGTATCGGTATTTTTTTTCGCACCTATAATTTTTCCGACTGGCTTCTCTTCGAAATAGATCAGTCCTACGATACCCGCATCGTCTCGCAAGCGATTGAGAATGGCATCGAAAACCTACCACTCCTCGGACCGACAGCCGGTGGTGGTCGGGCACTTCGCCTCGGACCCGCTTTCTACTATATGGAATACGCGAGTGCTCTCATTTTCGGTGACACCCCGACCGGACACGCCATGCTCGTGCTTATTCTTTCTATTCTCGCCATTCCGCTCTTCTACATTTTCATCCGAAGATATTTCCGAATGGATATATCGCTCGCTCTCGCAGCTCTCTTCTCGGTATCGGCATACCTCGTGCTCTATGGGCGATTTTCCTGGAGCCCGAATGTCCTTCCCTTTCTCATACTCCTTTCCTTTTATGCGCTTCTTCGATCTGTATCCGAAACAGAAATAAAGCGCGACCGATGGTTTCTCCTCGCCACGCTTGCCATCACCATAACCTCGCAGATTCATTTCAATACTTTCTTCACCATTCCGACGATTACGGTGCTTTTCTTGCTGTATAAAAGGCCAAAATTAAAAATGAAGACTTGGATTATCGCGCTCGGAATCATTGCCGCCATCTATTCCCCTATGGCACTCTCCGACTGGAGTACTCACGGAGAAAATATTGGATTCTTCACGAAAAAAATGTCGAAAACAAATGAATCCCCACTGAGCCTCCTCGCGAATTTCCCGAAGAAATTCATGACGGATTTGAATTACACTGCATCGGAATATTTCCTCATCGACTCAGGGATAGACCACATTAATGGCAAGCGTGTAAGAGACTACGGACTTCAAAATAACGAACATCTTCCCTGGCGCGTATTCGCCATCCTTCTCTTCCTGACGCAGTGCGCCATCCTCCTTTGGAATATCTGGAAAGAGAAGGCCCCTAATCGCAAAGATTTCCTCATCCTCCTCTTCCTGTGGATCGGCATCCCTTTCGTCTATTTCTACTCCCTCATCTCAAGCAGCTTCCAGATTTTTCCGAGATTTTTCCTCCCGTTCGCGCCGATAGGGATCATCCTCCTCGGACTCCTCATGGAAAAGATCCTCCCCGAAAAGAATACCGCGCGACGCATCACCTTTTCGATCGTCATACTCGCATTCCTTCTTCCGAATCTCTCGAGAATATACGCTCATTTCTCCTCGCTCGACAATCCGAAGAGAAACACTTCCGTCATCGAAACGGAAGATATTTTCCCGAACAATAATCGTCTCACGCAGAAGGAGCAACTCGCCATAACCGACTACCTCTTCGAAAAACACACGCGCAATTCTTACCCGATCTATTTCGATGCCATTCACGAATACGAGCCCGTATTCTGGTATCATCTTTCGAAAAGAGGTATCTCCTACTCAAATCATATCAATGAAAATCATCTCTACGCGGAAGGAAATTATTTCCGCATCCAATATTCAAACCTCGGAATTGGGAGAAAGCTGAGAGAATCATTCTCCGTCATCGATAGGAAGGACTTCGGCATATTGACCGTGTATACCCTTCGTCCGAAACAACCAAACATCACCTCACTCCGACAGCTCCCCGAAGAAAAGAAATTTCTCGAACAAACAGCTCAGATCCAAGCCCTCACCACCTGGAAAACGATTTTTAAAAAATAAACTTCTCAAACAGCGGTTCAACCGCTGTTTCTAATTTTTAAAAACAGCGGACGCACCGCTCAAAAAGCGGAACAACCGTTGTTTTTTATTCTGATTTTGTCCTGCGGGGCTCCGCGCGATAAAAATCGCAAGAAATTCGAGGCTTACTAGAGAGGAGAGAATGCTCCATAGAGAGGAAGTGAAACGCTCCATGGAGAATTCCATCAGGTAAGCCCGAATTTCTCGATTCGTTCGCAGGAGAGAATTTCTTTTGTTACCTTTTCTTTGTGGACAAAGAAAAGTATGGAGAAAAATTTGTATAAAAAATGAGTCTAAGTTCGAAAAGAAATCTATTTCTTCTCACTTCCCTCTCTCAGATACTGCGGCAAGGCGATAAAAGATATAAGCATTTGGAGAAAACGAGAGAGAATGGCGACGGTCACCGCCGACTCCGGCGCCACTCCGATCAGCGGGAAGAAAGTGAAGTACGCCCACTCCTTGATGCCGATATTGTTTATGGAAAGAGGCACGCTCGAAATAATCGTCACGATGAAGATCACTGAGAGATACGGAAGAAAACTGATATCCTTTCCGAGCGCGAAGAAAAGCGCATAATTCGTAAGCGCGATTCCGACGAAGGCGAACAGCGCCGAATAGAGGCTCCCCTTGGTCCAGATTCCCTTTTTCGTAAAGCCAATCACCTCCTCGATCAGACGACGGATCCTGAATGGAAGGAAGGAAATGAAATGGTGAAACCACGCCTGAAAATATGCGTAGGTGATGAAAAGATCCGCGAGAAGGAATATGATGAGCGCGGAAAAAGTCAGCTGAACGGCGATATCGGAAGAAAAATATTTCCAGAGTGGAAAAGAAAAAACAAGTGCGAGAATGGCGGTTGTCCACAGTCCGATAAAGCGATCAAACACCACGGTCGAAATCGATGCGGCTTTGGCCTCGGTTTTCTTCGCAAGCCACAATCCGCGATACGCATCCCCCCCGATGGTCGATGGCAGGAAATTATTGATAAATGCTCCGGTAAGATAGGTGAAAAATCCTTCCTTCAGTGTGAAATGAAGTTCCTGATGCTTATGCTCGGCGATCACCTGCCATTTCCTCGCCGAAATGAAATTCCCCGAAAGCTGAAGCGCAATATAGAGAAGAATAAATACTGGCGATACCTCGCGCAACTCTTCAAGCACCACCCCCCAATTCACCTTCTGAATCAGCCAGAATATCAACCCGGCACCGATGGCAATCTTCGCCAAAAACAGAATTCTCTTTTTCATATCGGGATTAGTTTTTGGAATTTGTGATTTGAGTTTTGTTTGGATCTTTGTGATTTGAGTTTTGTGTTTTTTCGTAGAACGAAACATACTGCGAGGCCACACTCTCCCAGCTCATCCGCTCCGCGCGAGCGCGACTCGCTTCGCCCATCTTCTTCCGAAGCTCTTCATCAAGAAGAATTTTCTCAAGCTTCGATGCAATATCTGGAGCTGATTGCTTCTCGATAAAGAGACCATTCTCGCCATCGCCCACAAGCTCTTCTGTTCCTCCGGTTACCGTCGCGATGATCGGAAGTCCTGAAGCCAGCGCCTCGAGCAAAGTGTTGCTCATCCCCTCATTGAGTGACGGGAGTACGAACACATCCGCGAGACTATAAAATGAAGCGAGCCTTCTATGCTCCATCCGACCGAAGAATTTCACCGATGCATGAAGCCTAAGCGACTGCGCGAGCTCGCGAAGCGATACGAGTTCATCCCCCTCGCCGATAATCCAAAGTTCCATCCTCGCCTGACATTTCTTCTGAAGCAAATCAAACCCCTCGATCAGGTATCGGATACCTTTGCGAGGTGTGATGCGCGACACGCAGAGTATGCGGAAAATCCCGTCTGTCTCACGAGCGACATCCGGTTTGAATTCGGAAATATCGATGCCATTCGGAATCGTATCGATTATCTGCTTCGCGTTCGTCTCAAGGGCGAGTGTCCGGAGTCCGGCGCTATTTGACACCACCCTCGCCGAACGACTCCAGATGAACCGTATGAGCGGGCGGAGAAAAATATACATACCCGTAAACCGTTCGCTATATCCGGGGACATCCGCCCCACGAAGCGATACGATATACGGCACGCGATACCGAAGTGAAAGTATCATCGCCATAAACCCGCACGGCACCGAAAAGAATGCATGCACCACATCAAATCGCTCTTTCCGCAAAAGACTATTCGCATACCAAAACCCACGCCATGAATATCGGAGGAGATCGATCGATGACTGGAAATGAAGATTCTTTCCGTTCTTGCCGACCGGTATCGAGTGCACCATAATATTCGGAGCGACCGAAACGATATGTTCCGATTCATCCACCGACGATGTCACGAGGTGCACCAAGACATCCGGAATATGCGAATACTCGCGCAATAGATACTGCGTCGCATTCCCCGCCCCGCCCCCGAGCGGCGGATATTCGTAATTCAAAAAAAGTACCTTCATGTTTGCTGTATTAAGTATCAAGTATTTCGTATCATGTATTCCGAGGCCTATCTGAAACGGACTTTTTCATTCCATTAATGAGTTTGCCAACGAGCACTGTCTGATCAGCAATTTTTTTAAACTTTTCACCAGAAATATATTTCAAATCACGAGCGACCAAAAGTTGACTCTGAATTTCAGTAACCGATCCAAGAGCAATTGCATAGAATTGCAATTTATCCTTTGCACTGTTCCGACTAAATCCTTCCGCGATGTTGGAATCTATTGATATCACGCAACGACGCATCTGACTTGTAAGGGCAAATAATTCATCTTTCGGAAATAATTTTGTAATGGCATATACATCCAGCACGAGAGCATGCGCTTCACGCCAGGCATTCAAATCAGTAAACGAACGAATCTTTTCTCCCATACAAACTACTTAATACCAGATACATAATACTATTTCCCCTCCCCCATACATAATACTCAATACAAAATACGTAATACACGGTTTGCTAGACTCCAATACCAAAATACACAAATCCTTCAGCCTCCGCCTCGCGACGTTCGAAAATATTTCGGCCATCAACGATGACACGCTCTTTCATACGCGATACGAGCTCGGGATATTCCACCGTACGGAATTCATCCCATTCGGTACAAACGACAAGCGCATCCGCTCCCAAGGCGGCGTCGTACGCATGCTCCGTATATTTCACCCGCTTGTCAGGAAAGGAAAGCTTGAAATTCTCCATCGCCACCGGGTCAAAAGCCTTTACCTTCGCTCCTGCCTTCAGAAGCGCTTCAATGATATATCGGGCTGGAGCCTCACGGACATCATCGGTACGCGGCTTGAAAGACAGTCCCCAGATGGCAATTGTTTTCCCTTTCAAACTCTTATATTGCTTCTTCAACAACTCAATCGGACGGAGTTTCTGCATGTCATTTACTTTATCGGCCGCACTTATGATAGAAAAATCAAAATCATATTCCTTGCCGGTTTCCATAAGCGCCTGCACATCTTTCGGGAAACATGATCCGCCATAACCGATACCCGCATAGAGGAATCGTGAACCGATACGACTGTCCGCTCCCATCCCCTTGGCCACTTCCTTGATATTGGCACCCGAAAGCTCGCAGAAATTCGCCATCTCATTCGCGAAAGTGATCTTCACCGCGAGAAAGGCATTGGAAGCGTACTTGATCAATTCGGCGCTCCGGATATCCGTCACCATCACCGGCCGTCCCGCACGGGCGATAGGGCGATAGATTTTTTCCATAATTTCCTTGGCGCGCTCCGACGACACACCCAACACGACACGGTCCGGATTGAGAAAATCCTTTATCGCCGCCCCCTCACGGAGAAATTCCGGATTCGATACCACATCAAATTCATATTTCCCTTTGCTCGCATGTGTGATGATATCCCACACCTGATCGGCCGTTCCGATCGGCACCGTCGATTTATTCACGAGGATCTTATATCCATGAAGATTTTTCGCGAAGGTCTCGGCGACGGCATGAACATACTGCATATCCGCCTTTCCCGTCTTCTTGTCTTCCGGCGTACCGACTGCACTGAACACAACCTCGGCAGACTTCATCGCCTCGCTGATGGATGAGGTGAATGACAGACGTCCCTCCTTCACGTTTTTCTCCACCAATTCCTCGAGGCCGAGTTCATAGATCGGCATCACTCCTTTTTTCAGCTTGGCGATCTTTTTCTTGTCAATATCGGCGCAGACTATCGTGTGTCCCAATTCCGCCATGCACGCCCCCGTCACCAATCCGACATATCCCGTCCCGATGAATGCCAACTTCATAATATTTTTATAACTAGTGCTTATGAAAACACAAAACCCATTACACAAAGACCAAACAAACCATAATTTTCAAAACACAAAATCAATTCTTCCTCTATTATCTTATTTGTTTATTGGACTCTGTGTTTTGTTTGGTCCGTCAGCTGACGGATTTGTGCTTTCTGTTCTGTGCTTTTTTCCATTATTGTATTCGTGTTTCGCGAATGGCATAATTCATCCGCTTATGGAGCTGATAATAGTTCCGTACGATGATATCCGCGAGCAGTCCCGCGACGAAGAGTTGCACTCCCATCAATACGCAAAAAATACCTACGAGTGGCCAGAGACGATCACCGATCGAAGCGTGAAACACTATTTTCTCCACGAGCATCCATAAGAGTATCCCTGTTCCAATGACCGAAAGCGTCATACCCGCACCACCGAAGAGATGGAGTGGTCGATACGAATAATTCCGCCAAAACCAGATAGCGATCATATCCACAAACCCCTTCACCGCGCGCTTCCAATTGTATTTGGTCACTCCATGAAGGCGCGGGTAATGCGAAACCTTCACCTCGCCAACGCGAAATCCCTCAAGCTGAAGAAGGGCCGGAATAAATCGATGCATTTCCCCGAAGAGGTCGATATCCTGGAAACACTCTCGGCGGTACGCTTTCAAACTACACCCTGAATCATGTATATCATCCTTGATCAGAATTGATCGAAGCATATTCGCCCCACGGGAAAAAAATCGCTTCATGAAACTGTCCTTCCGCTTGAAACGCCAGCCGGATACCACATCGAATCCCTCACTCATCTTAGCGAGGAGGAGCGGGATGTCATCCGGGTCATTCTGCAGATCGCCATCAATCGTAATGATAATTTCACCTTCCGCCGCCTTGATGCCCGCATCGAAAGCCGCCGTCTGCCCGAAGTTCTTCCGGAATACGACGAGCTTCAGGGGAGACAACTCCTGGCACATCCAAAGCGTCTTGTCCCGCGATCCGTCATCGACGAACACTATCTCGAACGGCCGCCCGATATTACGAAGACTTTCGGCGATGCGTCGATGCAATTCTTTTACATTCCCCTCTTCATTATACAGAGGTACGACAACAGACAGATACGGTTTTTGATCCATAACGCAAGTAAATATCATTTATATGATTGTGCCTTTATTTTAGAGGAGAATCAGCCTCATGGCAACAACAGTCCACCCTACCCTGTGAAAAATAGCGTATTGCCAGCTTTTAAAAGTCACAGTATAATACCCCTATGGAAAGCCAAAAAAATACATTTATCGTCATCCCTGCCTACCATGAATCGACCGTGATCGAAGAGGTTATCGCGAGCATACGAAATGCCGGCTATGAAAATATCATCGTCGTCGATGATGGGAGTGCCGATGACACATTCGAGAAAGCGAAACGAACCGGTATCACCGTACTTCGTCATAAACTCAATCGTGGCAAAGGAGCCGCGACGAAAACCGGTATCGAGGCGGCGAAACTTCTCGGCGCCGACATCATCGTCACCATGGATGGCGACGGACAGCATGATCCAGGTGATATCAAAAAACTCATCGAACCGATCGAGAAATCTCACTGCGATGTCGTGCTCGGATCACGGCTCATTGATCCGTCAGGCATGCCTTGGTACAAGATTTGGCACAATAAGATCGGCAATCTCATCACCTGGTATCTCTACGGCCTCTACGTCACCGACAGTCAAAGCGGATTCCGAGCCTACTCCCGGCACGCCGCCGAAGTCATCAATACCCAAACCGACCGCTACGAATACGACAGCGAAGTCATCAGAGAAATCTACCTGTATAAACTCAAATACCGAGAAATCCCCATCCAAGTGCTCTATACCGAATACTCCATGGGGAAAATTCACAAGCAAAGCCTCTGGACCGGCATCAAGACCCTCTACCGCATGATCTGGAACCTGATCAGTTAACGATAAATTGCCGCTAAAAATCATGA
>CAZIBB010000009.1:22939-26029 GCA_964537075.1 uncultured Bdellovibrionales bacterium | reverse complement strand
AAGGAGAAGCGATTGCCTGGCATGTCGCTGAAAGCTGCGGGATCAAAAATCCGCAGCGCGTTTTGTTTTATGAGATTACGGAAAAAGCCGTCAGCGAGGCCGTCGCCCATCCGCGCGAGCTCGATACCAATCTCCGAAAAGCGCAGGAGGCACGCCGCATTCTCGATCGGCTTGTCGGATACGATCTCTCGGGACTCATCTGGAAAAAAGTCCGCTACGGCCTCTCTGCCGGTCGTGTCCAATCCCCCGCTCTCCATATCCTCGCCGAACGCGAAAAAGAAATTCGCGCTTTCATTCCCGAAACCTATTTCATCCTGACCGCGCTCTGCACGACGAAGAGCAAAGAAGACATCCTCTTCACCTGTGTGAAACAACCGAAGGAGAAAAAGGAAGTGGAAGAACTCATCGCAATGGCGGAAAAAAAATCTTGGGAAATCGTCGAAGTGACGACGACCGAAGCCCTGCGTCGCCCGTATGCACCGTTCACCACCTCGACGCTCCAGCAGGCCGGAAGCTCGCGCCTCGGCATGTCGCCGTCACGCACCATGCGTGCCGCACAGAAGCTCTATGAAAAAGGATTCATCACCTACATGCGTACTGACAGCATCTCGATATCCGAAACTGCTCTTCCGGATATCATCGCCGCCGTCACGAAAGAGTTCGGCGAAAAATATCTCTCCGTACGCCGCTACAAAACCAAAAGCAAGAATGCCCAGGAGGCGCACGAGGCGATCCGTCCGACCGATCCTTTCAAGAAATCAGCCGGCGTCACCGATGACGAGAAAAAGTTGTATGCACTCATCCGTACCCGCACGCTCGCCTCGCAGATGAGCGATGCGGAAATTCTCCGGACGAAAATTATCGCCAATACTACCGATCGGGCACTGCCAAACTTTTCCGCCAACGGATCACATCTCCTGTTCGATGGATGGCTCCGGCTCGATACCGCCGCACGAGGCGACGATGTGGAAGTACCGAAGGTCATGGCAAGCGATCCACTCGATCTGAAGAGAATTGAGTCCGAAGAAAAGCAGACTGAACCGCCGCATCGCTACACGGAAGCCGGTCTCGTGAAGGAGCTCGAAAAGCGCGGCATCGGCCGCCCATCGACCTACGCGGCCATCGTCAAGACCATTCAGGATCGCGGCTATGTCATAAAAGAAGGCAAGGCGCTCCAGGTCACCGATACCGGCATGGTCGTCGATGATTTCCTCTTTCTTCATTTTCAGGATGTGCTCGCGGAATCCTTCACAGCCGACATGGAGGACAAACTCGATGATATCGCCAATGGCAAGCGCGAGTATGCGAAAACACTCGCTGATTTTTATACTCCCTTTTCCAAAGAAGTGAAGAGCAAAGACAAGATCGACAAAGTGACCAATATGGGTGATGCCCCCGAGGGGACGGTCTGCCCAAAATGTGGTGGTGCCATGGTCATCAAGCTCTCCCGCTCGGGGAAATTCTTCTCCTGTGCGCGGTTTCCGGACTGCGACGGCGCGCTCACCGATGAAGGCAAAGTCATGGAACCACCGAAAGAAACCGGTGAGTCCTGCCCGGATTGTAAGAATGGCAAACTCATGGAGCGCGAAGGAAAATACGGAAAATTTATTTCCTGCTCGAATTTCCCGAAGTGTAAATACAAGACGGGGAGCGACAAGGACCAGGTAACCACGGGTATAAAATGCCCTCTTTGTAAGGATGGCGAGATGGCTGAACGCCGCGGCCGTTTCGGTATGTTCTATTCCTGCACCAATTATCCGAAATGCAAGAACGCCATCAAAGCGAAGCCGACCGGCAGTATCTGCCCAATGTGCCAATCACTCATGATGGAAGGGACCAAGACGATTCCGGAAAGATGTTCCCAAAAAATGTGCATCAACCATCGTCCCGATAAACTAAAGAGTGTCTCATAACAGCCGAATCATTCACCCTGTGAAATACGACCAAGGGTCGTACATTTCACAGGGCAAGTCCGCACAAACTCGGGAAAGAGTGATAAGAGTTAAGAAAAGAGAAAACAGAGATCTAAGAGCCTATCTAAGATCTCACCGCAAGCATTAAAAAACAACAATTCCTCTTGCTTGTCGCCTGAAATTCCATCATTTTGGCTGCAAATTTCGAAAGTCTCGTCGGAATATACAGATATTCCTCCTCAATTTTCAGAATTTTCGCTCAAAATGATGAAATTTCATGTCCGACATGAGATCTTAGATAGGCTCTAAAAAAATATCATCATCACTCGGTGATGATATTTTTTTCTCTTTCTTCACCGCTATTTCTTTCGATTCAAGAAATATGAGAGAAGAAAAAGAAGAATGGCGACCAGAACAATGGCGCCGCCGGAGGGCAACCGGAAGAAATAGGAAAGAAAGAACCCCGTCATAACCGAGACGAGAGAGATGAAGACTGAAAGAGCGAGGGTTCGACGGAAACCGAAGCGCCACTGCAGGGAAGCGAACACAGGTACCGTCATGAGCGACCCGACAAGCAGCGCACCGACCGTCTGGAGCGAAACCGCGACGATCATAGCCGCCATGGCTGCGAAACTTACATTCAACCGGCGGATATGCACGCCAGACACTTTGGCTAGATCTTCATTGAGTACCAAAAGAAAAAGGGCTCGGCCGAAAAAGAAAAGGAACGAGAGAGAAAGAACGGTGACGATTGCCGTTATCCACACATCGATATCCGTTACCGTCGCGATACTGCCGAAAAGATAGGAGAGGATATTTCCTGATAACCCGTGAGAGAGACTCATGATCACGATGGCCAAAGCCAGACTTCCGGAGAAAAAGATCACGAGCGAAGAGTCACGGAAAAGCCGTCCGGTACGGCGCAATTCCTCCATGCCGATGGCCGCGGCGACCGATACGACGAGTGCGCCCAAGGTAAGCGGTATCTTGAGGAGCGTCGCCAAAGCCAATCCGAGGAGCGACACATGGGCTAAAGCATCTGCCAGAAAAGACTGGCGCTTGAGCACCACGAACATCCCGATAGCAGGCGCCGTAATACCAATAAATATGCCGGCGGCGAATGACCGGACAAGAAAATCGTACTGAAAAAATTCAAACATAGTATACGAAACTTATG
>CAZIBB010000009.1:0-22929 GCA_964537075.1 uncultured Bdellovibrionales bacterium | reverse complement strand
AACTTATGATAATAGGTATTTACCCCGCAGCAAGCTCTGGATATTTGACCTGATTTTACCGACACTCGTTCCGTCATGAACGACTAGCAATTCATTTCAACGGATTCCTAGTGTACATGTTCATGAATGATAAACCCCTTCTTCGCGTATGCTTCGAGCAGATTTCCGACATCGAGCTTCTTCGGAGAACCGGCACACACCAAAGTGCGATGGAGACAGAGGAGATTTTCCACTTCCTGAGTAATCGATTCCAAATCATGCGACACGAGTATGATGGCGATACCCTGCTCCTCATCGAGCCGCTTCAGCAGTTCATAGAATTTCTCCTGGGTCGGCGAGTCGACACCCGTGAGGGGCTCATCGAGAATGAGAAGTTCCGGGCGTGTGAGAAGCGCGCGCGCGATGAATACCCTCTGACGTTCCCCGCCGGAAAGCTCGCCGATCTTTCGTTCCGACAAATGGCTGATCTCGGCCAGAGCCAGAGCCTCATCGAGCGAACGCTGTTCCATACCACGTTTCATCCAAAATCCGAACGGGCTCGAAAATACCTTCGCCCCGCTTCCCACCACTTCGCGCACCGTCGCCGGAAATACCTCTTCTTCACGAAAGACATTCTGCGGTACATATCCGACCTTATGCCAATCACGGAATTCACGAAGCGGCGTCTCGAAAAGGCGCACCTCCCCCTGATCCGGTGTGAGCAAGCCGAGCAACACGCGGAGAAGCGTCGTTTTACCGCTGCCATTCCCGCCGATCAGCCCCGTGTATTCTCCGCCGCGAACCTGAAAAGTAATGTCCTCGAGCGCGGTCAAAGGAGCACTCGGGTACCTGAAAAAGACATGATCACATTCGACGATGAGTTTTCCGTGGCTTTTCATACTTCAAAATCTAATGATCATTACTCACATTCTAGCGCCTTTCGCAATGTTATCCAATTCCGGTTCATCACGGTAAAATAATCTTCCGAAGGATTGGCATCCGATTGGAGGAGTCCTTCGAGCGGATCCAGGGTCGATATTTCCGCCCCGGTTTCTTTCCTTATTGTCGTCGCCACATCCATATTACCGATCGGTTCGGTCAGAACATACAAGATATTCTTTTCCTGCATGAGGCGGATGACACCCGCAAGTTCGCCGATCGATACTTCCTGTTCGGGATTGATACCCGCAAGCGACCGGATCTCAAATCCATATCTCCTCGCCAGATATGAGAACGCATTATGTGAAACGATGACCGTATCCAAATGGCAACGAGGACCGGAAAGCTCTCGGAGATGATCATCAAGTATCGCGATATTTCTCTCGAAACGACCGAAGTTCATCCGATATGTCGCCGCATGAGCCGGATCGATATCGATAAGCTCCTGCAATACCGCGCGCGCGCTCTCTTTATACATGACCGGATCCAGCCAGAAGTGAGGATCGCTCATACCGGACGCCACCGCATGCTCCGCCTCATCGTCGGTTACAGCCGTCAGATCAACCGATCGGGAAAAGACCGAAACCAGTATGCCCTGCTTGAGAAAATCCACTTCCAACCGCTCCGCCCACGTGTCGATACCCGCACCATTGATAAGTATCAGTTTGGATCGATACATATCAGCGATATCCCGAAGCGACGGATCGAAATCATGCGGTTCGATGCCTCGCGGCACGACCGTCTTCACGGAAACCAAATCTCCACCGATCTGTTCCGCAAGAAATGCCAGAGGATAGATCGTCGCAGAAACCGATATCCGATAATCGACAGATTCTTCCGTCCGCGAATACCACCAAAACAGCCCACTGAGGATGAACACTGTCCCTACGATAAACAAAAGGATTCTGTACTTCATAACAATCATTTTCACCTTCTCTTTGCCATGCATTACAAGCACTGCCTACAGAGCCCGAATAGTTCCAGCGAATGATACCTTACCTGAAAACCCTGCCTCCCGAGACGCGACTCTTCTTTTCTCAGCAGGGACTCATCCGGCACCCAATCGGTCACCTGCTCACAAGAAAGACATACCAAATGGTGATGGTGCTCGCGCGTCAGCTCATAATATTTTTTCTCACCTGACAGAAGCACTTCCTGCACGACATCGATGGTACGAAGCAATTCCAATTTCCGGTAGACCGTCACCTTATTGATCGATATCCTTCGACTCGCCAACCGCCGCATCAGTTCCTGAACTGAAATCGGACCAGGGGAGGCATGCAGTACCGAAAGAAGCGCCAGGAGTGACTTCGTCATCCGTGGTACCCGCGAAGAGACAGAATCAATCAATACATTGAAATTTTGTACATTGGTATTCATATCCCTTTCACTATACTGCAACTCAGTTGCATTTGTCAAAGGGGGGAGGAAGGGGATATACTCAGACATATATGAAATCTATGGATACCATCCCGCTCACCGTCGAAGATATTTTCCAGGCCGCACCGAGACCTTTTTCCACGGAGGATAAAAAGCGTATCGAGGAGGCCTTTTCATTCGCCACCGAAGCCCATGAGGGTCAACTCCGCCGATCCGGTGTCCCCTATGTGACCCATACGATCGCTACGGCGAAGATCCTCTCGAACATCGGCATGGACGCCTCGACGGTCATCGCCGGACTCATCCATGATGTCCCGGAAGACACGGCGATCCCTCTCTCGGACATCGAAAAAAAATTCGGACCGACGGTCGCCCACATCGTCGACGGTATCACCAAACTCGGAAAGATAAAATTGCGCGGATCCCGGGAGGAATATTTTCTCGAGAATCTTCGGAAGATGTTTCTCGCCATGGCCGAGGACATCCGTGTCGTCATCGTCAAGCTCGCTGATCGACTGCACAATATGCAGACCCTCGATGTCCTGCCGACGGACAAGCAGCTCCGCATCGCGCAGGAAACCATGGATGTCTATGCGCCGATCGCCAATCGTCTCGGCATCGGTGAGATCAAGGGCGAGCTCGAGGATCTCTCCTTCAAATACCTCGATCCGAAAAACTACACTCTCACCAAGGATATTTCCGATCAGTATCTCAGAAACGGTCAGACCGATATCGATACCATCGTCGATCTCTTCCGAAAGGAGCTCCTCGAGGAAAAAATCCAAACGATCGCGGTCAGCGGACGAAAGAAGCATCTCTACCGGCTCTTCCTGAAACTCAAGCATCATGACATGGATATCAAGCGGGTCTACGACACCATCGCCATCCGCATCATCGTGCCGACCATCGCCGACTGCTACGAGGCACTCGGCATCGTCCACAAGAGATACCGCCCTTTAGTCGGCCGTATCAAAGACTATATATCGCTCCCAAAACCGAACGGCTATCAATCGCTTCATACGAGCATTTTCGGACCGGAAGGGCGCATCCTCGAAGTGCAGATCCGCACGCGGAAAATGGACACTGAGGCGGAATACGGCATCGCCGCACATTGGATCTATACCGAGCAGGAACGCACGGGCTGGCGCACGCTCTTCACGAAGAAGAAAGTCGCATCCGCCGTCAATCCGACCAAGGGGCTCACCTGGGTACGCCAGCTCCAGGAATGGCAGCATGAGATCGGACGCGACGATGCGGAATTTCTCGAGGGATTGAAAATCGATTTCTTCAAGAACCACATCTTCGCATTCACCCCCAAGGGCGATATCATCGATCTCCCCGAAGATGCCACGCCGATCGATTTCGCATATGCCATCCATTCGGAAATCGGTGACCGCGCCACAGGAGCGAAAGTCGAAGGGAAAATGGTGCCGCTCGATTACAAGATAAAAAACGGTGAGCGCGTCGAAATCATCACCACACGGGATCGGAAACATCCGAGTCGTGACTGGCTTTCCTTCGTCAAGACGAACAATGCCAAATCACATATTCGCCATGCCATCCGCAAAGAAACGTTCAAGGCGTGATCCCTCTCTCATCTCTTTCTCGACGGAAAAGCGGTTGAGAAAAATCTTCGTCCGCCTTCATACCGAAAATATACGAGGGATTCCCGACCGGGAACGAATTTATGGAAAGTCAATTGGTCAGATGTATTTCAGGATAGTCCTTTTGAACACGAACCTTGTCCGGACCAAGACGCATCGCTTTTTCAGGGGAGATTCTCTTACCAGTACTGATCCGATAATAGGTGATGATTGCCTGCGATTCATCGACCAGTTTCAGTCCCGGTTCCGCGGCGGTTTTCGTATAGGCGATGAACGATTCCGTCGGAGAGTCGAGAAGCAATCGGTCGACGATACCCCGCCAGATGGGTGCCGCGACGAACACGCCGTCCGCACCAGGACGCATCGGACGATGATCATTATTCCCCACCCACACTCCAAGCGCGAAATTTCTCGTATACCCAAGCGTCCAGGCATCACGAAATTCCTGTGATGTCCCTGTTTTTGCGGCGACGACATTCCCCGGAAAACTAAGCGGTGAATGCGATCCAAAAATCATGGAACGAGCCTGATTGTCCGAGAGAATGGAATTTATTTTCCTCGCCGTTTCCGTATTCATCGCCCGATGTTCGTTCGTTTCATGGCGAAAAAGTTCTTCGCCACTTTTCTTCACGGAAAGTATCATCCGCGGCGCGATATAGGTTCCGTCGCGCGCGAATACCGAGAATGCCGAAACCATATCAAGGAGCAACACATCAGCTGACCCAAGTGCGAAAGAAAGTCCGAAATGCACCGGAATATCCAGGGTTGAGAGGCCGAGATTCTTCGCCATCGCGATGCCGGTATCAAGGCCGATGGCATCGAGCATTTTCACAGCAGGAACATTGAGCGAATTGGAAAGTGCCTGACGAAGCGTGATGGTACCGTGAAATTTCCCGTCGTAATTTCTCGGTATATACGATTGACCCGACCCGTCCATACCGAAATTCACCTTGGCATCGGTAATCATATTTTCCGGCTGATACCCCTTCTCAAAGGCGGCGGAATAAATGATCGGCTTGAATGATGAACCCGGTTGCCGCGGACGCAGAACCACGTTCACTTCGCCATCTATTGTCGTATCAAAAAAATTCCGGCTCCCGACCATTGCCCGCACTTCGCCGGTCGCAACATCAAGTACCGTCGCCGCCGCATTCTCAGCCTGAAAACGACGATCATTTTCAAGAGCTTTCTCCGAGACGATTTTCTCCACCATCGCCTGTGTTTCCCAATCGAGCGTCGTCGTGATAGAAAGACCACCCTCTTCAATGCGATTCCGACCATATCTTTCTTCGAGGAGATCAAGTACGGAGAAAACGAAATGCGGCGCCGCGATGCGATCCTCTCTCGGTAACACTTTGGCGACGGTATCAATGAGAAGCGCCTTCTCATACTCCGTCTTGGTGATATATCCTTCGCCTCGCATGGAGAGAAGAATGGCGCTTTTTCGATAATTGAGAGCGTCGATATTTTCCCCATAGGGCGAATAGGTGCTCGTCGCCTTGAGAAGGGATGCGAGCATCGCCGCTTCATCAGTGGAGAGCTCCGAAGCGGGCTTTCCGAAAAAAGCATCCGAGGCCGCGCCCACACCATAAAGATTATTACCGAAAGGAACGGTATTGAGATATCGATCGAGAATATCTTTTTTATTATAATGAAGTTCAAGTTCGATCGCGAGAAGCATTTCCCGTATTTTTCGGTATACCGTTTTCTTTCGGGACTGCGTCAGATTACGCACGAGTTGCTGGGTAATCGTCGATCCACCCTGCACTATTTTTCCTTCACGGGTATTTACGAGGAGTGCGCGTATGACCCCGAGAGGATCCACACCGAGATGATGCATGAAGTTCTTATCCTCGGTCGCCATCGCGGCATGACGCATGATATCCGGTATCTCATCATGCGAGAGTATCCTCCGATCGAAATCGCCATGAACTTCATAGAGCACATGCATCCCTGTCCGGTCATACAAAAATGATGTCTCTGCCTGCGGTGTCAACCAAACAGTCTCGGCTGAGGGGAGTGCTCGGAATGGAGAAAGCAAAAGAAGGAGGATCGACATTCCCCCAAGCAACCACAAACCGGATTTCATCAATACGATTTTCATAGCACTTGAGTTTTCTTCCATCATTCAGGTAGGCGTGCTATTCGTCATCCCGGAGGCGATGGCCGTTCCGGAAAAAAATCCAATTTTATGTTTTCAAAAAAAGATCAGTTAGGACTCCATCATCCACGCACCGTAGCCCCCATCCAGACTCTCGACCGAAAAGCCGAGGGGTGAAAAATATGCACAAGCCATCTCTGAACGTCTCCCAGAGCGACACAGTGTCACGATACGGATATCACGATCCTCCCAATGAAGACGAGCTCTCACAGAAGCGATCCTCGCGGTGAGCTCCTCCTGTGGCAAAACTGAGAGCATGATCAACGAAAGAGTGAGATAATTCTCCGGAAGAACCTCGAAATATGGCTCATCTGAGAGCTCGGAAGGCTCACGGACATCGACCAAGAGTATCGGCTCATCGCCCTTCTCCAACAAGTTTTTCAATGTTTTCGCATTCATATTTTCAGAGTATCATCTTTTCCCCTGATTCGCCAGAAAATACAAAAAAAGGGCCACGTTGGAATACCAACACTGACCCGAGTCAATACGGCGCATCATCACAAATACCGGTTTGAGAAGATTTGCGCCATATTTCTGGCGATGTCATCCCATTTTTTCACACACTCGATATAAGATGGGCCGGCGAGAAGATTTTGCGGAACGAATAGTTTCCATCCCTGTTTCGAAAGCTTCAAGCTGGCACATGCGCCAGGATACTCAATCAGACGGAAAGAAATCGTACTCGCATCTGCCTCGAATATGCGTACCGTCATTCTTTTTTCGGAGAAATATGGTACAAGCTCTTGCTGCAAAATATTGCTGATATCTTGCACATTTCCCTTTCCACTCATGAGGAGGTCGTACACCAGCGAAGTGCCCTCCATCGTACATGGAAGAACGCCTGGAAAAAATAGAGTTGGACGCGGTGCAGGAAAAACCGCACCAAAGAAGACTCGGAAAAAATCAGTACAAAGCTCCCATGCCTGATGCAACATCGTATCCTTGATAGGAACATCCTTCATGGCATTATCCTCCATTGTGGTTTGTATAGGAACTGCTTCGTGAAGATACTACTCCATCATGGCTTCCTCGTCAATCAACGTACCCCGGTTGAGAATGAATATTCATCAACTTAAAAAACCAATTTTTTTTCTGACCTCAAGAATTTTTTTCTTCGCCAATTCACTCGCATTCATTGCTCCTTCAGAAAGTATTTTCAAGACAAATTCATCATCAAGCGCTGCAAGCCTGGCCTGAAACGGTTCGAGAAATCCTACCACCACTTCCGCAAGGTCTTTCTTGAAATCGCCGTAACCCTTGCTTTTATACATCACCACTATTTCCTCCGGAGTTTTTCCTGAAAGAAGTGAATAAATATTAATAAGATTTCTCATGGCAGGCTTGCTTTCGCTATACGCGATTTCTGACCCACTATCCGTCACGGCCTTCATGATTTTCTTCCGCACCTGATCCGGCGTGTCAGAAAGCGCGATGTAATTATATTCACTCGACGCCGACTTCGACATTTTCTTGGTCGGATCATCGAGACCCATGATGAGCGCGCCTTCCTTGGAAAGCTTTCCTTCCGGGATCACGAATGTCTCACCAAACTTCTCATTAAACCGTCTCGCGAGCGTACGGGAGAGCTCGACATGCTGCATTTGATCCTTGCCCACCGGCACGACATCCGTATCATAGAGCAGAATATCCGCCGCCATGAGCACGGGGTAATCGAAGAGCCCGACACTAACTTGATTGAAAGATTTTTTAAAATTCTTCAAAACCTCGCTAAATTGCAACAAGGCGAATTCTGCCTCGACTTCCTCCGGAGTTTTCCTTGAATTTGTTTTCTCTAAAAAATCTAAAGCCTCCTTATCAAGAGGGGTGTCTTGTCTTATATATTCTTTTTTAAGTTGCAAAAAGTAATTTTCAATTTCTTCAAAATCAAAATCTATTCCGCTCTTACTTTTGAACTGAGTCATCTTCGTTAAATCACCATTGCGCGTAATTGTATTCAAAATCCACATCAGCTCAGCGTGCTCCGAAACTTGAGATTGTACGAACAATATACATTTTTCCGGATCGATGCCTGATGCGAGATAAATTTTCGCGATTTCCAGTGTCTTTTTTCGCAATTCTTCCGGACTCTGCGAAACGGTAATCGCATGCAAATCAACGATGCAAAACAGTGAATCATACTCGTTCTGCAAATCCACCCACTGACGAATGGCTCCCAAATAATTCCCGATATGCAGTTTTCCCGACGGTTGTATCCCTGAAAATATCCTCTTTTGAGCCATAATCGTAAACATTAATTACTCCCATTCTACCCGAAATCCCCCCTCCAAGCAATCTCCCACAAAACAAAGAACCGTCCTTTATTTTTATAACCCCATTCACTCCTACGCCCTCTCTATAAATCATTCCATCCACAGATGTCAGCGACCGCTTATATCTGTGGATTATAAAAAAGGATACGAGATAAAAAAAGGGTCTTTCAAAGGATCACATTAGAGGATTTAGAAGTGCCTTCACCCCATTTTCATCATGGCTCTTTTACATTAAATTTCTCCTGAAGAAACACCTCTCCCTCTATCTCTCTTGCAACTATATACAAGACTTCTTTCCCCACTTCAAAGTCCGCCTTCAGAAGAGCCACTAGTTCTTCACATTCATACGGATACACCCATACGCTATTTTGCAACTTTACGAAACCAAGCTCTTCGATATGCATCCGAATCCGATCACGGGCGTACCGCCTCTTTTCAGATATATCAAAAATGATAATCCGCCAATAACCATCCCATCTCAATGGCTTGATGAGTTTCTCCTTCATTATATATCTGGACAATTCGCGGCGACCCTTCTCCGTCAGTCTGACTACCGTATCACCCCGACGCTCATACATATACACGAGCCCGCTGCGCTGCATCTTAGTCACTATCTTCCGAATATGCGCCGGTGATTCGTAGTGCCGCGCCCGAGACCTACTGAAATTTTTATATGTACCGAATATACCTAATAGTCCAGGCGCCACAGCAGCGAGACTGATGATACCGGCGGCACCGATAACCAACACTCCAGCCTTCATAATTTGCTCACTCCGAAGCCTCATCGTACTCGGAGCTCCCCCATCGGCGCATTGAACATCAATATCCGACTTCCCTTCCTTATTTTTCTTTTTTTCTTTTTTCATACAATCTTCTCAAATATTTCAATGAAACACTCCCACTCCTCACTCTCTCCATATTCTCTTCTTATCCCCTTCATCCACAATTATACACGACCGCTTATGGTTGTGGATACAAACAATCCAACGTGAGACATGAGAAGAGAGATAAGAATCAACTACCCTGCGGAAAGTTGCGAGGTATGAACCCAAAAAAGAGAACAGCCATAGCACACACATATATACTCCCCTCAGAATCTCTCTCAGTCTCTCTCAATCATTCTATCCACAGATGTCAGCGGTCGCTTATGGTTGTGGATGGATACTATTAGCTACAAGGGGGCATGGATGAAGGGAGGGAAGGAGGATAAGAGGAGGGACAAACCCGGAGCAGACATATATTCCTCTGAATTATTCCATCCACAGATGTCAGCGACCGCTTATGATTGTGGATGATAATATAAAAGGAGGATTGGAGCTCTCTAAGAGCCTCCCTACAAAGGTCTCTCCTCCCGCCCACAACGGTTCACGTACCGATTCGGGCAGGCTGTTTTTACAATCATCCAATCCACAGATATCAGCGGTCGCTTATATCTGTGGATTATAAAAAAAGATACGCGATGAGGAAAAAGGGGTTAGCGGGCGGAGTTGTAGAGGGAGAGGATTTCGGAGGCACTGAGGGCGCGGCTTGCCCCGTGAAATAGCCGCCTGGCGGCTCCTGCTTTGCAGGATTTCACCGGGTGAATAGATGCGAATTGACCTATCAACGACCAGCATTATACAGAGACGCAACCTCGTCACTACTCAACGCACGGTTGTAGATACGGACTTCGTCGAGAGAGCCATTAAACCAGGTACTTGGACCAGTTCCTATATATAATTTGCCAGCTGAAGCTACTCCTCCACTCGCAGATGTGGTCGCCTCCAAAGACCCATTAAGATAAGCTTTGATGGAACTGCCGTTATAAGTACAGGCGATGTGATACCAAGTATTAGCCAAAAGAGATGATGTAAGTTTTGCGCCATACCAAGTACCGACGATGTATGCTGCACACGCCTGTCTAAACGCAGAATTATCATGATGCCATGAAAAATTAAAAGTTGATTGGACACTACCATTGGTATTTTCCAAGTTGATAGGGTGTTTTATAGTTGTCCATGGTGCCGTAGGCGATTTTATCCAAAACGAAGCTGTGTAATTTGTGACACTGAGGGATGACGAATTATTGACTACAAGCAAGTCATTTGTCCCATCAAAAGAAAGGGCCTGGCCGAGCTTGCCTTCGGTGATGGCGGGGCCGTTGGTGAGGGTACCGGTATTGCCGGCGCCGCTGCGGTCATAGGCGGTTGTGCCGGAGAGGTCTTGACCATTGAATGACCAATACCCCTTGAGACTGGTATCTACTCCGGTCGGTGTAGTGAGGCGATAGAGCTGGGATACTTCGTCGTCAGAAAGCGCACGATCATAAATGCGGACATCGTCAAGAGAGCCATTCCATGTTACATATGCAAACCCCGCAGTCTCCATATCTTTCCCTATTGCTATATAAAGAGGATTGGACTGGATACCACTTGTCATCGTATGCGTAGTCGAACTTCCATTTTTTGCACCATCCACGTATAGCTGCATCGTTTTAGTAGATGCTATGGTCATGCAAGCATGGTGCCATTGCCCATTATTTATTGCTCCTGAGCCATTTATAGTCGTATCCCCTACCGAATTATTATCCCGGATTCTCCCCTGTAAAACTCCAGAGCTATTAACGCCCAATTGAAGTACTTGGGCGCCTGATTTATGATTATCCCAGATAATTTGAGCAGTAGCAGGCGTGAAGGAAGTCTTCACCCATGAACAAATAGTCTTCTCACTGGTTGCCGTTGCAAGTCCCAGGTTAGTTGCTGAGGTATATCCTACATAATCATCCGTCCCATCGAACACCGTGTCGCCGCCGATCTGGCCCGTGCCCCAGGTTGGGCCGTTGGTGAGAGTGCCGTTATTCGCATTGGTGCTGCTATCCGTCGCGGTCGTACCGGTCGCATCGTCGAGCTTCCAATAGCCGGCGAGTCCGGAATCGAGGCGACCCGTGCCCTGGTTTTGCGAGACGCTCGAGTTCACCTTGTCGCTCGAGCCGAGGTCATAGAGAGATTGGATTTCCCCCGCAGAGAGAACACGATTGTAGACTCGGACTTCGTCGATAGAGCCATCAAATGTCCGAATAGTATCTGCCTCATTACCAATCCTAATAGGCAGGGTGGTATCAGCACTACGACCCGCACCATCCGTTGTTGTCGTGTAGCTAACCTCAACCCCATTAACATATATATGCACGTTCGCCGCCGTCATGGAACCATCCCACGTTACCAATACGTGTTCCCACTTATTATATTTAATGACATTATTTGACGATATTCTCGACAAAGAAGTAGAACCAACAACAAAGAATCGCAAACCCCCAACATTACCAGTAGTCTGAAAGAACATCCAACCCGCACCTGAAGATACAGCTTCTTTATCAACAATTCTTCCTGTCAAACCTCCCTCCCCGCTACTTTTTGCATTAATCCACGCACTCACAGTCAATGCTGACAGGTTATTAATCGAAGTCGCAGCAGGAACCGATACGACATCATCTGCTCCGTCGAAACTCAAAGCCTGGCCGAGCTTGCCTTCGGTAATGACTGGACCATTGGTGAGGGTACCGTTGTTCCCACTGCCACTACGATCGTACGCGGTGGTACCGGAAATATCAGCACCATTGAATGACCACAATCCGACAAGGCCATTGGTGAGATTCGAATTCTGCGACGCGTTCACCTTGGCCGCACCGAGAGTGTAGAGATTGGTTATTTCAGTCGAGGTGAGCGCGCGGTTGTAGATGCGGACTTCGTCGATGGAACCATTTGTCCATCCGGCATTGTCTCCACGCTGACCGATGTACAATGTCGTTGAATTGCCCGTAAATGGCGTAATGCTAGGCTGAGATCCCACTCCTCCTCCGCTTGCCACACCATCTACATATATCGTATAAGTCGTGCCATTATAGGTAGCCATCACATGATGCCACCCAAGAGAAATTCCACCACTGATACTTGTATACTGTCTTGCGTCACCAGCGGTACCGCTAAAAAAATAATATTGTCGAGTTGAGGCAGGATTTGAGGCACCAGCCAAACCAAGCTGAACATTATTTGTCCCATCATACCATGATATAAACCGATGATACGATGTACTCACCCCGGCATAAGCGGTATCATCCTTTACCCATAAAGATACCGAGAAGGCGGTCGTGCTTATATTGAATTTTCCATTTTGAGGGACAGAGTTATAGTCATTCACTCCGTCGAAATTCACCGCCTTGCCGCGTTTCCCATCGACCCAGGTGGGACCGTTGGTGAGGGTACCGGTATTATTATTGCCCGAAGCATCCCCCGTCTGTGTACCCGTGCCCTCATTGAAGCTCCAGTAGCCGACGAGTCCATTGTTGGAGGCGGTCTTTCTGTTGACGGCGGCACGGGACTCGCTCCATTGATACAGCGAAAACCCCACCGTGACAGTGACGATGGCGATGAAGGCGTATTGGAGTCGGCGTGTCCAAAGAGTAGAGAGCATAGGCGTTGATCAGCTGCATTAAATAAAGAATGATGAAAGCGTAACGAGAAAACGAGAGAGGGACATAGGAAGTCAATGATCAATTTTCAATTACCAATTTTCAGTGAATGATACAATAATACAATTTTTCAAAAAATGAAATCTTATTCATTGGGGCATTGGAAATTGTGAATTGGTTATTGAAAATTGTTTTGAAGGGGTGCGGCCGCTTATTGGAAACTTATACTTTTCGTTATTTCTTACCTTTCTTTAAAGACAAACTCCGTTTCATCTGTAATGCTTTTGCATTTTTAGCGACTATCACGCTCTCACCTGTTTGCTTTTCTATTTCCACCCTCGCTTTCTTTGCCGCCAACCCACCAGCACGAGCAACCTGTTTATTGTTTTCCAGCCCTTGTGGCTTTTTCTTTCTCGATATTTCGGTCACAGAAGCTTCAGCGAGCATATTCAATACCAGCTCGAGATTCGTCATATTATCCCGTAGATTTTCCTTCTTCAGTCCCTTAAATTTCTTATATTCCCTCACACTCCGATCTGCCCAGGCTCTCGTTATCTCATCCGTAAGTATCGCATATTCCATCCCCTCTTTCATTTCTCGATTCTGCCATTCATCAGTGAGTTCCTTACGCACTTCAATGCTCTTCAGACGCTGATTGATCCACTCTCTCGAATATCCTTTCTGTAAATATATTTTCATTGCTCTCTCGAAAGCGAGCTCCGGATCAGTCGTCTCTTCTATCCGCTCATGACCAACCTTGGCCAACCAAAGTTTGAATGGCTCGGCCTTTGGCGATGGAATGGATTGGATGATACGCAATAAATCTTCTGTGGAAAATGTATCTGTCGCATATTTTTTCCCATCAGAAGCGACAAATTTCAGTTGTACGATTTTTTCGTACACCTCACTGCCTTCGTTTTTTAGCTTGTTTTTCAGATCGCTCCAATATCGTTTTGGCACCGTAGAATCGGTCAAAACTTCAATCACATCAATGATCGAAAAATACCAAGTTTCTTTTTTGTCATCATAAAAACGGCGTACTTGTTTTTGATGAAACAACACTATTCCGGTGGATTTTTTCATATCACGCACTTTCATGAAATGTTACATTTTCCCATAAATTATATCACAGCCTGCCCGAATCGCTACTCCCGCCAAGGCGTGATTGCGAATCGTTGCGGGCGGGCGGACGCACCGATCAGAAAGCGGAGTGACCGATGTTAAAAAATACAAAGGACCGTCCTTTTAAAAAGGACGGTCCTTTGTTACGGCACTCCGCTCAAAAAGCGGAACAACCCTCATGCAAATTTTATAACAGCGGACGCACCGCCCGCAGGCGGAACGACCGATGTTAAAAATTACACTTCGATGACAACCGGCAGCACCATCGGGCGGCGTTCGGTTTTCGTAAAGAGGAATTGGCCGACGGATTCGCGGATCTCATTTCTGACCGCATCCCAATCCATCGAGGCTCCCTTGGAGGTATAATCATGCACGGCCTTCTGCACCTTGCGCTTGGTCTCATTGACCAGGTCGAAATTCTCCTTCACATGGATGAAACCGCGCGAAGTGATCTGCACATTGCCGATGATCTTCTTCGTCTTGCCATCAATGATGACCGTAATCATAATCATCCCGTCTTCGGCGAGCATCTGCCGATCGCGCAGGACGACATGACCGATATCGCCGACACCGAGACCGTCGATGAAGACATAACTCGAATCGACTTTCTCCGGAAGAATCAAGCCCTTGCCTTCGAGATCAAGTTCGAACACATGCCCATTATCGAGCACGGCGACATTCTTGTCGGGAAAGCCGAGCCGATAGGAAATCTTCCCTGCCTCCTTCAGGAAGTAATGATTCGCATAGACCGGGAGGAAATAGGTCGGCTCCACCTGACGGAGCACTTCCTCGATGCCCGACGCGGTCGAGTGTCCCCCGATGTGAATATCCATGATGTCCGAATGAATCACATTATTGCACTTGCGGTAGAGATTATCCTTCAATCGCTGGATGGCGCGCTCGTTCCCCGGAATAACCGACGAAGAAAACACGATCGTGTCATTTTTCTGAAGCTTGATGAAGCGATGATTATCCGTCACGATTTTCGCGAGGGCTGCATTGAGCTCGCCCTGCGCGCCGGTACAGATCACCACGATCCTGTTTTCCGGATATTTGTGAATGTCATTCACGGTGATAAGCGTCTCGGGCTTCATCTTCACATAGCCGAGCTGTTTCGCGATCTCGATATTTTTCTTCATGCTGTACCCATCGAGTGCCACGACTTTCCCGATGCGTTCACAGTATTCGAGGATATAGGCGATGCGGCGAATCTGCGAAGCAAATGTCCCGATGACGATGCGTCCCGGTGCCGAAGCGAGCAAATCCTGCAAATTCCGATGCACTTCCTGCTCTGATGGCGGAAGACCTTTTTTCAGGGCTCCCAAGCTTTCGAGCATCAGTATCGTCGGTCGGGGAAGTTTGGAGAGGTGTTTGTAATCGATCGGGTGCGGATCAATCGGCTCATTCGCGATCGTCCAGTCCCCCATGTGAATGACGGTACCGGCCGGAGTTTTGAGAACGATACCCATCGCATCCATGATCGAATGTTCGACTTCGAAGAATCCCGCTTCGAATACGCCGAGCTTGATCTTGTCATCGAGCGACTTCACGCGGATCATTTTCAAACGATTCGCCGCGCCCTTTTCCTGATCTTCTACCTTGTCCTTGATCAGGGCAAGCGTGAGATCACGGCTGATGACGGTCGGATACCCGAGCTGCCTGAGGAGAATCGGCGCAGCACCGATATGATCGAGGTGTCCATGAGTAAAAATCACCCCACGGATATTTTTTTCCTTCCCCTTGAGATAATTCACATTCGGAACGATATAGTCGATACCGGGCATATCGGCTTCCGGCCACTGCAAACCCATATCGATGATCACGATATCATCATTGTATTCGAAAATAGTCATATTGCGACCGACTTCCTCCTGACCTCCGAGCGGAATGATGCGCAATCGATCCCGAACGAGCTTCGGTCCGACGACGGTACCAATCGGATGGCGACTCATATTTCCAAGCGCCGTCAAATTACTCGTCTCAGTACCGGTCTGGCGACGGATGAGCGTATTGCGATTCCTGCCACGAGGAGCGGCGCCCTGTTTCCCGGTGCGATTATTCGCAACGATGCGCTGTTCCACACCACTTACCGCTTTGTGGGCAGGCTTGCGCAGATCGCCATGAGCGACCGCCGGTTTCCTGGTTGCTGCTGGAACGACACCTCGGACAGGAGCTATCGGAGCTCCTTGTCCAACTTGACGTGCCACTTGCGGGCGAGACGGCCTCGCGAAACGGTTCCCGCCACGATGAGCGGGATTTCCCCCGTGCCGCATACCGCGACCTGAAGAGAGTCCGGAGATGATCCCTTCGACCGATCCCGGATTATTATTTGATTCTGTCATATATTTTCTTTATTTTCTTGTATCGGGGCTCAACTGCATATCAGGAACTTCCCAAAAGAAAAACTGCTTATTATTTAGTGTGTATACCGAGCATATGAGACCGCCCTCTCTATCAATTGCATCAGAACCGTTCCGCATACATGCGCGAACAAAAACTCGATACCGAAAAAAAGAAGATGGTCACATACGCCCGGTATGCTCTGCAAAAGAAATGGAGTCAGACACGAGTCGACCAGTCTGAAACCTTATGTTTTCCAATGTGTGCCCTAGAGGAGACTCGAACTCCTATGTCCTTGCGAACGCTAGCACCTGAAGCTAGTGCGTCTACCAATTCCGCCACCAGGGCCACTATAAAGAATCAGGAATTTAGAATCAAGAATACAGACTTAAAAAATATTCTCAATACAAAATTCTCAATACTTCGATGGATTTTTCACAAGAAAAGTAACAACAGGGCTTATTCAAAGCCTTCTTAGTACGTATTTGAAGTGCAAGAGTGAATATTATCCATGAGTATAGCATGTCTTTCAATTTTTGGCAAACAGGGAAAATCCAACGGATTTTAAAGCACAAATATTCAGAACATAAAGGCTAAACAAAACACAAAACTCAGAACACAAACGGGAATTATTCTCTGTTTTTGTGTTTTTGGATTCTGTGCTTTGTTTGGTTTTTTTGTGTTTTGAAACTTTGTGCTTTTTATCAAAGCATTTTCTTCAGATCCTCGACCATATCGACCGGGGTCGGATCAATACCGTACTTGAGAGCGAGATAGTACGAAGCAAAATCAGCAATGAGAATGGAGCCGAACATTTTCTCAAAAACGCTCTCTCCCGGCATATCGATCACCTCCACCTCCACCCCCTTCTCCCGAAGGAGATCCGCTGTCACATCGAAACGGCGATTCACCCGCGTGAAGTCATCCGCATCGCGAAGCATGATAATAATGAACTTTCCCTGCGAATTCGTATACCCGACCATTTCATTGTGATTGAGCTCCGGAAAATAATTCCAAAAGGCGGGCGTTTTCGCATTCTCATTGATCTTGATCTTCCATATCATCGCGACGCTCTTGAACCGCGTCGTTCCGAAGATGACCGGCGTCTTCCCGTCAAGTTTTTCCGAGAGAGCGAGCCCCTGCGCCTCGAATGCCGGAAGCTTTTCCGAGAGCGCCTCGGCGTATGCGAGTATCTCCTCTTGTGTATCCGGCACGAGACCCTGATTGATGAGCACCTGATACATGGCTCCGAAGAAATATCCTGTTCCGACGCGCGGCTGAAACCCCTCGGATGGAATCGGCATCTTTACATGCGGAACGCCATGTTCGAGGCACATCTCCTCTATTTTCCCGCCACTCGAAAATCCGATACACGGAAGATTGTTCTTCAGAGCTTCCTCGAAGGAAGCGATCGTCTCCTCGGTATTGCCAGAATACGAACAGATGAAATTCAAACAGCGATCGAAACTCTCATGAGGCAATCCGTAGAAACGATTCTGGAATATCCCTACCCGTTCTCCAGAAGATTTCTTCCGACGAGCGAGGTCGCTCAGATACACGCGGAAGAGATTTCCTGGTAGAGCCGAACCGCCCATCCCGGAAATCATCACGGACTTGAAATCTCCCTCCACCTTTGCATCCTTGGCAATCTCAAAGCCAACCGAAAACTGATCAGGGCTGTCGATGATCATCTGGCGAAAATTGTAGGTGTCGAGAGGGTTTCGCTCCATATTTCTTTATATTTAAATTATTTTTATTATTACAGAATATTTAAAAACACAAAACCCAGAGTACAAAGACCAAACAAAGCACACAATTCAAAGCATCAAAACCCAAACATTCAATCCCATGCGTCTATTTGTGTTTTCCATGACTGTGTTTTGTTCGGCATTTTGTGCTTTTTGTTTTGTGCTTTTTCAAAGCTACTTCTTCCACACTCGCTTGGTATTTAAGTACCACTCATTTGCCAGTCCGAAACGATCTGATGGCATATCGATGGTCTTGACGGTGATACCCTGCAAGCGGTCGGTCGTCACATAGAGATAGGTCGGACTATACAGAAAAATAGCCGGATTTTTTTCGAGGAATACTTTCTGAAATTCGGCATACTGTCTCGCACGCTCCTTTGGATCCATGATTTCCCGCACCGAGAGCAAAATATCGTCGACATTCTGCTCATTGAGCGAAGAAAGATTGAGTCCCGGATCTTCTCGCTCCTTGGAATGCCAGAACGAATATAGGTCCGGATCAGCGAGTGATGCCTGGCCAAAAAGAAGTGCGTCGTACTGTCTCGGGCGGATACGATCCTGTTGTAATGTGGCAATATCCTGTGTCGTGATATTCACTTTGGCACCGACCTTCTCCCACATTTCCTGCAACTGACGAGCCGTCTGTTCAAGCTCCGCCCACTTTGGGACAAGCAATTCGAACTCCAGGCGGGTATCCTGTTTTATTCGAACGCCATCATCGCCACGCTTCCAGCCATTTTCATCGAGTATCACATTGGCACGATCGAGATCGAAATCCTGTACGGAAAATTCGGCGCTGTATCCGTTCATAAAAGGAAGGAGCGGGGTCGTCGCGATGATGCCATTTCCGGAAAGCGCATCTCGAACAATAGCAGTACGATCCGTAGCGATGGCGAGCGCCTGCCGAACTTCGCTGAAAGCGACCGCGGCATTTTTCGTCGTATTGAAAAAAACGGAGAAGGTTCTCGGGAGATTCAATTTATGGAGGGACGTACTCTTCTTCTCGAAGAGTTCTTCCATCCGGGACGATCGTATACTCGCCATGCCCATCACCTCACCCTGCTTGTAAGCGGAGAGTAGCGCATCTTCATCCGAATAAAAACGGAAATTAAACCTATCGATATAGGGTCTCCCGGAAAAATATGATTCATTCGCCTTTAACTCATACCAGAGGATATTTCCTTCGGCATCCTTCTTCAAATCGGAGAACTGGTACGGACCAGCGCCGATCGGCATGAGATTGCTCTCCGCCAAGGAAAACTTCTCGGGTGAAATCGACTGCCAAATATGTTTTGGCAGAATCCCAACCGTCAGATTTTCCAGGAAACCGAAATAGGCCTTTTTCAGGGAAAAGACGATGGTGCGATCATCAGGCGACGACAAACCAACACCCTGCCAATTTTGGCGGAGCGGACTACGATAGGCCGGATCCTGAATCGCCTGAATCGTGAAGATGACATCTTCTGCTGAAAGCGGCGCCTCATCTTGGAATCGTATGTTGTCGTGAAGTACGACCCTATATTCCTTGCCATCATCGGAAACCGAGAAGGATTCTGCCAAACGAGGAACGATCTGTCCCATGGCATCATGGATGAACAGTCCGTCATAGACTAGAGTCGCCAAATCGCCATCAGCCTCGCTTGTTTGGGAAAACAATGGATTGATATAGGCTGGCTGACCGACAATACCTTCGACATATTTTCCGCCTACCTTCGGAACCGGCATCGTCGACGAAATATACAGTGCCACCAGCCAAAAGATCAATCCGATGAGTGAAAGCACGATCAGCCCCCAAACAAAAAAACGCTCACGCCGCGGCAAAGCCTGAATCAGGACAAACCATTTTCTTTTCAAAAATATATTCATAGTTATCTACAGTCCGGTATATCGGACGCTCGCGATCGACAAACCGACAAAAAGTATCGCAAGGATAATGGTCGCATACAGCAAGAACTTCTCCAGTCCGCGCTTCGCATAATAGCTTCCGAAATCACCGCCGAAAGCTCCTCCCAAGCCCGAGCCGCGATTCTGCAGAAGAATCGAGAGAGCGAGCAAAAGCGCCACGATTGACTGGACGATAAGAAGGATTTTCATAGGGATAGGAAAGTTTAGTATCTGTGAAAGAGGATGTAACAGGAGGAAAAGAGGATGCTCAAGCCAAGAACTTATACAGACAATCGTACCAGATGAAAGCCTCTCCGTCAATGAAAATATCAGTGATAATACATATTATTTGCTTTATTTAAAGTATTTACTTCATGTAATCCAGAGGGATATAATCTCCTTCCGATCGGCTTTGAGAGACATAATACTGCTCTCCCTGGCGGCGCCGATACACACTCTGCACGATACCGATGGCGACGAAAAGCGAAAGTATCGAGCTCCCTCCATAACTCATGAACGGGAGCGGTATACCCGTCACAGGAAGAAGACCAATATTCATGCCGATATTGATTACTACTTGTACCAGAATCATGGCAAATACACCAACCGTGATAAGATATCCAAGATTATCCGCTGATTGAAGGCCAATCACTCTCAATCGGTAAAAAATGACTCCATACAAGAAGAGAGTCAAAAATGCCCCGGCCAAACCGAGCTCCTCATTCATTGAAGCGAAGATGAAATCAGTATGCTTTTCCGGCAAGAAATTGGATTGAGATTGCGTTCCATGACCGATTCCGTTGCCGAACATCCCTCCTGATCCGACCGCGACCATGGCCTGCAGTACATTGTATCCGCTGCCACGCGGATCAAGCTCCGGATGAATGAAGCTCTCGATACGCGCCTTCTGATAATCCTGAAGAAAAAACCAACTCCCGGAAACAAGCATCGTGCCCAGTATGAGAAGTACTATGATATGTTTCAAACGAATCCCGGAAACGAGAAGCATTATCCCCCATATCGAGAGAAGTACGATGCTCGATCCCAAATCCGGCTGACGCATGACCAGAAAAACGATGGCTCCCGTCAGGACAAGCGAAGCGATGAGACGCGTCCACTCCCCCAACTCGCTCGTCTTCTTGGCAATGAAGCTGGCGAGAAAAAGGACTAAAACCACCTTGGAAAACTCTACCGGCTGAACCTGAAAAAGACCGAAATCAATCCATCCCTCCGTCCCACGAATCGTCTTTCCCAAGAGCAGGACCAAGAAAAGTATGCCCAGCATAAAAAAATATACGGTCGTGCTCTGCTTGCCGATATGCCGGTAATCGAATCCCGCGACGAAAAGCGCCACCACGAACCCCAAAACGACGAAAATGCTCTGCCGGAGAAAATATTCCGTTCTCCCATCGGAAGAAAATCCGTACAGCACCAAAATACTCACTCCCGAGAGAAGTAATACCGCGGCAAAGAGTGCCCAATCAAGCTGCATGAATCGACGGATCACAAGCTATAATTTCAAAGCAAATTATAGGAAAACACAAAACTCAGAGCACAATCCGCCAACTGGCGGACCAAACAAAACACAGATATCAAAAACACAAACGAAGATTTATTCTTACAATTTCTTTGTGTTCTGGGTTTTGTGTTTTGTTTGATTTTTGTGCTTTCTAGCGATAGCTAGCTGCGGGATTGAAAGTCCTGGGTCGGCATATACTGCTTCACGAAGTTTTCGGAATGAAACACGTCAGCCTCAACTTCGGCTTCAACATGATCGACAACGCCCGGAAAAGCAGTCGGCCACAGAAGAATAAAATCCCGTATATGTCCCGATGTCACCGTGCGCATCTCAGTCATATTCACGCCTATCGGTCTCCCTGAAGCATCCCGCAGGACTACTTTCACCCGAATCGACTGAAAATCAAAAGGGCTTTCATTCCTGATAGTACCAAAGACTCTGCCGAATCCAACACCCGATGATATCGCTTCGTATGATTTATTGGACAGAGTGATCATCGGACGCTCCTGATACCCGGAAAATCGCTGCCATTGATATTCGGAAAAAGAAATATCCGCTGTCTTCGCCTGCGGTGCAGGGACATTGATCTCGAGAATATACTTCGTCTCCTGCGGCAGGATAAAATTATCGCCCTCACGGGTAGCGACCACGTTTCCCATATCGTCCTTGAGCTCCATACGATAATGAAACGATGACGCTCCAGCCTCATCATTCTGATTATGAATGGATACCAGAACATCCGCGTAATCCTTGCTACTGTACAGTACGGCTACCTCTTTTATCTCCAAAGGATCCGTCTGTACTGCCCGAACACACTGGAGACTACAGACGCCGCCGCAGTCAATGCCCTGCTCATCCTGATTCTGTATGCCATCGGTGCAAGTCCGATCAGTACGCAATAAAAAATATCCGCCCCAAATAAAGGCGATAAAAAGAATACCGTAAACGACCGTCACGATCAGTTGTTTGATATTTCGTTGTTCCATAGGTATGCCACTTAAAACAGCGGTTGCACCGCTCAAAAAGCGGAACAACCGCTCCCGACATACAAAAAGTATAGCATAAAAAAACAAAAACCGCCCCCGTGAGGCGATTTTCTTTGAAAAAGAATGTTCTCGGCACTGGCCTACTCTTGCCCGAGGGCTACCATCGGCGCTGATGATCTTAACTTCCGAGTTCGAGATGGGATCGGGTGTGACCTCATCGCTTGAAGCACCGAGAACACTCTCTTCCAAAGTCAAAAACTCAGAATCTCTTCGCTGCTAACCGTCAAACAAGTGAATACAAAAAAAGAAAGTTCGAAATGTATTAGTATTTCTTGGCTTAATCCATCACTGGACTTCTACCTAAAACCTATCAACCTAGTAATCTTCTAGGACATTTTCTGTAAATAAATACAGAGCTGCCTTATCTTGAGCTGGGCTTCCCGCTTATATGCTTTCAGCGGTTATCCTCCCCAAACGTAGATACTCTGCGATGCTCCTGGCGGAACAGCAGATACACCAGAGGTTTGTTCTTTCCGGTCCTCTCGTACTA
>CAZIBB010000008.1:0-26497 GCA_964537075.1 uncultured Bdellovibrionales bacterium | reverse complement strand
TTACTATGGTATTAATTACAAATAAAATTATTTGACCGAAGATCTGAAAAAATTTCATGTATTATTCCACTTTTAATTCTTTTCTTTGAATCCACTTCGACCCATCAGGCGTAATCACTAAAACATCTACCGGGCCACCGACTCCTGGCATATCTCCAGGATCAGCTTGTATACCATCAGAGAATCTCTGCATTGCAGAAGTAGTTTGGATTACAAGAATTGTGAAATCAACCGCATCTTGCAAGGTCATTGCACCCCAATTAATCGCATACTCCAATCCATTAAGTTGTTTCTCTACTTCTGGTTGTCCTTTTTGTTTTATCGCCTCTCCAACAAAAGGGGCATTAAAAACTCTTGGATCCCAACCTTTTACAATTCTAGAGACAACATCGGTTTGCCCGATCCAGTTTGCGCCATATTCTTTTCCTTTTTGACTACTGTCGCGTCTTTGCACAATTTCTCCTGGAATATACACATTATAAACTTCGTGAGAGTCATCGACATTATATCCAGCAACAAAAAGCACTAGACCATCAATTCCCGCCACGCCATCCTTAACATTTCCAGCCTGATCTTTAATTTTAAATTTCAAACTATGCTGTTCTTGTTTTATTTCTATAACCTCCAACCCCTGATTTTTGAAATTATTCTTAATTTGCTCTGGTAATTTTTCCAGCTGATCTTGCCATTTCAGTTTTTTATCAAAAATATCATGCAATTTTTCCGCAACCTCTTTTACAGATAGATTTTCCACCTCAGCTTCTCGCTTGAACTGTTCAATAAATTTACTTATATTTTTTGGAATACCATCTTCCTGTAAGAATGCCAATCCAGTTACGGCAACACCGACTCGATTATTGATTAAAAATAATTTTGTTGCCGCATCAGATCCGATTCGCGAAACACCTTTGCGATTTCGGTATGATTGGCGACTATCTGCAGCTAAAACTATTCCTTCCGGGGTTGTTGTATTTATTGCTAATGACATATTTTTAAAATTTATTTAATTATGAATTTCAAAGGTATAATTAATTTCCTGAGTATTATTTGAAAAGTTGGAACTATTATTTATATCTTTATGAAAAATATTTGAAGACAAGCTAGTAATTGGATCAAACTCAGGAGTAAACTCGGCTTTTTTATTAGCATCATTAATTTCTTCAAATCCTTTATCGCTAATTGAAATTGCCCTAGCCTTATTACTCTCTTGCCTAATGTATCCTTTGGCAGAAAGAGTATTAATAAAATCCTTGATTGTCTGATTTGAAGAAACGCCTAATTTTTTACGCAATTCAGCAAAGGTTGGTGGCAATCCATGCTGAGTTAAATTATAAATTTCCATCAAAACCTCTCTTTGCCTTATAGTGATATTTTTCATATACTTAAATAATACCGACCAAATGTTCGGTTGTCAATAGCCTAGATGTGAATAACTCCAAATAGCGGCTTAAAAGCGCTATTTTTTAATAAATTTTACTGAGGTTTTTTCTTATTTATAAACTAGCTTGTATATTTCTCATACAACCCAAACAAAAACTCCATCCGTTCCGCCGAAGAATTGAAGGACTTTTTGCCGTAAGCACTGTCCACTGCCCTATCGAGGTTTTGATGGGCTTTAACCAAGTCAGCCGGCATGGTGAGCGGATCGTATAAATCAGCCAGAGAGCTGGTAGGATATTTCAAGCGCACATCAAGAACTTCTTGAGCACATTTTTCAACCGCTTTTGTTTTGTCCTCACTTGAATCTTCCGGCCATGGGAAATTGTTATAGACAATATCTTTTGAATAGCGAAAATCACTTTTCAGTCTTCCACACACATGACGAACCCAAGTCATATGCATTTCACTCCCCAAAACTCCGAAATGATATAGATTTGCGTTTGGAATGGCCATGCAAGTATCGCTCACGATAAAAATTTTATCGAAAAATCCCATCGGAATATACTTTCTATTTTCGCTAGAAACCCTCGGCACAACAACAAATGAATCACCGAAATTTCTAATCTCGCCAAAAAGTGTCGGCGTATTAGCATTTTTAATTGTTGAAGGTCTTTTACTTTCTAATCTAAATTTTTTCACTTTTTCAATTCTTTCCATTATTTCAGGAATGGCTTTTATTTCCTCAGGCTTGGCATCAACCAGCCACAAACACCATCTTTTTCCGTTATTCAGAAATTCTCGTGCGCTAATCAATGGTCTCACAAATTTTTCTGCTTCAGGATTATTTTGCAACAATTGATTTTTTTCATCATCTGTCATCAAAAGATTTCCACCATCCAGTGGCATATTTCCAAAACTCATTTTCAGCACATCACAAACAGGATTTTGTTTTGATTGGACAATAACATCATCCGCCGGCACTAGATACGGATTTATATTTTTCACTTTGATTTCATGCGGTTCACCCTTCACATCTTCATATTCAAAAAGCAATTTCTTGTCCATATCAAAATTAGCAAATCCAACAATCACACAGAAAACCGCCGCTTTGCCGCGTGCTTCATTGTTCCACTTGAAAGTTTTGTGCGCAAAGTGAATTTTGATGCCATAATTTTTCAAAAGTTCGCCCCACAAAATTCCCACTTGCTCACCCTGCGTGATTGAATTTGTCGAAACAAAAGCGCATTTTATTTGCGTGCCTTGAACATATTTCGCCGCCTTCACATACCAACCGGAAACATAATCCAAAACACCCACGCCATTCACTTTCCCAAAAACTGCCATAATATCATCGCGTTGTTCTTTACTCATCATCTTGGAACCGATAAACGGCGGATTGCCCAGAATATGCGAAAGCTCTGACTTTGGCACAACTTCCTCCCAATCTTTCTGCAAAGCGTTGCCGACAAAAATCGTCGCGCCTTTCCCGAGCGGAAGATCGACGATATTTTTTCCAAAAATTTCACTGGCTTTTTCGTTCATCTGATGATCCATGAGCCACATCGCAGTCTGAGCGATCCGCGCCGGAAATTCATCGATTTCAATACCAAAAAATTGTTCAGGATGAACTTTGATATATTGTTTCAAATCATACAACTCCAAACGGCTTTGCACGCCGAAGCAAGTCTTGAGCATTTCCAATTCCAAGAGACGGAGCTCGCGATAAGCGATGACCAGAAAATTCCCACAACCACAAGCTGGGTCGAGAAATTTGAGCTTGGTCAATTTTTCCTGAAATTCAAAAAGTTTCTGATTGTTTTTTCCGCAAGATTCCAGCTCGGAATATAACTCATCCAAAAATAAAGGCTTGATGAGCTTCAAGATATTTTTCTCTGAAGTATAATGCGCTCCCAAATGTCGCCGTGCTTCTTTGTCCATCACGGATTGGAAAAGCGAACCGAAAATCGCCGGAGAGATTTTTGACCAATCAAATTCACAAGCATCCAAAAGTTTCTTTCTCATTTCTGAATTGAAAGATGGGACGATAATTTGTTCAGCAAAAAGTCCGCCATTTACATATGGGAATTGCACCAATTCCTCGTCCAGCGTGGCTTGTCTTTTTTCGGGAGCAGTGTTGAGAATTTGAAATAAAGTTAAAAGGTGCATTCCTGTATCACTGCCATCTTCATTCGTGCGATTTTCTAGATAGCGACGGAATTGATGATGTAAAAATATATTGGCATCATCCGCAAAGAGGCAGAAAAGAGTCCTGACCAAAAACACATTAAGATCATGCCCAGAAAAACCAGTTTCGACCATGACATCATATAATTTTCCCATCAGCTCTGCCGCCTTGATATTCACCTCATCTTCTTCTTTATATTCTTGTTTTTTATAGCCAGCGATGAAGTCAAATAGATGCACTTTTTTATGCAATTCTTTCAAAGAAAATTCCTGCTCGGTTTTTTCCTCCAAATCATATAGCTTGAGATGTTCAAAATCAGAAACGAGGACATATTTTGGTAGATCCTTTTCTTTAATTCCAGGAAAATAATCCATGGCTTGCGCATAGGCCTTTTCCAAACTTCTTCCTTTGGATTTATGTTCAACCAAAAGCATGCCCGGCCAGAATAAATCAATAAACCCCTGATTCCCTCCATATTTTTTCACCTGCACCTCAAATTGCGCCAAGCGCCTCCGGCTTAACCCAAATACATTGAAAAATCCATCCCAAAAAGACTTAGCTTCCGCATCTTCCGAACTTTCATTTTCCCATTCTTTAGAAAATTCAGTGGCTCGGGATTTAATTTCATTCCATGATAATGGCATACATTTATTTCCTCAAATCCCGGTTAGATGATCACCCAGAGTGAATCTAACGGGATAAATCATTTACTTATTCCGATAATCCCTCACTTCGAATCCCCCGTTGATTCTTTTCACTACCACTCTCTGCTTTTCTCGCCAACCTAATTCTCGAACCAATTCAATCGGAAGGGTCAGTCCTATGGAGCCGTTGCCGGATTTGGTCAGCTTGCGAATGTTAGCGTCTTCTAGCTTTCTTCTAGGCATCTTGTTTGTTTTAAAAAATTTATTACTGAATGTATTACTGAATTTCCGTCAGGACGCAGATCAGCCTTTAGCTGAAGTTCCTAAACTTATTTTAAGTCTACAACAAGCCAGGGCTTTGGTAAAACAACTATTTTTTTCACAAAAAAACCGCCAACAAAATGACAGTCTAAAGTTGCCTGGTTCGAATCCCTTTCTCTCGTCCATTTTTCCGAGCAAAAATGCTTTTGAAAAATGGCCTGGGTAAGGGTGCTTTTGTCTTACTTGACCCTATCAGACTCAATGGCGGAGAGGGAGGGATTCGAACCCTCGGTACGGTGTAACCCGTACAACAGGTTAGCAACCTATCGCCTTAAGCCACTCGGCCACCTCTCCATTGCAATTTTTATCCGACAAAATGTACTCTATCATGCTTTCAGAGCCTCATCAAGGAAACGAAAACGCCCCTGAGGGGGCGTTTCTGCCACCGAATCGCACTAACCCTGCACCGGTGATTCTTCCTTCGTGGCGACGAACCCATAATAGAGGAAGACAAGAGCGAGAACCAGATGAAGCACATTGTCCGCCGTGTTCACCATGATTATCCCGAGCACTCCTCCCGTAAAGAATCCCAGAAGGGCGATTACGCCATAGACGGCACCGAACACTTTGGCAAACATCTGTTCCCAATCCATACTGACCGCAAGCAATCCGAGCACACCGGTCAGGAGATGTACGATATTATGCAGTGGGTCAACGGCAAAAATACCGAAGAGCGGATCGGAAAAAAATCCCAAACCTCCGATGACCAAAAGAACGACGCTCGTCCCCGAAACGATTGTTTTCAGCATATGTGTACGTATTAAACAGTTCAACTAACGTGCGATTGACGCTTTACTGAATAAAAGGGATCGACCATTCCCTCGGTTTTTAATTACTGACAGTATACACCAAAAAAGATCCTCTTCGGGAAACCTGTCAAGGTATGAAAAAAAATGAAACAGCGGACTCCGCCATCCGTCAACTGACGGAAGCGGATCAAGAAGCGCCTGCCTGCTCGCCTCGATTCGAGTCGAAGCGGGCCGGTAGGCAGGGAACGACCGTTGTTTCCGAAAGAAAACAAAATCCCCCCGATGTACATCGGGGGGATTCCTGTTTTACCAGCGCTGTTGCGTATCATCTCGGCGCGGTGGGCGCTCGGCGAGTGGGCGAGCTTCGTTGACTACGAGCTTGCGTCCGTCGAGTTCCTTTCCGTTCCAAAAATCGACCGCTGCATCCACCTTATCATCCGCTACTTCCACGAATCCGAAACCGCGTGAGCGGCCCGTCATCCGGTCGATAACGACACTCGACGAATCTACCGGGCAGACCTGCTCGAAAGCAGCGCGAAGGCTATCATCAGTCGTGTTATAAGAGAGGTTGCCAACGTACAATTTCTTTGCCATATCTCTACTAAACTATACTGTCTTCATTAACTTGTAAGCCGACCGACTTTTCGTCCCGAAAAGAATCCTTACAACATTTCCAGTCTACACGAAACCGGGAAAAAATCAACCCCTGATACCATTTTTACCTGTCAAATGGTGCCCTCGGCAGGAATCGAACCTGCATTTCCTCCTTCGGAGGGAGATGTCTTATCCATTATACGACGAGGACTCTTTTATACGATAAAAGGAGACACTGTCCCCTTCCTCACCACTCTCCGTTTTGGTGCGCTTGGCAGGAATCTGTCACGAATATTTTTCTTGCCGTCGCGAGAAAAATTTCTCGACCCCGTCTCGTGATTTCGCCTACTAGCGAAATATCACTCCGACTTTCGATTCCTGACGTAAGCCAAGCAGTTGGCTTACTCCAATCTCCCATTTCGTTTCACTCATGTGCGCTTGGCAGGAATCGAACCTGCGACCCCCTGGACCGCAACCAGATGCTCTATCCACTGAGCTACAAGCGCATTATTTCTCGCTTGAGAACTCACTAAATATGGAACATTTTCCCGAGAGTGTCAACTATTCCCAGCTCATGTTCATGTTCAGGGAGAAATTGAGAGAGAATATCCCTGATGATCTCCGGGTCAGTATCACCAAGAGGGATATGGAGATGGGTCGCGAGCTTCCCAGGGGTATGAAAGCTCACAAACGGCTGAAATTCCGTATCATCAAAGATCCAAAAAGAATCCATACCGGTATAACTGAAAAGTTCATTACCCGCGATTATTCCCTTCGAAGTAATGAGAAATTCCAGCATACGCGGATGTTTCTGTGTTGAGAGATATCCTACCGCACCCACAAGAATGAAGACGATGGCCATCAGCGGACTATCGGTAAAGATCGCATAGAGAATCACCGCGACGAGGAGTATCCCGGCGAGAGCGTAAGCCTTCGGAGTGATATCGAGATGCTCATGTTCCAGAGCATGCCAAGAATAAAAAATCTCCCCGATCATCGGGGACGGCGCACGGTCATCCGGCGCGGAAACCGGCGGATCAGCATGCTCGAAAAATTGTTGGTCGGGGTGAAAATTGATAGCCATACTATTAAGCAAATTATACCACTGGAGGCGATCCCATGACAAACAGCCATTGAAAAAAAATTTGACGAACAGTTTCAAAACATGTCAGAGTAGTGATATGGAGGCGTGTGTGAGTGGTTGAAACAGACAGTCTTGAAAACTGTTATACCGCAAGGTATCGAAGGTTCGAATCCTTCCGCCTCCGCCAAAATCAAAACGGAGTCCAATGAGACTCCGCTTCAGTTTTCATCAATATTCTTTCACGAAATTGGCGAATATCTCCATAAGTTTTTTCGTCACTTTACCGGGAACACCCGTTCCGATTACATGAGCATCAACTCGCACAACAGGAACAATCTCCTTGCTGCTTGCTGTGAGGAATACTTCATCCGCCAGGAGGAATTCTTCGAAAGAGATCATTCGTCTTTCCGTTTTCAGTCCGGATTTCTCCGCGAGGAGCAGCGTGTGATTCATAGTCACTCCGGGAAGTATCCCCTCCATCGGCGTCACGATGACTCCATGAGAAACCATGGCGATATTGCTCGTCGCCGCCTCAAACACCTCGCCTCCTGACACGTAGAGGATCTCGAATGCTCCTGCTTTCTTTTTCTCCGGAAGGTTCCTGATCGCCGAGACATGATTCGCGATCTTCGCGGAAGAAAGCTGTCGTGCGAAATCAAGCGTCATGACCTTGACCCCTTCCGTGTATATCGATTCGGGATATATCGTTTTCGTTTCCGGCAAAACGAGAAATGTCTCCGTTCCCTCAGGCGTATAGGAATCCGCACTCGGTCCGCCCGACACAACGGTCCGAATCGATTCGCATGCCGTATTTTTTTTGATGACATGGTCGAGAATCTCCTTCCATCCATCACTCTTTACCGGAAGATTGAGATGAAGCATTTCGGCTGAATTGAACAATCGCTCGAAATGACGTTCCCAAAGAAACGGCTTCCCATGAACGACCGGAAGCACATCAAATATGCCATATCCACGAAGAAATCCGATATCATACGGACTGATGCGGACTTCCGAAAGTGGGACATATTCGCCATTCCAATAAGCGATTTTTCCCTGTTCAAAATATATTGATTTCATATAGTTGAGTATATCAATATTTAATCCATTGCCGCAATCCGCATCCCGTGGTATCATCTTAACTGTTGTTTAAAAAACCACAGGGAAAAGGAAAGATATCGCAATTCGTTCAATTGGGAGATTCAAATGACAAGTAGAGTAGTAAAGAGCATCGGTGGATACTACGCTCCGCCATGTATCGCAGGGTTGCCACAAATCAAGGACGGCACGGCAACCATTCGGCTGATCAGGGTACTCGACAACAAGGAGAAAAAACGCTTACTCGCGGCATTCGCGAATTATTGCGATCGTCAGCGAATACGGCTGAAACTAGCCATTCATGAATACATCATCACCATCAAGGAAGCGGCGGATTCAATTCTCATGGCTGTACTCGAGTACCTCGAAATTGTGCAGCCGATAGAACAAACCCCTGCCACACCCAAAAAACCGAAGACGGTCATGAAAGCACCGCGACGAAAGCTTCATCACCTGCCTCATCGCGGGATACATCTCGCAATAGGCTAACGGCACCAACCAAACTCCTTTCTCCCTGTGGAAGCCGATCGTACAGTCGGCATTCACTTTTGCACCCCGTCCATCATGACGATCGGTGCTTTTTTTTACTCGAAAATTCCCCTGATGAGCTCAGACAGACAAAATGGTATACTCTGATTACTATGATTCAAGATATTTCTCTCACCGCCATCCCATCGATTACCCCTTATTATTCAGCCCGACTGAAAAAGCTCGGGATAGAGAATGTGAGGGATATGCTCTTTCATTTCCCCAACCGTTACGAAGATTATTCAACTATTCGAAAAATACACGATCTCATTCCCGGCGAACGAGCGACCATCAGCGGGATCGTCTCCGCTTTCAAGTCCGGACGAACATTTCAGAAAAAAATGCTGCTCGCGGAAGCGATGATCACTGATGAATCCGGATCCATACGCAGTATCTGGTTCAATCAGAAATTCGTCGCACAAATGCTCCGGCCAGGAACCGAGATCCGCGTGTCCGGAAAAGTTACCTCCGATAAGAATGGAATCCTCTTCTCCAATCCCGCTTTCGAACGCGCCGAGCGTGATGAGACGCATACCGGACGTCTCGTTCCCATCTACCCCGAAACCTCCGGACTCACTTCAAAGTTTTTCCGTTGGCAAATCGGAAGCATACTAAAAAAAGATATTCGCACTCTTCCTGACTTCATCCCGGAAGAAATTCTGAAACGACTCCACCTTCCGACACTGGCACGCGCGCTCGTCTATATTCATTTTCCGAAAACCGAAGAAGAAGCGATACTCGCACAAAAACGATTCGCCTTTGATGAAATGCTTCTCGTACAGCTGAAAGTCCTCCTTACGAAATCCTCATGGGATTCATCTCGCGCCATCCCTTTTCCGAAAGCTGAGGATGATACGACGCCGTTCATCGAAACACTTCCTTTTGCATTGACCTCTGCACAAAGACGAGCCGCGACGGATATACTCGCCGACCTCACCCAGCCGAAGCCGATGAATCGGCTTCTCAACGGCGATGTCGGATCAGGGAAGACCGTCGTCGCCGCGATCGCCTGCGGAAGTGTCGCCAGAGGAAATCATCAGAGCGCGCTTCTCGCGCCGACCGAAGTGCTCGCGCGTCAACACTATGAAACATTCTCAAATCTTTTTCACGATACGAATATCAAGGTTTCCCTTCTCACTCAGGCCTATCAGTTCCTCGATGGGAAACCGGTCACACGAGCGACCCTCCTCGCTGCGCTCAAAGGAGGATTGATCGATATCCTCATCGGGACGCACGCCATCATCCAACATGATATCCGGTTCAAAAATCTCGCTCTCGTCATCATCGATGAGCAGCACCGTTTTGGTGTCGCACAACGTGCGTATTTGCAGGATAAGGCAAGAAATATCAATGATGGTCTCCCTGATGCCATCCCTCATTTTCTCGCGATGACTGCAACACCGATTCCCCGAACCCTCACCCTCGCTTATTTCGGTAATCTCGAACTTTCTCTTCTCGATGAAATGCCGAAGTTACGTAAACCGATCATCACGAAAATCGCGCAAAACGATACGGATCGAAAACGTGTGTACGAATTCATCAGAAAACATATTCAGGAAGGAAGACAGGCATTCGTGATTCTTCCTCTCGTCGAAGAAAGCGAGGCACTCGCCGATGTGAAGGCCGCGACCGTCGAATGTGAACGATTGAAAAAAGATATTTTCCCCGAACTCTCCATCGGACTGCTCCATGGGCGGCTGAAATCGAAGGAGAAGGAGACGGTCATGCGGGATTTCAAGGAACGAAAATACGACATACTCGTCGCAACTTCCGTCGTCGAAGTCGGTATCGATATCCCGAATGCGACCATCATACTCATCGAGGATGCAAATCGATTCGGTCTCTCACAACTCCACCAATTCCGTGGCCGAGTCGGCCGAGGGGAACATCAATCCTACTGTTTTCTTTTCCCGGGAGAAAACGGTTCCGTGGAAAATGCCCGTCTGAAAATACTCGAAAAGACCAATAATGGTTTCGAGATCGCTGAAGAGGATCTCAGACTTCGCGGTCCAGGATCGTTCTTTGGCATCCGCCAATCAGGACTTCCCGATGTTGCCATGGAAAACCTCGCCAATATCAAGCTCGTAAAAATATCACGCACCGAAGCGGGAAATATCCTCGAAAAAGATCCAACACTCGATACCCTCCCCCTCCTCCAGGAAGAACTCCGCCGTTTCGAGGAACGAATTCATTTGGAATAGAATGATATCAAGTATAAAGTATCGGGTATGCAGTATAAAAAGAGAAAATATTCAATATTTTAATTTCACTTAATCTGCACTATCCGCTATACTAGATATATGAAACAGCAATTTCTCACAAATGCCATGATGTGTGACCGGTCTTTCAGATTCGGTTTTTGCATCATGCCCTAAGCACTATCTCTTGCATGAAATAAACACCGGTTCTGATAGACCGGTTTTTTGTTACGTATTCTTTAACAATCAAATGAAAGGAATTTCATGTACACCATTCGCTATTCACTGAGCAATACGAGAAGATCGCCAAATGGGCTACCCCGTGAATACTTTGTCGGCGTCTCGCATATCTCCCTCTTCTCAAGAAATCGCAGAGAGAAGCACGAGAAATTTCTCCAATGGAAAGTTATTTTTTTCATTCATTTCAAGGAAGTCGGAATTCGCGGATATATCGCGACCACGTCGAATCAAAAGCAATTCCTCAATCTCCCGAAAGAACTCCGAAAAAATATCGTCAGACATGCGGTAATGCATGGGGCTCTTTTCGAGATCTAACACACCAACCCGCTTCGATAAACATCGGAGCGGGATTTTCATTTCCCATCAATCTTTATAAATATCTAGAGATTCACAATCTGTTCACCCTGAAGCGCCGCATATGTCCCTTGCTTTGTAAGAAGCTCCGTGTGTGTTCCACGTTCGACGATATTCCCCCGTTCGAATACGAGAATTTCATCCGCATCCTGAATAGTTGAGAGACGATGCGCGATGACGATGACCGTGATATCCAGATGCTCCACATTATAAATCGCCTCCTTCACCAATCGTTCCGAAAGCGTATCGAGACTCGATGTCGCCTCATCCAGGACGAGGATTTTCGGCTGACGAATGAGCGCCCGAGCGATACCGAGTCGCTGTTTCTCTCCGCCGGAAAGTTTCACGCCACGCTCCCCCACCTCGGTATCGAGTCCATGCGCCATTTGCTTCACCCGATCTTCCAGTACGGCGAGCCGAAGCGCCGCGAGCACTTCCTCATCGGAAAAATCATCCCCGAGCACAATATTCTCACGGATACTTGCATTGAACAGTTCCACCTCCTGAGGGACGATAGCGAGGAGTTTGCGATATTCTCGCTGATCAAATTTCCGGATATCGGTACCGTCGAGGCGCACGGCTCCGGATGATATATCATAGAGACGGAAGAGAAGCTTCACGAGCGTTGATTTTCCTGAACCGCTCGATCCGACGATGGCCGTCGTTTTTCCCGGGACGAATTCCACCGAAAAATCCTCGAACTGCGCATCGTCCGTCCCCTCATATCGGAATGTCACATGATCGAAAGAGATATTTCCAGACACCTGATTTGGTAAAACTTGAATTTCTTTTTGATCCACCACTCTTTCCTCCTGCGCCATCACGCCACAGTATTGTTCCACGCCCGCATAGAAATCCGCCATACGATCAATCAGTCGCGCCACACTCCCGAGTGATCGTATATAGAGTGGGACGAGAATAATGAGGAACAGTCCCGAGCCGGTATCAAGCACACCGAGGCGATACTGCCAGATGATGAAAAAAGCGAAAAGGAATCCCTGAAGCCAGAGAAAAATATTTTTCACGCAAAGAAGGAGTGTCAGTCGCGGGAGTTTTTCCTGCCAGATCGTCACCATCTTCCCGAATTCCTCCTCGCTCCGTTCGCTAAAATGATCCTCCTTGGAAAAAAATCGGATCGTTCGAATCAGACTCAGACTCTCGACGAAAAAGGCGGAGATTTTATTTTCCTGATCGAAGGCCGCTCTGAAAATCTGATTCAAAAAATAGCTCACAAAGAAAGCGAAAGAGATGAGAAGAAAAAACGTGAGCGAGAGGAGAAGTCCTCCCTGAAACGAATAGTAGAAAAAAACGATGTGCACGAAAAATACCTCGAAGAAGGCTGGGAAGAACTGATAGAGGAGCATATCAATGCCGCTGATCATCTTATCAACCGAACGGCGCGTCTTGCCGAGGTACTTTCCCGACGATTCGTTCTCATGTAGGGTGATGTCGAAATAGAGAAGCTTGCGATAAACCTGTTGCATAAGCGTCTTCCCGAGGCGTGTGAGAAAATCGATATCGAGCCGGACCGCGAATGCCTCAACGACGACACCCATCATCATCGCCAAAAGGAGAAGAGCGCTGTCACTCCATAATTCCCGCCACGAGAATGATTCCAAAATCGACTGCTGAAACAATCGTGAGAAAAGATACGGCTGGGAATATACCAAAAATGACTCAAGTAAGAAACAGAAAAGCGTCGCAAAAAATATTCCCCGATGGTGATCAAGGATATGCCGAAAGATAAATCCGACGTTTTTCTTCGCTTGTAAAAATCTTTTCATAAACCTATAGAAAATATTCCTCAGCGGACTCCGCCAGCTGGCGGATCAAAAAGAGGAACGACCGTTGAGAATATTCTGTTCTTTGTTCCTTGTTCACTGTTCCTTGATTACTATTTCCTCCTCACCTTCTCCGTCACCCAAAATTCACCGAAATACTTACCGAAAAGAATGCGTGTCTGCGAGTCGAGCGCCGGCACTGCAGAAAGAAACGCGACAAGCGGTGCGAGTATCCACTGGAAGAACATGAGCGAGTAGCGACTCCAATGATACCTCTTCGGCTTGGGCGGAAGCGACACCATGGAGAGCGGTACCGATACCATCATGCCCATCATCGCGAGCGTCATGAGCGTCTGCGTCACAAGCGGAAGATTATGCGCCAAGAGTCCTTCACGAAATGCCTCTCCACCGAGGACGAGTGGCAACCACCCGAGGAATGCGAGGATAAACGATGTCGTCGCCCAGGAATGATGTCCTTCGAGCATCTCGAATGAGACACGGAGCTTCGCCTTCCATGGCACCCTAGGATTCGGCCAGATCGCCCGCATGGTGACCGGCCAATTCTCGATCCCATAGGCCCAGCGACGGAGCTGCTTATACTGATTTTGAATCGTCTTTCCATACGTATCGGCGAGCACCGCATCGAGCGACACTGGAAGGTGAATCGGCTTCACCTCATAGTCCCCGTCGAAATATGAGAGACACTTCCAATAAATGACCGAGTCCTCACTGATCATATTGAGTGGCCAAAATCCGACACGTACAAGCGTATCGAATGACTCCGAATGCGAAGAGAATGTCACCATCTCGCGCCGCGTGCTCTGATACAGATGCCAGAATGACGAACCGGTCACCGCAAGCCGCACGAAAGCATTGGTATCCCACAGATTGTTGTGGTACACCGGTATCGGCTGATACGCCCGCTGCAAACGCTTGGGATCGGTGATGAACGCATAGGTGAGCGCCGCGAAATATTCCGGATGTGCCACGGTATCGCAATCGAAATTCGAGAAGAGCACTCGCTTATAGTCAATATGCCGTTCGTCGAAATATCCCATGAGATACCGCGCGGCGAAAGCGGCATTCGATGCCTTGCATTTCATCTCCCCGGCCGCGACGATATGCGTCGTCACGATGAAGTCCCTGAATTTTCCCTCGAATTTTTTCTTGAGATATTCCACCTTTGAGAGGCGCGTCTCCGGATTTTCCCGCTCTTCCGTCGCGAGAACGACAATCATCTGTTCTTTGGGAAAGTTCACGTCGAGGAGCGACTGAATCGCCGGCTCGATAATCTCCGCCGACTCCCCTGCGGTCGGAAGGAGGACGACATGTATGATCTGTCTCCAATCGAGTATCTCTTCCTGAATCGGAATAAGTGCCTCCACTTCTTTCAAATGTGTTTTCGTTTGTCGTATCCACTTTCTCAAAACGAAATGGTCACGAAATTGAAAAAAAGGTATTTCGGCGAGCGCTTCACGATACTGTCTCATCCGATCCCGGATCATCTCGGCATACACGGCCGGTTTCTCGATATTCTGACACCGCTCCCACCAATTGATTTTCTTCCCCTCACGCAGAGTGAAGTGCCCCTTGAGCGAATAATACGAAACGAAAATCGTCCGATAAATCCAGTAGATATCGAAAATAATGACAAAAACAGCCGCCACGACCGGCTGGAGAAAAGAAAGAGCGAGCATGCCAAGCAATGTCGTCCAGGAAAGTGTCCCCGGTACCATCTCCAGTATTCGTTGTACGAATCGTTCTCTCGGAATGGTTGTTTTCGGGTCAGGAAAATGAAAATTCGAATCCATATGGCTCTACAAAGCGAGAGAAAACACAATTTACAATCCGCCAGCTGGCGGAACAAAAACCAAACAAAATATGGCCTTGTAAGGTTTAAAATACCCTAAAAAGAGCCTTTTGTCCACCATTCATAAAACACAGAAGTCCAGAACACAAAATACCAAACAAAACACAATCTTCAAACATCAAAACATACCTAAAAGTTTTTTATGTTTTGTCTGGTTTTTGTGTTTTCTGTTCTGTGCTTTGCTTTGCCGATACTCAACACTTCGAAAATTCTGTATACTGCAGGCATGGATACTCTCATAAAAAAAACACTACAATTTCCGAAAAAATTCTACTGGGGCGCCGCGACGTCCTCGCATCAAGTCGAGGGCGGCAATCACAATGATTGGTCCGACTGGGAAAAGAAAAACTCCGTCCGGCTGGCGAGAGAGTCAGCGCGGCATTTTTCGCACCTCCCCTCATGGGAATTTTCACGGCGCCTCGCTGAAGAACCCAAAAATTATATTTCCGGCGGCGCCTGCGATCATTATGCACGCTTTGAGGAGGATTTTAATCTCGCACAATCCCTCGGACACAATGCTCATCGCTTCAGCATCGAATGGTCTCGCATCGAACCCGAAGAAGGTGTTTTCGACCAAAATGAAATCGAACATTACCGACAAGTCATTCTCGCGCTCCGCAAACGAAACATCGAGCCATTCGTCACACTCTGGCACTGGACGATTCCTGTCTGGCTCGCCGAAAGGGGCGGAATCGAACATCCGGATTTCCCGACATATTTCGATCGCTATACCGAAGCCATCGTGAAGGCGCTCGGTCGGGAAGTAAAGTTCTGGATCACCTTGAATGAACCCGAAGTCGTCGCCTCACATGCCTATATGAAAGGTGTCTGGCCTCCTCAGAAAAAAAATATCTTCACCTACTATCATGTATTGAAGAATCTCATCAAAGCGCATCAGCTCGCCTACAAGACGATCAAAAAATACGACACCGACTCGGAAATCGGCATTGCCAAACATCAAGTCGTTTTCGAAGTCGCGAGCGATACCATTATCAACAACACGCTCAAAAAAATCGGACACTATTTTTGGAATGAATGGTTTTTGAACAAAATAAAAGATCATCAGGATTTCATCGGCCTCAATTTCTACAATCGAAATGTCATCAACAACGGCTTAGGAAAAAACAAAAACAAGCGCGTCACGGATTTCGGCTGGGAATTCCATCCTGAATCACTCTATCAGGCGCTCATGGATTTGAGAAAATATAAAAAACCGATCTATATTACCGAAAACGGCCTCGCCGATGCCAAGGATTTAATGCGTGAGGAGTGGATAGAGAAATCCGTCATCGCCATGCACCGCGCCATGACCTCTGGGGTGGATGTGCGAGGATACCTCTACTGGTCACTCCTCGACAACTTCGAATGGGACAAAGGCTACTGGCTCCGCTTCGGCCTCATCTCAGTCGACCGCACGACACAGAAACGCATCATCCGTCCAAGCGCCTACACCTACGCCACTATTTGCCGGAGTAATCAAATAGAGGTGAAATAAGAAATCCTTTATTTAAAGTAAATATCCTATTTTTTATTGGCACATTTTCATACATGCTCTACAATAGAAATACTACTTTTCTTTTGAAGGTTACTTAAATCAAAAAAGAAATGAGAACAATACAAATAAAAATTGAGGGTATTGACGGAGCACTCATTACGTGCTAATTTGTTTAGTCACGTTTTTTTGTTCCCTAAAAATATTTTCAGAAGAATGAATGGGTGAGCCTGACGGGATTCGAACCCGTAATGCCGGGAAGCAAATGATTTTGGAGATCACCGTGTCTACCAGTTTCACCACAGACCCACACATTCAGCCTCCTGAAGGTATTAAAAAAACCAGCAGGAATATATTCGCTCAAAACTGACTTCGGTTAGTGAATGGCGAACTTATATTTATTTCAAATGAGAAAGCCCTTTACCTTGAACTGTGGGGGCTTTTTCATTTTTCAAATTAATTATATCTGCAACTGCATTTACCACTCCAATATCCGGAGGGGTCAAATTCTTTCGAGGGCGTTTTTTCCACTTCTTTCCCATGAGAAACCGCATATAATTTGCGGTGTCAGGGAAAATTGCTTTGATACCGCTCTTCGTCTTCCTTTTCGTGTAGTTACAGCACAGCCAACCATCAATTGGAAAACAGTACTGCGCACCAGCATCATTTAACTCCTTGATCATACATTTCCTAAGCCCACCAAACCCTAACCGAAATCAGTTGTCAAAAAACATATACTCAAACCAGTCAAAAAGAAAAGCGGACACCTAAACCAGGGCTCAAAAGAGACTTCCTGGGAGGGTATCCGCACTAATGATCAGTAGTAGCTGCTCTTAGGTTGATTATCCGCCAGCAAGTGCTTCCATTCCTCGTAGGGATGGGTCAAACTCCTGGAAAACTTGAAAGCTTTCATCCGACTTTTATTTTCTACACTCTATAATAGGAAAGGCCTTATCATACTGTCAAATACCCGCTCTGCAAGCCTGCTACTGGAACACTAAAGTAAATAATGTCAATGACATTGTGTCATAAAATAAAAAAAATGTACCATATGTAGTATATATCACTACGGGATTACTGTTTACTAACAGCTTCGTTGCTCGGGGCAGCGATGAATAATCGCTCGCTCTCAATTGTTGGTAGCCCCAAGGGGAGTCCTTTTCGCTCCGACGAAAAGCCGGGGCGCTACACACAGAAAGCTATGCTCGCTCGCTTTCTACTCACACCCTTCGACTCCCATTAGTACTAAAAAATGAAAACCTCCGGATATAATCCGGAGGTTTTCATTGTACTGTAGCCCTAAGGGGAGTCGAACCCCTCTTACCAGGATGAAAACCTGGCGTCCTAACCGATAGACGATAGGGCCTTTTTTACCAAAACAAACGAAACACAACAAAAAAACAGCGAGACACTGCTTTCACAGCATAGCATAAAGTGTCATTTTGGCAAGAGTTTACTCATTGACAAGGCATGCTCCATCCCCTACCCTCTCAAGGCAGATGATAACAACAGACAGTCGTCGCGAAAGCGCTGGGATATTGGGTGCCAACGTCCAAACCATCCCCTGTCTGGTCAAGTGAAAATAGGTCTTTGTGTAGGATAGGCTTGAGGCTGTGAAACGGTGACGCCAGTTGCCGCCGAGCCAACCTTGAAATAGGGCCCTGAGACTGAAAACGAGACATTCCAAATCCGGTGAATGTTTCATTTCGTGAGATTGAATCTGTTGTACGGGGGGGCGCGTGGCATTGCTACGTTGCTCCCTTTTTCCTTCCCTTTATACTTTATACTCCATACCTTATACTTCCCATATCACTTCCCTCGGAATCCAATATCTAGTATCAAATATCCAATATCCACGTTATGCGTATCCTCTCCATCGAAACATCCTGTGATGAAACTGCAGCCGCCATTCTCGAGATGAAGGATGGCACACCTATTCTCCTTGCCAATGTCGTTTCCTCACAGGCGGATATGCACGCGAAATTCGGCGGGGTTGTCCCTCAGCTCGCCGCACGAATGCATATCGAAAATATCACACCCGTCCTCGATGCGACACTCAGGGAAGCAAATCTTACTTCAGACGATATCGATCTCATCGCGGTCACCAGTGGCCCCGGACTCATCCCTGCGCTCCTGATTGGCGTGTCCGCTGCTAAAACACTTTCTCTTATTTGGAAGAAACCGCTCATGGGTATACACCATATCGAGGGACATATATACGCTAATTTTATCCAAGATAAAATGAGCGAAAACTCCAAAACACAGATCACAAAAACCAAACAAGTTGATGGAGACACATTTCCATTGATAGCTCTCGTTGTTTCTGGTGGGCATACCCAGCTCGTACTCATGCGGGATCATTTCCAATATGAGATTCTCGGTGAGACAGAAGATGATGCCGTCGGCGAAGCGTTCGACAAGGTTGCTCGCATGCTCGGACTCGCCTATCCTGGCGGTCCCATCGTCGCGAAACGCGCCGATAATTTTAGAAACGCGAAACCACCAATTGTCATTCCCGATCCGCCAGCTGGCGGAGGGAATCCCTGCCTACCGGCAGGCAGGCAGGTTCCACAAAACTCTCTGGATCCCCGGGTCAAGCCCGAGGACGACAGCCTGGTAAAATTCCCACGTCCGATGATAAAAAGTGGGAATTATCAATTTTCTTTCTCCGGATTGAAAACTTCGGTATTGTACTTTCTCAAAAAAAACGAGGATAAAATACAAGATGAAACTTTTATCAATGAAGTCTGTCATGAATTCCAAGAAGCGGTCGTTGATGTGCTCGTCGAAAAGTCCAAACAGGCCATCATGGAATTCCGACCGAAGACCTTCGTCATTGCCGGCGGTGTTTCGGCGAATGTACGATTACGTAATCAATTACATAACATGATCGACACCACAAACAGCGGAGAGACCGCTGTTTCTGCAGCGGTCTCTCCGCTGTTTGTACAATTCTCCATGCCTGAGCTCTCCCACTCTCTCGACAATGCCGCCATGATCGGTGCTGCTGCCGCCTATCGATATGAACGCATGAGCGGGGAACAAAGGAAATCACTCGATACAAATTGGCAGACCCTCGAAGCAAGTGCCAGCCTCACACTTTCAAATCTCTAAAGAAATACCTTTGTTCTGCTTTTCTTTTCCTTGAAATAGAGGGCTTTTTCATGATAGAGTGGATATAATATGCCAGACCAGGAAATCCCGAAAATCTATACCCCAAAAGACTGGGAAGACAAACTCTATGCCAAGTGGGAAGAGGGCGGATTTTTCAACCCAGATAACACGTCATCAGAGGAACGGTACTCCAACATTCTTCCCCCGCCGAATGCCAATGGCGAACTCCATCTCGGGCATGCTTCGGGCTATACGGTCATGGATATTTTCGGCCGATTCGAACGCATGAAGGGGAAAAAGGTTCTTCTCCTTCCTGGCAAAGATCACGCTGGAATCCAGACACAGGTGGTCTTCGAAAAGAAACTCAAGGCGGAACGGAACATTAATCGCTACGAACTGGGTCGGGAAAAATTCTTCGAAGAGAGCTATATGTTCTGCATGGATCGCGCGGAATATATGCGCTCACAGGAAAAAAGGATCGGGCTCGCGGCCGATTGGTCGCGCGAGAAATTCACGCTTGATCCGGAAGTCTCCAAACGCGCCACAGAAACCTTCGTGAAGATGTACGAGGATAGCATGATCTATCGAGGCGAACGCATTACCAATTGGTGTCCGCGCTGCGCCACTGCTCTCTCCGACATCGAGGTTATTCACCGGGAAATTCCAGGAAAGCTTTTTTTCATCAAATATCCAATCAAGGATCCTAAAGATTCCAATGACTTCATCGTAGTCGCGACGACCCGCCCTGAAACCATGCTCGGCGATACCGCGGTCGCCGTACATCCGACTGATGAACGCTATATTGACCTCATCGGAAAAACTGTCCTCCTACCCCTGACAAATCGTGAAATCCAGGTAATCGCTGACGATCGTATCGACCCTACCTTCGGTACCGGCGCGGTCAAGATCACCCCCGCTCATGATCCGCTCGACTGGGAAATCGGAAAGACGCATTCGCTCGAAGCGATTCAGGTAATCGAAAAAGATGCCCATATCGGCGAAGCTTTTGGCACATACGCAAAGCTCTCCACCAAAGACGCGCGCGAAAAAATTCTCGCCGACCTCGCGGAACAAAACCTCATCGAAAAGGAAGATAACCATACGATCAATCTCTCCCAATGTGAGCGATGCAAAACCGCCATCGAACCGCTCGTGTCCAAACAATGGTTCGTCAACGTCGATGCACCGAAATATTCCATCAAGCAGAAAACCCTCGAGGCACTCCGCTCCGATAACATCATATTCCACCCAGAAGCCATGAAGGATCAGATGATCCAATGGATCGGGAATCTCCATGACTGGTGCATATCACGGCAGATTTGGTGGGGACACCAAATCCCCGTTTACTACTGTAAACAGGGAATTTCCAAAGAATGCCAAGAGCCGATTGTTTCAATTGAAAAAATTGAAACATGTCCGCATTGCGACGGTGAAGTCGAGCAGGATCAGGATACGCTCGACACCTGGTTTTCATCCGGACAGTGGCCGTATACCACACTCGGATTCCCCGAGGGAGACGATGCGAAACTATTTTATCCGACCGACATGATGATCATGGGTCGGGATCTCCTATTCTTCTGGGCATCACGCATGCTGATGTTTGGGCTCTACACGACAGGTGAAGCTCCATTTAAACACCTCTATTTCACCGGGCTTGTCCGCGACAAGGAAGGACAGAAAATGTCCAAATCGAAAGGCAATGGTGTCGATGTTCTCGAAATGATCGAGAAATTCGGAGCCGATGCCGTGCGGCTCAGCCTCACCCTTGGAACGACCCCCGGACTTGATTTCCGTCTCTACGAAGAGAAAATCGAAACTTTTCGAAACTTTGCGAATAAATTGTGGAATATAGGCCGATACATCCATCAGGGAGCAGGGAACAATGAGCAAGGAACAGAAAATAGGGAGCAGAGAGCAGGGAGCAGGGAACAAGAAAACAGCGATGCTGATCACTGGATACTCTCTCGATTGCAAGAAACCATCGAAGAAGTGACACGGCTCTTGGAGAACTATCAGCTCTCACTCGCGGGGGAAAAACTCCGCGATTTCACCTGGAATGAATTCGCCGACTGGTATGTGGAAATTCACAAAGTAGAGAAAAATGATGTCGTACTCCATCATGTTTTCAAAACACTCCTCATATTGTGGAATCCATTCATCCCCTTCGTCACAGAAGCGATCTGGGAAACATTCGGCTATGCTAAGAAAAATCTTCTCATGATTGAGAAATGGCCAACCAAAGACGGTATGGACTTTGCAAGTGATAGAGCTCAAAGATTCCAGCTTGTCATTGGACTCATCACTGCTATTAGATCCCTTCGAACGACCTATCGCATTGAGCCAGCACAAAAACTTATAGTTGCCGCTGAAAATTCTGATGCTCGTATCCTTGATGAAAATAAGGATGTTTTCATGCGACTTGCTCGTATCGAAAAAATTGTTGATCCAAAAGAAATTTCAAATTCTGGAGCACATATTCAATCAGGACTTCTTAATGCTTTCATCGAACTTTATGGTATCGTTGATTTCGAAGCCGAAAAAAAGCGTCTCGAAAAAGAAATCACCGACAAGGAAAAATATATTACCTCGCTTGAAGCGAAGCTCGGAAATCAAAACTTCATCGAACGCGCCAAGCCGGAAATCATCGAAACGGAAAAGAAAAAACTCACCGATACGAAACACCAGGTCGCTCTCTCCAAGTCCCATCTCGCCTCCCTTCTTTAAATTCCCATCCCAGTCTCTTTATCTAAACTCTATTCTCTCACCTCTAATCTCTTCCTCGTATATGTTTCTCCGATTCTTCTTTCTCGGCGTTCTCGCAGCCGTCATCTCGCTCCTCGCCGAGCTCATGCTCTTTTCATTTTCTCCAAGCCAATCCATCACCATTCTCGCGCTCATTGTCCCAATCATTGAAGAAACGTTGAAATTCGGCCTCCTCTGGAAAGGACGCGAGTTTCTTCCTCAAAAATTTTCTCCAGCTTTTTTCTCCGCAGCCGGCATATTCGGACTCGGCTTCGCCATCCCGGAAACCATCATCGCCGAATCAAGCGGTCTCGCGACAAACCTCATCGCCTTCAATACCGCTATCATCATCCACATCATCTCTGCCCTTTGCCTTTCAAGTGCTCTTCTTTTGTTCCTGAAAAAAAAGCCTCTCTCAGCCTTCTCTCTTTTCATCTTTTCTTTCGCTCTCCATGCCCTGTATAACTTTTTTGTGTTCATCCAATAGGTCAAAGAAAGCCACTTGCGCCACATCCCCACCTCCCGTATAATGAAGAGGAAATCCGATTAAATACAATCCTATGACTACCAAAGAAAAATCATCTTTTTTCGAGCGCATTACTGGGGCAAAAAAACTTGATGAACAGACGATGTCGCATGAGCCGGTTTCCGTCTATACCGAAACCGAAGAAACCGAACTTATCACTCGTACGCATGCCGCACCACAGGATGAACCAAGACGAAATGATAGCTGGTTCGCTCCAACGCCCGCATCGCGTTCCAATGATTCGGAAAGTGATGGTGAAGGACAACTTACTATCGATGTCTATCAGACTGATAATGATATCGTCATCAAATCAACCATCGCGGGTGTCAAACCGGAAGACCTCGATGTCACCATTAACAATGACATGGTCACCGTCAAGGGCGAACGAAAAAACGAGGAAATCGTCGACAACGGAAACTACTACTATCAGGAATGCTATTGGGGATCTTTTTCCCGTTCGGTTCTGCTCCCGGTAGACGTCATTCCGGACAAAGTCGATGCCTCACTCAAAAACGGCATCCTCACCATCCGACTTCCAAAGGCCGACACCACCAAGATAAAGAAAATCCAGGTCCGAGGTTTCTAAACTTCCATTTTACAGATTTATGGAACCGGCCTCTTTCTTAAAACAGGTCGGTTTCTTGTGTACCTCTCCATTTCCTATGCCTGCTCACCGAGAAATCATCATGAAGTCCATTCTCAGTATCGGAATGATTCTTTCGGTCTTTTTTATTCTGTCAAAAACATCCCTCGCCTCTTTCGGACCGGATTCCCTCACGCTCGAAACATCCGACCAGAAAATAACGGTTGACACGAAGACACTCAAAACTTTCATCCGTTACGAGATGGCGCTCTCCCCTCTCTCACCTTTTTCTTCGGAAATCGAAAATACGAAATACTGCCCGACAGGAAATCCGTTCTATTGCACTTTCGCTCTCTCAAGACATGCGAGAGGAACGATCACACAGTCCTTCGTAGCACTGCCCGATGAAAATGCCATCAATGGCTATCTCGAAACGCTCAAAGATACCTTCTACCAAGAAGCGGTTAATCCGGCTTTCACCATAGATAACGGGAAGGTGAAGCTTTTCAGCCTGGGGAAAAACGGACAAACCATCGACATCAATCAAAACGCCGAAAACATACGAAGGGCGCTCACGGAATTTCCCGATACGAGAAGTCGAACCGTGACCCTCGTCATACGTGAGATTGCCCCCGATATCACATCAGGAGATCCCTCCTCTCTCGGCATCAACGAACTCATCGGCGAGGGCGAGACCGACTTCAAGGGATCCCCGAAAAATCGCATTCATAATTTCACCAAAGGTATGGAGCAATTTCACGGCCTCCTCATAAAACCAGGCGAAGAATTTTCTTTCGTCGACTACCTGGGCGAGGTTGATGGCGAACACGGATACCTTCCAGAACTTGTGATTAAAAACAATGAGACTCTCCCGGAATTCGGTGGCGGCATCTGTCAGGTCTCTACAACTATGTTCCGCGCCGCGCTGTATAGCGGACTGCCGATTACCGAGCGTCGCAATCATGCTTATGCTGTTTCATACTACAAGCCGATCGGCATGGATGCCACTATTTATATTCCCAAGCCCGATCTCAAATTCAAAAATAACACACCGGGGCATATCCTCATCCAAGGAAAAATCGAAGGAACGAAATTTATTTTCCAATTTTATGGCACCTCCGATGGTCGAAAGACTGAGGTTGATGGTCCATACGTAACCGAACGACTCGAGAACGGCGGATTGCGCACCACTCTCGGGCAAATCGTGAAAACATCATTAGGTGAGCTCATGTATCGAAGCGACTTCAAGAGCAGATATGCTCCCGAATCCCTCTTTCCCCATCCAGGTCAGGAATCCATTCTAACCGAAAAACCAAAAGACTGGACCGTCAAACAGTGGAAAGCGTACAAAAAAAAGAGTTGATTCTGAGGGAAAACTCCGCGCCACACCGCTACGAACCATTGACAAAATCAATTTTTAGGAGTATACTATGTCTCAGTACTTTTAGTCGATACCGAGATGCTCACGCATTTCCGGATCGGCGATTTGGATAGAATCTTTTCGCATCATATCGGACCAAGAAATCTCGTCACACTATTTTTTGAAGACAACGAGTTCTCAGGATCCCAGATGATCAAACTTTTTTGTCCAAATCGCTTGTCCGGAGAACGTCTCCCTGAAAAGTGATATTTCTCTCCTTTCAGGCTCCTCGCGAGAATCCTCTGCCCCGCGAGTAGGAAGTAAGAGGACGCCCCCATCATCGGCCACCGCATCAAGCAGCGAGAATCAAAACCTCGCACACTGCGCAGCATCAGGGCTGTCTGCAGTGTTACCGGCCAACCAGGCCAAATGTGATGGGAATTCAAAGGAAAAGGCGCTGTCAGCCAGCGATTCTCCTCACGCCTCATCGACTGGCTCCGTCGATAAAGACCCACAAGCTAAACAGCTCCGGGTCTTTTTACTTTCTCACAATCACTTTTTCTTTTTTGCGAGAGCGGTCGTTCCGCTGGTCTCAGCGGTGCAACCGCTGTTTCAATCCTTCTTTTAATCTGTCTTCTCACTTTTCTTTGACCGCAAAAGAAAAGTAAGCAAAAGAACCTCTCTCCTGCGACAAGCATCGAGAAATTCTTCGACACCCTTATGGAATCTCCCAAGGCGCTTCGCTTCCTCCAGTGGGAGCTTCTGTCCTCTTTGGGTGTCGAGAATTTCTAGTGATTCTTATCGCGCGGAGCCTCCGTAGGACAAGGCTGGAGAAAAATCAAATGTTTTATCTCTTCTGAAAATCTGCAATTTGTCATCCCCGAGAAGTCGGGGATCAAGTGTCACGAACATTTATTTACCTCTTTACGAAGCAAATGGAGCCTGGATTCCCGTCGTCACGGGAATGACAAAAAAACTCTCGGAAATATTCCGAGAGTTTTTTCTTGATTCTTGATTCCAAATTCTTGATTCTTTCTTAATTCTTCGTCTCGCAATTGCCACCACAGCATCCACCTTCCTTGCAATCTTCTTTGCAAGATGGGCATGGGCAGTGCGCGAACATGAGAAGCCCACCGATAATGGCAAGGTTCTTCAAGAATTGCGTCATTTGCATCTGTCCGGCATCTCCACCCCAACTCATGTGATACGTCAATGTTGCAAGCACCGTAAATGCGATAAGCATCCAGGCAGCTGTACTTGTTCGATGATTGAACATAAGCATCAATCCACCACCGAGCTTCAACACAATCGCGACAATCGTCGCTACAAAAGCGAAACTCCCGAGCCCCCATGGAGCGAGACCCATTCCTATATACTCCACCGTCCCCGAAAAATTCGTCGCGAACGAAAACCCGCCAACGATGAACAAAAGTGCGAGCAGCACCCTCGGTCCATGCTCCATCGGCATGCATTTCTTTCCCATCATAGTATTCTTTATTACCTTGATTAATTAATCCCTCTTCAGTATAGTCCTCCCCAGAGAAAAAACAAGAATCTGTCAAATCAAAAAAGGGACAAAAAAAGATATACATTGGGGTGACTACAGGGAATCGAACCCTGATTCATGGTACCACAAACCATTGTCCTACCATTGAAC